>NZ_JBIWFI010000034.1:0-100741 GCF_044762985.1 Streptomyces sp. NPDC096339 | reverse complement strand
ATCCACACCGAGCCAGAAGGCCCTCACCCATTTCAAGATCCCTCAGTCGAGACCTGCATCACCCGTCCACAACCTCCCGGGACAGAACAACTAGGCATCCCGGCGACCGCTGGATGACCGCCACCTCGGGTGCGCGTCACGGCGATGCGGCCCGAGCACACCGAGCGGGTCCCGGTCCGGGCCATCGGGGCCCGCGAGCCCCTCGCCCTTCCGCGGGGCGGCGGCGGTGACCTGGTGCCGAGTTGATCGTTTCCGGGGTGGGAACGGTGCCCGCCGCTCCTTCGGCTTCGCGCAGGAACGAGGGTCTCGGTGGACACCATCACCGCCAAGCGGCACATCTTCTCGATGCTGGACGTCGACGGCGACGGGGTCATCTCCCGTCAGGAGTACCTGGCCCGGCCCGAACGCGCGGCCGAGGCACTGGGCCGGACCGGCGACGACCCGCTCCTGATCGTGGCGCGCGCCGCACACGACCAGGTGTTCGCCTCGATGGACGCCGACCAGGACGGGCGGGTGACCTTCCCGGAGTACGAGGCGTGGGCGGGCGAGGAGGCCTTCGACGAGGTGTGCAGGCCGGCTCTGGGATCGCTGTTCGACCTGGCCGACGGCGACGGCGACGGACACCTCGACCGGGCGGAGTTCACCCGGCTGCGCCATGCCCTCGGCAACCCCGCAGACAACGCCGGTGCGGCCTTCGACGCGCTGGACGAGGACGGCGACGGCCGTGTCGACCGGGACGCCTATCTGGCGGAGATCCGTTCCTTCGTGACCGACGGGTCCTCTGCGATGGCCCGCGCTCTGCACGCGCGGGCCCACGGCTGAGCGGGCAGCACACGCGGAGAGGGCCGTGTCAGCGCGGGTGTTCGTCGGAGAAGGTGCCCGACCAGACGGGCACGAACGGCTCGGATTCGCGTTGCCGAAGGAGTGCCAAGGCCTCCTTGACCCGGCCGAGTTCGATGAGGTGACCCCCCAGAGCGTCACGGTTGACCGGGGCGTGCGGTTCCAGGACGGCGACGGCCTCTTCGGTCCGACCGGCCTCGGCGAGGAGCTCGGAGATGGTCCAGGCCACGTACGGGCCGTCGCCCTCGGGGTGCAGCCGCGCTTGCCCGATCGCTTCGTCGAGCAGGCCGCAGCCGGCCATGAGCCGCAGTCGCACCCTGAACAAGTCCCACTCGTCCCCGCCGTCGCGGCGTGCCCCGCGGCTGTCGAGGTAGGCCAGTGCGTCCCGGGCGCGCCCCTGATCGGCGTACAAGGTGCACAGCATGTCCACGATCCAGTCCTGGCCGGCGCCCTGTGCGTCCGCGAGCGTGCGCATCACCTCGATCGCCTCCTCGCCCCGGCCCTGCCGGGCCAGGAGCTGCGCCAGCTCGACCGCGGCACGGCACGGATCGGCCGCCGAGTCGCCCGGCTCCCGGTACACGGCGATCGCGGCTTCCACCTCGCCGCGCCGCTCCAGCAACTCGGCCAGGCGGCGCGCCGCGTGCCCGTGGTGCTCGGACGCCGCGTACGCACGCAGCTCCTCGATCCGGTCGTGACGTGCCAGCAGGTCGGCCAGCTGGTCGTGGTTGTTCACGGAGGTGATGTGCCGGGTGTGCAGCAGGGCGATCGCTTCGTCGACGCGGCCCTGGCGTTCGCGGATCGCGGCCAGCAGACCGATGGCCGTGTCGGGGTCGAGACCGCGGCAGCACCACGGACCTTCGCATCGGTGCCCGGCCGGGATCCGAGCGGCCAACAGCGCGGCGATCTCCTCGTCCCGGCCCGCCCCCTCGGCAACCTCGACCAGAGCAGTGGCAAGGAGCCAGTCCTCGATTCCGGCACTCAGCCGCACGATCGCCTCGTCCTGGCGGTCGTGCCGGGCCAGCAGGCGCGCGTAGAACTCCAGCGCGGGCCCACCGACCTTGGCGTACGACCCGACCAGCGCGATCGCCTCCTCGGCCCGCCCCCAGCCCTCGAGCAGTTCGGCCTGGGCCCGGGCGGCCGGCCACCAGCCGGTGGCGACGTACGGAGCGAGCACCTCCAACGCCTCTGCCTGCCGTCCTCGGGCGCCCAGCAGCCGCGTCCACTCGCGTGCGCAGAACCAGTCACCCCGGCCGGCCTGGAACTCCACCTCTTTCTCGTAGCCGAGTTCGAGAAGCCGGGAGACCAGGGGCGGAGGAATACAGCCGGACGAGGTCCGGGCCTGGCGGTCGAGATCAGCAGCGTCCATGACTTCGCACCCTAACCACCACCGGTCGGTTCGGGTTCGGGGAGGGGAGCCCGTCGGCGCCGGTCGACAGCTCCTCGTGCCGTTGCTCCGTCGGACGACCGGATGAGCCCTGACGGCACGGAGCCCGGCAGCCGGTGCGCGACCTGAGGTCAGGGTGCGGCGGACCGGAGGCGGACCCGGAACAGGGCTCCGGCACCCGGTGCGGTCTCCAGTTCCAGTTCTCCCCCGTGGGCCTGGACGAGCGCGGAGGCGATCGCCAGGCCCAGGCCCGCTCCGCCGCCCGTCTGCCGGCTCCGTGAGGCGTCCACCCGGTAGAACCTCTCGAAGACCCGGGCCGCCTGCTCCGGGGTCAGGCCCGGCCCGCAGTCGGCGACCTCGATCACCCCGCGGCCGTCGGTGCTGCCCACCCCGATCCGCACCGCGGAACCCGCGGGCGTGTGGGCGACGGCGTTGCCGACCAGGTTGGCGACCACCTGGCGCAGCCGCGCCTCGTCGCCGTTGACCGGCGCCGGCCCGGGCAGGCCCACGCCTCCCGGGCCGGTCAGCGCCACCTCGCGCGTCGGGTCCAGGGCCCGGGTGTCGTGCAGGGCGTCCACCGCGAGGGTGCGCAGGTCCATCGGTTCGAGTTCCAGCGGGCGCTGCTCGTCCATGCGGACCAGGGTCAGCAGGTCCTCCACCAGGGCGCCGAGCCGCACCGCCTCGCTCTCGATGCGGGCCATGGTGCGCCGTACGTCGGCCTCGTCGGGCAGGGCTCCCATCCGGTACAGCTCGGCGAAGCCGCGGATGCCGGCCAGCGGCGTCCGCAGTTCGTGGCCGGCGTCGGCGACGAAGCGCCGCATCCGGTCTTCCGACGCGCCACGGGCCGCGAACGCCGACTCGATCTGCGCGAGCATTCCGTTGAGCGCGCTGCTCAGCCGCCCGGTCTCGGTACGCGGCGAGGCGTCCGGCATGCGGTGCGACAGCGGCTGCCCGGCGGAGATCTCCGCCGCGGTCTCCTCGATCCGCCGCAGCGGACGCAGTCCCGCCCGTACGGCGAACCAGCCGGCCACGGCGAGCAGCAGCGACACCGCGACGCCGATGAGTTCGAAAGCGGTGGCCAGGTGGTCGAGGGTGGACGACACCTCGACCAGCGGAGCCGCGACCAGGACTGCCGCGGGCAGTTGCGGGTCGTCGCTGCCCACCGGCACGATCCGCACCCGCCAGGTGCCGCCGCCGTGGTCGCCGGCCACCTCGAACGGCCGCCCGAACCCGGTCCGCAGTCGCGCGCCGTCCATCGCAGGCCACAGCGGGCCCGGATCCCCGGCGGCGACGGGCTGCCGGAACTGGTCCGACACCCGCCCGTCGGCGTCGGCGAACGCCACCACGTACTGGCTCGGCAGCCAGGACCGGCCGCTGCCCGTCCGCCCGAGGTGCGACGGCTGCGGGGTGCCCTCGGCCCGGACCCGGTACGCCACCGAGTCCCCGAACCGTTCGAGTTGCCGGTCGACCCGCCCCACCAACTGGGCGCGCACCGATCCGAGGACGACCGTGTCACTGACGGTCAGCCCGAGGGCGACCAGCGCCATCGAGAGCAGCACGAGCCGCGAGCGCAGGGACAGACCCGCGATCCGGTGCGCGACCCGGCGTGCGCGTCGCTTCGTCCGTCCGACCATGTCAGGTCTGCGGGCGGCGCAGGACGTACCCGATCCCGCGCACGGTGTGGATGAGCTTGGCGGCGCCGTCCGCGCCCGAGTCCACCTTGCGGCGCACGTAGGAGATGTACGACTCGACGATGCTGAGATCGCCGCCGAAGTCGTACGCCCACACGTGCTCGAGGATCTGCGCCTTGGAGACGACGCGGTCGGCGTGGGCCATCAGGTACGCCAGCAGTTTGAACTCGGTGGGGGACAGCGACACGGGCCGGCCGCCGCGCAGCACCTGGTGACCCACCGGATCCAGTTCGAGGTCGCCCGCGATCAGGCGGCCCTCGCCCGTCGGGGCGCCGGTGCGGCGCAGGATCGCGCGGATCCGGGCGATCAGTTCCTCCAGGCTGAACGGCTTGGTGACGTAGTCGTCGCCGCCGGCCGTGAGCCCGCTGATCTTGTCGTCGACGCCGTCCTTCGCGGTGAGGAACAGGACCGGCAGGTGATCGGCCCCGGACCCGCCGCCGGCCGCCTCGCGCAGGCGGCGCACGACGGCGAACCCGCTGAGGTCGGGCAGCATCACGTCGAGCACCACCAGGTCGGGCCGCTCCTCGGCGACCGCCGCCAGCGCGTCGGCGCCGTTCGCCGCGGAGGTGACCCGGAAGCCGACGAACCGCAGCGAGGCGGACAGCAGCTCCCTGATGTTCGGCTCGTCGTCGACGACGAGCAGGCTCGCCTCGGGCGCGACCGTGTCCCTGTCCAAGGGGGGTTTCCTCCCTCTCGCGTTCAGCCCCGGCCGCCGCCGCTGAACCCTCCCGCGCCGCCCTGGGCGACGGTCGTCGCGGCGACGTCACCGGAAGGGGTCTGGCTGCCGCGCACGGTCACGGTCTGACCCGGCTGGAGGTCGGACACCTTGCCGCTCTTGGCCTCGGTGATCTGGGTGTTGGTGTCGGTGGTGACTTTGACGACGTTGCCCTGGGCGTCGGTGACGTAGAGGGTGGTGCCGTCGACGAGTTTCACCGTACCGGTGGTCACGCCGGCCCCGGCGCCCGGGCTGCCGCTCGCACCTCCGAAGCCCTGGCGTTGGCCGTTCTGCCCGGCCCCGGAACGGCCCTGCCCGGTGCTGCTCTGGCCGTTGCCCTGGCCGTTGCCCTGGCCGTTGCGCTGGCCGTTGCTCTGGCCGTTGCCCGTGCGTCCTTGCCCGGCGCCGGCTCCGGCGGCGAAGCTGCGGCCCGTCGTCGAGCCGCCGGCTGCGGACCCGGCTCCGGCCGGGCCCTGGAGATGGCTCTTCTCGACCAGGACGCCCCCGGTGAACGCGAGACCGGCCACCACCCCACCCGAGAGCAGCAACGTCAGCCAGGGCAGCCGCGGCCGGGGTGGGGCCGCGAGTTCGGCCGATATGTCCCGGGTGTCCGGGGGTTCGGAAAGGATCCTCTCGGGGTCGGACACGGGATCCGCCGCGGGCCCTTCCTCCAGGAGGCCCGGGCCGGTGGAGTCCGCGGCGAGGTCCTCGGTGGGGTCCTCCGCGAGGTCCTCGGTGGGGTCCTCGGCGGCCGAAGCGGTGAACACCTCGGCGAACGGCGTGAACCGGTCTCCGCCCGCCTCGGGCCGCTTCTCCGGTTCGGTGCGGCGTCGTGCCATGTCAGCTTCTCCCTGTTCCCGCGTGTGCCGGCTCATTCGTGCCGCAGCGCTTCGATGGGCCGCAGGCTCGCGGCCCGGTTGGCCGGGTAGCCGCCGAAGAACAGCCCGATCGCCACGGCGATGGCGAAGGCGCCGACGACCGACTCCGGTATGACGACCGGCTTGATGCCGACGATGGTGAAGTGCGAACCGATCAGCCCGGCCGCGACGCCGAGCCCGCCGCCGATCAGCGAGAGCAGCGTCGACTCGGCGAGGAACTGGCCGAGGATGGCGCCCCGCGGCGCCCCGATCGCCTTGCGGATGCCGATCTCACGGGTCCGCTCGGTAACGGTGACCAGCATGATGTTGGTGATCCCGATCCCTCCGACCAGCAGGGAGATCGCGGCGACGGCGCCCAGCAGCACGGTGAACGTCTTGTTCGTCGAGGCCTGCGCGGTCAGCAGGGACGCCTGGCCGGCCACCCTGAAGTCGAGGGCGGCCGGGTCCTTGATCCCGTGCCGGGCCATCAGCACCGTGGTGATCTCGCTCTGCGCCCCGGCCGTCGCGTCCGCGGACTTGGCCTCCACCAGGATCTGGCTGACCGAGCCGAAGCCGGTGAACGCGTTCTGCACGGTGGGCAGCGGTGCGACCACCACGTCGTCCGGGTCCTGGAAGCCGGTGCCGCCCTTCGTGGCGAGCACGCCGACCACGGTGAACGGCGTACCGCCGAGGACCATCTTGCGGCCTACGGGGTCGGCCGTGCCGAACAGGTCGGCGGCGGTGGTGGAGCCGATGACGGCGACCTTCCGGGAGGCCAGCACGTCGTCACCGCTGAAGTAGTCGCCCTTGTCCACCTTGCTGTTGGAGGCCTTGAAGTACGCCGGGTACGTGCCGACGACCTGGCCGACGCTGTGCGAGGCGCCCTCGTACAACGCGGTCTGCGAGGTGGTGACCTCCGGCGCCACCGATTCGACGTGCGGCGCCGCCGAGGGGTCGGCGAGCGCCCGCGCGTCCTCGACCGTCAGCGGCTTCGTACCGGTGGCGGAGCCGGAGCGCCCGCCGCCGAAACCACTGCCGGAGGAAACGGTCAGGGCGTTGGTGCCGAGCTTCTCGATGGAGTCCTTCACCGCCTGGGAGGATCCGTTGCCGACGGCGAGCAGCAGGATCACCGCCGCGACGCCGATCAGTACGCCCAGCATGGTCAGCGCGGAGCGCACCTTGTTCGCCGCGAGGCCGCCGAAGGCGAAGCGCAGCGTCTGGAACGGATTCACCGAACGCCCCCGGCCGTGACGCGGGTCCGGGCCCCGGGGTGCGTACCGGCCGAGGCCGGCGGGGGGCCGGTGACGGGCGCCTGCCGTACGTCCTCGACGATCTGCCCGTCGACCAGGCGCAGGACCCGTTTGGCGTGCCGGGCCACCTCGTCCTCGTGGGTGATCAGGACGACGGTGCGCCCGGTGGCGTTGAGCCGGTCCACGAGGGCCAGGACCTCCTCCGTGCTGTGGCTGTCCAGGTTTCCGGTCGGTTCGTCGGCGAGGAGCATCGCGGGCGCGGTGACGAGCGCGCGGGCCACCGCGACGCGCTGCTGCTGACCGCCGGAGAGTTCGTTCGGCCGGTGGTCCAGGCGTTCGGCCAGGCCGACCAGGGTGAGTGCGGCCACCGCGCGCCGGCGCCGCTCGGCGGCCTTCACGCCCGCGTACGCCAGCGGCAGCTCGACCTGGGCCACGGCGGTGGTGCGGGGCACCAGGTTGAACGACTGGAAGACGAAGCCGATCTTGCGGTTGCGGACCAGCGAGAGCTGGTGCTCGTCCAGGCCTCCCACGTCGATCCCGTCGAGCAGGTAGCGGCCCGAGGTGGGGACGTCCAGACAGCCGAGGATGTTCATCAGGGTCGACTTTCCCGAGCCCGAACTGCCCATGACCGCGACGAAGTCGCCCTGTTCCACGAGCAGTTCGACACCGGGGCGACGGCCCGTGACCGGATCGGGCGGCCCGCCGAGCGCGCGGACGGCGGCGTCGCCGTGCCCGTACGTCTTGAGCAGCGAGCGGACCTCGATCACCGGCGGGGGCTCCGGCAGCGCGCCGGCCGGCATGTCGGGAAGCGCCCGGCGCGGCCACAGCGGCGGAGTCATCCGCGGCCACCCCCGCCCCCGCCGGTACGGAAGCCGGAGCCCCCGCCGCGGTTGCGGGTGCCGGAGGCCCCGCCGGCCCCCGCGCCGCCGGGGAAGGCGCCACCGGGGAAGCCTCCGTTGCCGGCCGAGGAGACCGCGGCCACCTGCACCTGCTCGCCCTCGGTCAGCCCGCTGACGATCTGGTCGGTGCCGTCGCCTTCGAGGCCGACCGTGACCGGCGTCCGTACGGTGGTGCCGTCCGGCTTGACGACGGTGACGGTACGGTTCGCGCCGGTCCCGGACACGGCGGCGGTCGGCACCGAGAGGGCACCGGACGCTTCGCCCACGACGACCTGGATGGCGGCGCTGAGACCGCTGCGCAGGTCGTCGGTGGGGCTTGTGATGGTGAGGGCGGCCGCGTACTGCACGGCGCTCCCACCCCCCGAGTTGCCGCCTCCGGAGGACGAGCCGCTGCTGACGGGCAACGAACCGACCGACAGAACCTGCGCGTTGAGGACCTTGCCTGACATGGCGTTCAGCGTGACCGTGGCGGCTTGTCCGGGCTTCAGCCTGAGCGCGTCGGCCTCCGAGAAGTTCGCCGTCACCTGCATGCCGGACGGGTTCGTGAGCACCACGAAGCCCGACAGGGCAGCCGAGGAACCGGCATTGGACGAGCCGGAGTTTCCATTCGAACCGCCACTGCCGCCCCCCGCGCCTCCGTTGCCGCCGCCGGTACCGGTGCCGCTCGCGCCGGACACGGTGTCGCCCACCTTCGCCGAGACGGAGGCGACCGTCCCGGCGGCCGGGGCCTTCAGCACGGTTCCGTCGACGGCGCGCTGCGCGGCGTCGACGGCGTTCTGGGCCTGCGTGAGCTGGGAACGGGCCTGTGCCACCTGCGCCGGGTCCACGGTCGGCGTGGGCGCCGGCGCGGGAGCGGCCGCGGAACCGCCCCTCGACGAGGAGGAGGACGAGGATCCGGTGTTGGCCGCCGAACTCACCTGTCCGGCCTCGGCCTTGGTGACGTTGGCCTGGGCCGCGGTCAGCGCGGCGCGGGCCTGGGTGAGCGTCTCCGTCGCGGCGGTCGGGTCGATCTTCCCGAGCAACTGCCCCTTGGTCACCTTGTCCCCCGGCTTGACGGCGACTTCGGTGAGCCGGCCGCCGGTGGTGAAGTTCACCCCGGCGTCGCTCGGCGAGCTCAGTGACCCAGAGCCGGACACCGTCGCGAGGACGGTGCCCTTGGTGACGGCCACGGTCCGCGCGCCACCGCGCGCCGGCCCGTCGTCGCCACCGGTCACCGCCGCGTACGCACCGCCGGCGCCCGCGAGGACCGCCACTCCGAGCACCGAGTTGATCAGGACGGCCCTGCGCCGCCGTGGGAGCACCTTCATGGAGCGTGATCCTGGCCGCCCGCACTTTGGAGCTCCTGGGAGGTTCCTGGGAGTTCCCTGGGAGCGCCCCTCCACCGCGAAACGGGCACGGCAGGCGGAACGGAGCATATCGCTCGGCGTTCCGGGTGCGGGGGCACGTCTGGGCACGCCCACTGTCAGGGAACTCCCAGCCGATGCCCCGGTCGCCCCCATGTCGGTGGGGTTCGGTCTTCGTCACCGACGCGCACGCCGCCGGCGGCTCGACGCACGACACCCGACGCCTACACGCCTGACGCCCGAGGAGACAACGGACATGCCCTGGACCACGACCCGGCAGGCCACCCCGCGCGCTGACACCGCGTCCTGGGCGGCCGTGTGCGCCCTGGTGATCGCGGCCTGCGGGCTGGTGCTCGCGGGCTGTTCCCCCGGCGCCGGCGGTTCCGGTGGCTCCGGCCACTCCGGCGCGGCGTCGGCCTCGCCGGATGCCGGGACGATGGATGCGTACCGCCAGTGCCTGGCCCGGCACGGCATCACGATGGCGCCGCGCCCGAGCGGCAGCGGCCGCCCGTCCGACGGCAAGCGGGTGCCCGGCGGCGCCGGGGGCGGCCCCGGCGGCTGGGGCGGTGGGGCGTCGGCCGACCCGCAGCGCAGGGAGGCCGCGCAGGCGTGCGCGGATCTGCGCCCGCAGTTCAACGGCCGCGGCGGCGGCCCCGGCGGCGAAGGCGGCGCAATGAAGGCGTTCACCAGCTGTCTCAAGGATCACGGCGTGGTACTCCCGACAGCCTCCCCGAACGCACCCGGCCCGCGGGGGATCCCCACCCCGGATGCGCGGTCCGCGCAGGCCTTCGAGACCTGCAAGGCCCTGATGCCGCAGCGCGGCGGTGGAAGCAGCCCGCAGCCGAGCGCGAGCCCGACCGCCTGAGCCCAGACGCGGGACCCGTCCCGATTCGACGAACGAGAGGAATCGTCGGACAAACGCCATGCATATCTTCGCGGGTTGTTTTGCCTAAACGAGACATTCCCCTGCCGTGTCTGACACCTGCAAGCGCCGACCCTTCGGGCAAAAATGGGCGGTCGTCGGGAGCCATTACGCAGTCACCGAGAACAGCCACCATCAAGGCCCTGTTCCTGTATCTGAATGCGGAGGTATCGCGATTGCCCAAAATAAAACAGAGCCGCGAGAAGCACTTCTGTCCCGCGCTGATCCTCGCGATCACCGTGACCGTCTTGTTCGTACCCACCGGCCAGGCCCAGGCCGCTTCTCCTTACGGCATAAAGGCCGTCGCGATCGCGGCCTCCAAGAAAGGCGCCCCTTACGTCTACGGCGCCACCGGGCCCAGTGAATTCGACTGTTCGGGCCTCACTCTCTACGCCTTCGGGAAGGCCGGCCGACCCCTTCCCCGTACGGCCGACGCGCAGTTCGACGACACGCTCCACATCTCGCGCGCCCAGCGCGTCCCCGGCGACCTGGTCTTCTTTCCCAAGGGAGGCACCATGGGCCACGTCGGCATCTATGCGGGACACGACAAGATCTGGCACGCTCCGAAACCCGGAACGCGCGTGCGGCTCGAACGCATCTGGACCCGCGCGGTTCACTACTCCCGCGCCAATTGAGCGACCGACTCGATCACACTCCCGGCGCACTTCGTCCGCTCCCCCTCTCGACTCGCGCGAGGAAGCGGGGCTCGGGACCAGGATAAAGAAGGGAGCTTGTTCATCGACCTCCGAAGAATCATGTTTGCACGACCCGAGATCAGGGCGGCCGGCACCGGCGTACCCCCACCCGGGCGGCCCTCCTTCGGGCCACCACTGAATTCTCCGGGACCCCGGGGATGGACGGATATACGCCGCAGGCAATTGCGTCACCTCCGCCGCTTTCGGGCACCGCGCCTGCGCGGAGCGCGGACGCCGGTTCACCGAAGGGTCCCCACAGCTCCCGGGCCCCGTGATCTGTGACTCCGGCCACCCTCCCTTGACCCGGAAAAGAAGGGTTGCCTAACTTCGATGACATGGCCCCCCACCACCCCACCCCTTCCCCGGACGAGCCCGACGCCTCCGGCGCGTCCCCGCTGGTCGACTTCGCGGTGGACCTCACCTCGCAGGAGGTCCTCCGCCGCGCCCAGGTGATGGAGGCCCTCGGCCCGGACTGGGACCCGGTCGAGGTGCTGCTCGGCGAGGAAGCCGCGTACGACCTGCTGTACTCCGGACTCGACCCGCAGCAGCAGCGGCTCTACGACGAGCTCGTCGCGGCCGGTGTGCTGCCCGCGAGGGGCGACGGCCGTGCTGCCGCTTGATCCGCAGGCCGATCCCGGGCGCCGCGCCTGGGTGACCTGCCCGAAGTGCGATGACGCCCAGGGCTGTGCGCCCTGCGAGCAGCGGCGGACCTGCTCCGCGCACTGGCGCTACCTGCTCACCAACACGGGGAGCCTGCTCCACCTCCAGTGCCCCGCGTGTACCCACGTCTGGGTGCACGAGAGCGGTTTCGGCGCCACCCGCTCCGTGTGGGACCGTCTCGTCGGCGCTCTGCCCCGCTTCTCGGCGTAGCCCGCGGCGGGGCGGGCCACACCCCGGACGGGACCCGGGCCCCGGAACGCCGGTCGACGCCCCCGCCCGCTACCCCGGCGTCCGCCGTGTGGATGAGCGCGCCCGCCGCCGCAGTGCGGTGTGGGCGAGCCATCCCGCTGCCGCGCCGACCCCGTACCAGAACAGGTCGGGAGCGTTGAACGTGCTCCCGAGCACGAGTCGGGCGACGGCGCTGTCCCGGGAGAGCTCCGCCGGTACCCCGGTGAGCTGGAGGAACTCCACCGCCCAGCTGAAGGCCAGCGCGCTCGCTGCGGCTCTCGGGGGCGTCACCCTCGGTGCGATCAGCAGTACGAGGGTCATGATCAGTACGGTGTAGAGCGCGTCCCCGCCGTACTTGGCCGTGCTCCCCGTGGTCACGGCCCTGAGCCCCAGCCCCATCCCGACGGTCACGGCGGCGGCCGCGGCGGCCGCCGTACGGGTCGGCATCCGGTCGTCGGCGGTTCGGTCACGCGTTCCGGGTATGGGCATCACAGGAACATACTCCGCCGGGACGGTGTCGGACCCGGCGTCACGCCGAGATGCCTTCGGGGGTCGCCTCGCGGCCCGCCGCGAATGCGGCCGCGAACACCGACTCGCCCAGGACGCTGCGGGCGAGGCCGGCCGCGCGGTCGGTGTCCGTACGCTCCCCCAGGGGCAGTGGGGAGCCGACCGAGTCGCGCAGGGCGGCGGCCGTGCCGAGCAGGGACGCTGCCCGTTCGGCCCGGCCGGCCAGTACATGGGCGCCCGCCAGGCCCTCCAGCGCGAGCGCGAGGGCCCGCGGGTCACCGGTCCGGCGGGCGGCGGCCAGGCCCTCGCCGTGCAGGGCCAGGGCCCGCTCCGCATCGCCGCGCTGCTCGGCGGCGTACCCGAGCTGCGCCAGGACCAGCGCGGCGCCGGAATCGACGCCGAGGCGCAGGTTCCACTCCAGCCAGGGCAGCAGCAATGCCTCCGCGGCCTCCAGCTCGCCGCGCCGCCGGGCCCCCAGGGCCAGGCCGATCTCGGCGAACTGCCGCGCGGGTCCGTGCCCCTGCTCGACCGCCAGCTTCCGGGCCCGCTCGTGGAACTCGGTGGCCCGCGCGTCGTCACCGGTCAGCAGCGCGATACGACCCAACCGGGCCAGCCCGAAGGAGGCATTGGTCCAGAGCCGGAGCTCCTCCGCGTCCCGTACGCCGTCCCGGTGCAGCCGGTGCGCCGCCTCGTAGTCCCCGGCGATCTCGGCGAGGACGCCGAGCTGTTCGGCGGCCTGCAGACCGCCCCAGCGGTCCCCGAGTCCGGCGAACAGGGTCGCACTGCTCTCGGCGTACCGGCGCAGGGCCGGCAGGTCCCCCTGGTACATGGCGCGGGTGGCCCGGGCCCCGAGGGTGGCGGCTTCCCCCCAGCGGTCGCCGAGCGCCCTGAACTCCGCTCCCAGCGCCGTCAGTTCCGCGGCGTCGGCCTCCCGCTCGGGCGGCCCGCCGAAGCCGCAGCGGGCGAAGAGGAGCAGCCAGCGGGCGTACGGGTCCGCGGCGGAGAGGTCCTGGGGCGGTACGTCCTGCCCGGCGAGCAACGCGCAGGCCGCGCGGCGGGCCAGGGCGGAGGCGTGGTCCGGTGACGGATCGGGGCTGCTCGCACTGTCCGCGCCGGCCGGGTCGCGCCGGGCCAGGGCCAGGTCCAGCGACCGGACCGCCTCGCCGATCCGGCCGCGCAGATGCCAGTACCAGGTGAGGGAGTTGACCAGGCGCAGCCCGTACGGTCCGGTGTCCAGGGCGGCCCTCAGGTTCAGGGATTCGGTGTCGAGGCGGTGCAGCCAGTGCCGTTGCTCGGGGCCGCGCAACAAGGGATCGGCCTGCTCGGCCAGTTCGGTGAAGTGCAGGGCGTGCCGGTGGCGGATGTCGGCGGCCGTGCCCGTCTCTTCGAGCCGTTCCCGGCTGTAGGCGAGTACGGACTCCAGCATGCGGTAGCGGGTGGCGTCGTCGGCCGGGCCGGCTGCGGAGACGGGCGCGACCGGTATGACCGGTACCACCAGGGAGCGGTCGACCAACCGGCCGAGCAGGTCGAGCACCTCGTCGGCGGATATACCGGCGGATGTACCAGAGGATGTACCGGCCCCCGCGCACACGGATTCCGCCGACTCCAGCGTGAAACCGCCCGCGAACACGGAGAGCCTCCCGAGCAGGGTGCGCTCGGGCGGAGTCAGCAGCTCCCAACTCCAGTCGATCACCGCGCGCAGGGTGCGCTGCCGGGCCGGGGCGTCCCGGCGTACCTGGTTGAGGAGCCGGAAGCGGTCGTGCAGCCGGTCGGCCAAGGCGTGCACGCCCAGTGCCCGGATCCGGGTGGCGGCGAGTTCGAGGGCGAGCGGAATGCCGTCGAGGCGGCGGCAGATCAGGGCGACGGCCTCGGTGTTGCCCGGCCCCAGGGAGAATCCCGGGGCTCCGGCGGCGGCCCGCTCGGCGAAGAGTTCCATGGCCTCGGACTGGGCGAGCGGCTCCACCGCCTCCAGGACCTCGCCCGACAGGGCCAGGGGTTCCTGGCTGGTGGCGAGGACGTGCAGCCCGGCAGCCCGGCTCAGCAGGCGGCCGATCAGCGCGGCGAGCGGTTCGACGAGCTGCTCGCAGTTGTCGAGGAGAAGGAGCGTCCGGCGGGCCGACAACGCCCCGGCCAGCCGCTCCTCGACCGTGCGCCCGGCGGGCCCTGCGTGACCTCCCGGGCCGCCGTCGACCGTGCCGTCCGTTCCCGCTCTGCCATCGGTGCCGTCCGAGCCGTCGTCGCGGATGCCGAAGGTGGCCGCGACGGCCTCCACCGCCTCGGCATCGGTTCGTATTCCGGCGAGTTCGACGAGCCACACGCCGTCGGGGAAGGCCTGCGGGCCGGGTTCGGCGAACCTCGATGCCGCCGCCAGCGCGATCCGGGTCTTGCCGACCCCTCCGGGTCCGGTGAGGGTGACGAGTCGGCCCGCCCGGACCAGCCCGTACACCCGGCCGACCGCGTCCTGGCGCCCGATCAGCGAACTGACGGGCGCGGGCAGGTTGGTTCGGGTCCGCTGCTCCGCGGTGGAGGACGGTACGGCCGAGGGAGCGGCGGACACCGCGGGCGGGGCGAGCGACGGGTCCTGGCGGAGGATCGCCTCGTACAGCGCGGCGATTTCCGGACCGGGGTCGAGGCCGAGCTCGTCCGCGAACCGCTCCCGCAGTTCCAGGTACACGGTGAGTGCCTCGCTCTGCCGGCCGGACCGGTAGAGCGCCCTCATGAGGGCCGCCGACAGCCGCTGCCGCAGCGGATTGCTCCCCACCAGGACCGCCAGCTCATCGGCCAGCAAGGCGTGTTCACCGATCTCCAGGCGCAGCTCCGCGTACTCCTCCCACACCGTGAGCCGCTGCTCCGCCAGCCCGGCGATGGCCGCCTGTGCGAAGCCGGCATCGCGTTGATCGGCGTACGCCTCCTCCGCACGCCACAGCCCCAGGGCCTGCGACAGCAGCGAAACCCGCGACGCCGGGTCGGGCTGCCGCCGAGCGCGGGCCGTGAGCGCCGCGAACCTGCCCGCGTCCACCGCCTCCTCGTCCACCCGCAGCGCGTAGCCGGCCGGTCCGAACTCCACCAGGGCGCGGGCCGCCGGGTCCGCCTTGGCGAGGGCCCGGCGCAGTTGGGAGACCTTGGTCTGGAGGGTGTTGGCGGGATTGCCGGGTACGGAGTCCCCCCACAGGTCGTCGATCAGCCGGTCCACCGGCACCGGTCGGCCGCGGTGCACCAGCAGATCGGCGAGCAGGGCCCGGACCTTGGCCTCGGGCACGGGCACGGGAGTTCCGTCGTCCGCACGGACGGTGACCGGTCCCAGCACCTCGAAACGCATGTGATCACGCTATCCGACCGTCGCACGGGCGTGCCGGGCGGTCGTGCCGGGCCGCCGTGCGCGGACCGTCAGCGGTTCGTGCGCGGTCCCCCGCATCGTGATCTCCGTGGCCACGACCGGTCACGACGACAGAGCGCGGTCCGCGGACCGCCGACCCCGACCCGGAGGCCAACCCCATGTCCGTCAAGTCGCGTGAGATCCGGCTCGCCGCCCGCCCCTCGGGTGAACCGGGCCCGCAGCACTTCTCGTTGGTGAGCACCGAGCTCCCCGAGCCCGCCGAGGGCCGGATCCTCGTCCGGAACACCTGGATGTCCGTCGACCCCTACATGCGCGGCCGGATGGACGACGCCCCCTCCTACCTCCCGCCCTTCGCACTGGGCGCCGCCCTGGAAGGCAGCGCGGTCGGCGAGGTGATCGCCTCCCGCGCCGCCTCCGTGCCCGTCGGGTCGACCGTCTCGCACTTCCTCGGCTGGCGCGAGTACGCCCTCCTGGACGCGGCCACGGTCACCGTCGTCGATCCGGCGCTCGCCCCACCCGCTGCCTGGCTGGGCGCCCTCGGCGCCACGGGCCTGACCGCCTACGTCGCGCTCACCCGCACAGCGCCGGTCCGGGAGGGCGATGTCGTCTTCGTCTCCGCGGCCGCCGGAGCGGTCGGCAGCGTGGCCGGGCAGCTGGCCCGGAAGCTGGGCGCGTCCCGGGTGATCGGGTCGGCCGGCGGCCCGGCGAAGACCAAGAAGCTGCTCGACGGGTTCGGCTACGACGCCGCCATCGACTACCGGGCCGGCGGCCTCGACGAGCAGCTCGGGCAGGCCGCACCCGATGGCATCGACGTCTACCTCGACGCGGTCGGCGGCGACCACCTGCGGGCGGCGATCGGCGCGATCCGGCCCGGCGGGCGGATCGCCATGGTCGGGGCGATCAGCGGCTACAGCGGCACCGCGCCGGCGCCCGGGCCGGACAACCTCCTGAGGGCCGCCGCCCAGGAGGCGACCCTCCGGGGCGTGCTCGTCAGCAACCACTTCGACCTCTTCCCGGAGTGGATCGGCAAGGCGGCGGGCTGGCTCGCGGACGGCAGCCTGCGCACCGAGCAGACCGTCGTCGAGGGCATCGAGCGGGCGCCCGAGGCGTTCCTCGGGCTGCTGCGCGGTGCCAACACCGGCAAGATGCTGGTCCGGCTGGGTGACCGCTGATGCCGCGTCAGGAGCAGCCCACCAAGCCCACCAAAACGGCCGACGCGGCCGACGCGGCCGAGACACCGGAACAGATCCGTTCCCGGGCCCTGCTGGTGGTGGCCCATCCCCGCACCGATTCACTGACCGCCCAACTCGCCGCCCGGACCCGGGACAGGCTCGTGCGCGAAGGCTTCGAGGTGGACGTCCTCGACCTGTACGAGGAGGGCTTCGACCCCCGTATGACCCCCGAGGACGAGCCGGACTGGGCCGACCCCGAGAAGTCGTACTCTCCCGAAGTCCGGGCACACATGCGGCGGATCGAGGAGGCCGACGCGCTGGTCGTGGTCTTCCCGCTCTGGTGGTTCGGCCCACCGGCCATCCTGAAGGGCTGGATCGACCGGGTGTGGAACCACGGGTTCGCGTACGGACGAAGCCGGCCGAGGCCGGCCGGCAAGCGGATGGTGTGGATCAGCCTGGTCAGTTACACGGAGGAGCAGTTCACCGAGCTGGGCTGGGACCGGGTCGTCGCCCGCACCCTGCGGGAGGGGATCTCCGGTTTCTGCGGCATCGAGGACGCGTCGGTCCACTTCGTGTACGACTCCCTCCGGGCGGGTGAACAGGCCCTGGCCGCGGCCGCCAGCCCGGCCCTCGACGGCCTCGTTCCGGCCCGGGGAGCCTCTCCGGGGCCTCTCGGCGGCCCGCGGCGCTGATCCGACGGCCCGCGTTCGGGTCCGCCGGGAACCCCGAGGCCCGGTGGAGTTCCTACGGGGTGGTGCGGGCCGGGAAGGTCATGGTGTAGCCCCGCGCGGTGAGCCAGGGCAGGTACTGCTTGAGCGCGGCGACGGTCTCGCTGCGGTCTCCGCCCCCGTCGTGGAAGAGGACGGTCGGCTGCTGGGGCAGCGCGTCCTCCACGGCGCGGACGATGGCCGGCAGTCCCGGCCGGCTCCAGTCCTTGGGGTCCACGCTCCATCCCAGGGGCCGCATACCGTTCGCGGCGGCTATCGCCCGGCTTTCGGGGGTGAAGGCACCGCCCGGCGCACGGTAGTAGTTGACGGCGACGCCCGGCACGGCCTTCTCGATCATGGCCTTGCCGTCGAGTATCTGCTGCTCCTGGTACGCGACCGGCTTGTGGTCCATGGTCACGTCGTGGTCGACGGAGTGGTCGCACAGCTGGTGTCCGTCGGCGGCGACCGCGCGCACCAGGTCCGGGTACTTCTGCGCCTTGGTGCCGATCATGCAGAAGGTGGCCTTGACGTGGTTCTCCCGCAGCACCCGCAGGACCTGGGGGGTCCAGCGGGGGTCCGGGCCGTCGTCGATGGTGATGGCGATGTCATGGCCCGGTCCCTGTGCCAGCCGGGAGATGCCGAGGGGGACCCGTGAGGTGCGCTTCTCCGCGGGTCCGGAGGGGTTGGTGGCCGAGGACCGGCCCGTCGAGCCGTCCGTGGCGGCGAGGGCCGGCGCGGCGGATGCCGCGACGAGGCCGAGGACGGCCGCCGCCATGGCGGATCGCGTCCGCCGACGACGGGCGGAACGGCTGGTGATGACCATGGACGCGTGCTTCCTTTGCGCTCGGCCCCCCGGCGTGCGTTGCCGGTACAGGCTAGGTCAAACGTCCACGAAAGCTCATCCCCCGATCGGCCCCCATCGGACGGTCCCCACCGGATGACCGGGCGGGCACTGCCCTCGCGGGCGCGTCGTGTTACGGATGCCACACCGGGGTCCCGGCCCGCGCCTCCGATCAGCACGCGAGAGGGCCCCGCGCGGGGCGCCGGTCCGCGGGGCCGGGAGGGCGCCGGGAGGACTACGGCGCCGTCGAGGCCACGGCCGGGCCGTCGCGCAGTGCCGCGGCGGTTTCCGAGGGCCGGGCCAGGAGGGCGAAGGTGGAGTCCAGGCAGGCCTCGGCGCTCGCCGGGTCGGGGTCGACCTTGCGCATGATCTGCAGGCCCTGGACCAGGTTGAGCAGGAGCAGCGCGCCCTGCCGCGGGGTGACGGTCGGAGCGAGTTCCCCGTCCCGTGCGGCCCTCTCCAACTGCGCCGTGAACGCCTCCTCGGCGTACCGGAGGTTGCGCCGGGCCAGTTTCGCGACCTCCTCGTCGTGCGGCAGCAGCTCGGCGATGCTGTTGACGCTGAAGCACCCGGCACTGCCCGCTGCCGCGTCGGCGGCCAGGAGCCGACCCAGCACGTCCCGCAGCCCGGGGAGCGCCGGCCCCTCGTCGTCGAGCGCGGTGCCGAGCAGCCGGGTCTGGTGGTCGAGGTAGCGGCCGAGGGCCCGGACGAACAGCTGGTGCTTGTCCCCGAACGCCGCGTAGATCGATCCGCGGCCCAGCCCCAGCTCCGCCACGAGGTCGCTCATCGCGGTCGCCTCGTAGCCCTTGCGCCAGAACAGGATCATCGCCCGGTCCAGGATCGCTTCTTCGTCGAACGTGCGTGGTCTCGCCATGCACCCACCGTAGCGAAGGCCGGCGTCCGGGGCAGCACGTAATTGACCGCTCGTTCCAGAATCGGCTAGGTTATGGAACGAGCGGTCCGGAACCAGCGGAAGCGGATCCGGGCCCACCTGTGAGGAAGACCCGTCAGGAGCGAGCGTCGTGAAGGTCGAGATCTATTCGGACCTGGTGTGTCCGTGGTGCTACATCGGCAAGCGCCGCTTCGAGAAGGCCTTGGCCGCCTTCCCGGAGGCGGCGGAGGTCGAGGTCGTCTACCGGCCGTTCCAGCTCAACCCGGCGGCCCCCGAGACGGCGGAGCCCTCCGCGCACGTCTACGAGCGCAAGTTCGGTCGCCCGGCCGCGACCATCTTCGGCCCGCTGACCAAGGCCGCGGCCGCGGAGGGCGTCACGTTCCGGATGGACGAGGCACTGGCCACCAACACCTTCCAGGCGCACCGCCTGCTCTGGTTCGCCCGGCGGCACGGACGCCAGGCGGAGGTGAAGGAACGGCTGCTGGCGCACTACTTCACCGACGGCGGGCACCTCGGCGACCGCGAGGCGCTCGCGGGGGTCGCCGAGGCGGCCGGACTCGACCGCGCCGCGGCGCTGGCCTTCCTCGGCTCGACCGAGGGGGCCGAGGAAGTCCGCGCCGAACTCTCCGAAGCCGCCGCTCTCGGGGTCACCGCGGTTCCCACCTTCGTCATCGACGGCACCTTGGTGCTCCAGGGCGCCCAGAGCCCCGAGGTCCTGCTCGAAGCCCTGGAGAGCGCGGCGGCCGGCCGCACCCCCGCCACCACCGCCTGACCCGGTCCCACCCACACCGGCACACCGGTACTCCGGTGTGCGCCCCCCACCCCCCACTCACGCCCGGCCGCATGGCGGCCCGGCCCAGGCTTGATCAAGGAGCTCCCCGTGAAGGCAGCAGTCATCGACCAGTACGGCCAGGTCCGCGACGTCGTGCGCGTCACCGATGTGCCCGTCCCCGCCGTCGGCCCCCGCGACGTGCTCATCGAGGTCCGCGCGGCCGGGGTCAATCCGGTGGACCACCTGATCGTCAAGGGCTTCCTGAGCGCGGGGGAGCCGACCCGGCCGCTGGTCATGGGCAACGAGCTCGCCGGTGTGGTGACCGAGGTCGGTGGCGAGGTCACCCGTTTCGCGGTGGGCGACGAGGTCTTCTCCCGTGTCGACCCGCGCGCGGGCGGCGCCTTCGCCGAGTACGCGGCCGTCAACGAGTCGCTCGTCGCCGCCAAGCCGTCCGGTCTGACGTTCGAGGAGGCCGCCTCGCTGCCCCTGGTCGCGCTGACCGCCCTGCAGGCCCTGACCGAGCAGGCCGACGTACGGGCCGGGACCCGCGTGCTCGTCCACGGTGCCGCGGGAGGCGTGGGCTCCGCCGCCGTACAGATCGCCAAGCAGCTCGGCGCCGAGGTCGTGGCCACGGCCGGTGGCGGCAGCGTGGCACTGGTGCGGGAGCTCGGTGCCGACCGAGTGATCGACTACCGGGCCGAGAAGTTCGACGAGGTCGTCTCCGACGTCGACGTCGTCCTCGACACCATCGGCGGCGAGACCCAGGAACGGTCGTTCGCCGTACTCAGGACCGGCGGCACGCTGGTCTCGATCGTCCCCATCGCGGACGCCGAGGCCAGGAAGGCCCGTTGGAACGTCGAGGCCCGCAGCTTCTTCATGCGCCCGCACGGCGAGCAGCTGGCCCACCTCGCCGGCCTGGTGGAGTCGGGGCGGCTCCGGCCGATCGTCGAGACGGTCTTCCCGCTCGACGAGGCCTCCGAGGCCCTGCAGAAGGTGGAGCGGGGAGGCGCCCGAGGCAAGACCGTCATCAGCGTCCGCGCCTGACCGGCCCGGGCTCGCGGAGGCAGGCGGCGCCGGCGACGACCCGCGATCCAGCGCCCCCCGCCACCCGCCGCCGCCCGCCGGCCGGTGAGGACGCTCCCGCCGTGGCACGGAGCGGGCCCGTGCCCGCCGGGGCGGGGGCCGGCCGGCGGGCGGGGGGCTGGGTGAGCAGGCCCCTCAGGGGGCCGGACCGGCCCGGTGGTGGCTCCGGCCGCGAACAGCGGCGCACCCCCGGCCCTGCGGCCGGCGGCGAGTGCCGCGCGGCCCACGGCGCGTGCGGTCGGCTCCCGGTCGCCCACCGCCCGGGCGGCGCTCTCATCGGCCGCACGTTCGGCGGTCGGCGACACGGTCCTGGCGCGTCGTCCCGGTCCGGTTCGCGGTGCATGCGGCGCGCGGTCGGTCCGTGCGATTCATCGACCGGAGTGGACGAAGCCGCGTCCGCCTCAGCGTGACCGGCGTCGAGGTGGCATCCGGGTGTCGACCGGCCCCGGGGACACCCGGCGTGACCCTGGCGGCCGCGCGGGGCCAACGGAAAATCGCAGGACCGCGCGGAGTCCCCGGCCCTACCCTCGGCTCACCCGACTGACAGGGGAAGCGCCTCATGGTCGACCAGCAGATCACCGACTTCTACAACGAGTTCGCCGAGGCAGACCGTCTCCACCTCAGCGCCTCCGGCCGGCTCGAACTCCTTCGGACACAACAGCTGATCCGCCCCATGCTGCCCGCCGCACCCGCCCGGATCCTCGATGTCGGCGGCGGCCCCGGCGCCCACGCCCGTTGGCTCGCCGAAGACGGCCACGCGGTCCACCTGATCGACCCCGTACCCAAGCACCTCGACCAGGCCGCGGCGTACGCGCGCTGCACCACGGAGCTGGGCGACGCCCGCACCCTCACCGCCGCGGACGACTCGTACGACGTCGTGCTGCTCCTCGGCCCGCTGTACCACCTCACCAGCCGGGCCGACCGGGTCAAGGCACTCGCCGAGGCCGTCCGCGTCGCCCGTCCGGGTGGCCTGATCGCGGCCGCCGCGATCAGCCGGTACAGCCTGCTCCAGAACTACACCGTCCACGCCGAACTCACCCCCGAGCTGCTGCACGGCGAAGTCGCCGGTGTCCTCGACCACGGCTCGTACGACGGCAGCCGCGGTTTCACCGTCGCTCACTTCCACACCGGCGACGAACTCCTCGACGAAGCGCATGCCGCCGGCCTCGCCCGGGTCGAGGTCCACGGCGTCGAAGGCCCGGGGTGGGCCTACCTCCAGGCCGCCGAACGCACCGCCGGCGCACCGCTGCACGACTCGCCGCTCCTCGCCGGGGCCATCGAGACCGCTCGCCTCGCCGATCGCCACCCCGCGGTCAGGGACGCCTCCGCGCACCTGCTCGTCACCGGCCGCGCCGGCTAGTGCCGGACGGGGAGTCGGACCGGCCCGTGCGCGACTCCGCCTCGTCCGCCCCGACGGCGGCAGGACGGTATGGGTGCGGGGCCACCGCCTGTTCTGAGGCGGCGTCCCCGGAGTCGTGCCCGCCCTTCAGGACGATGACGTCGGCACGCTCCACACGGGACGGCCGTTCCTGAGGATGACAGCGTCCCCCGACGGACGGACGAGGAGGCGGGCGCCCGGCGCGCCGCCGGTGCGGGAGGACCAGAGCGGCTTGCCGGTGGCATCGCGCACGCCGAGTTCGCCGTTCGCGGCGAACAGGGCGTCGACGCCGGCCCCCGCCGTCCCCGCGCTCCACAGGGCGTGCCCGTCCTCCGCCTGGAGCGCCAGTTCACCGCTGGTCTCGAAGCACAGGCGTACCGAACCGGCGTCGAGGCTGTCGCCGGGGCGCAGGACCGTACCCGGATGGACCTCGATGGCGTTGTCGAGCGAGCCCTCGGCGAGGGCGCGGAGCGTGGGGATCGACGGCGTGAAGGCGTACAGGGCTCCCTCCGTCCGCACGAAGTTCTGGAAATCGAGGGTCGTGGCGCGGCTGCCGCTGGGGGCGGCGGACTCGAAGCAGACCGGGGAGGGGGGTCCGATGACCGTGTCGGCGCCCGGCCGGGGGTGGCGTGCGGGCGGGAAGTCGGTGTTGTTGCACCACTTGCTCGCGATGAACTCGAACTGCTCGACGAGGTCGGCCTGGTAGCTGACGAAGACCAGCCCGCGGTCGGCGGGCCCGGAGTCCTCGCGGTGCGCCGGGCCGTAGGGGATGCCGCGCCGGATGATGCGCCGGTTGTCGAGCGCCGACGCGGGCAGGGGCGGTCGTCCGGGGGTCGTGACCAGCCCGCCGCGCGGACTGGCCTTGCGGATGTGCGCGAACAGGGGTGTGGTCCACCCCTGGGGGTCGTCGTGGAAGTCGAAGTCGTTCCCCGCGTCCGCCCCGGGCGGTACGGCCTTCTCCGCCATCGGGCAGGTGGCGACGGGGGCTCCTCCCGGCCAGCGCCCCACGAAGCGGGCGGCGAGCCACCGGGGCGTCGCGTCGGCCGGGGCGGCCCCCGACTTCTTCAGCTCCTTCAGCAGGACGCGGGCCTGCTCCCACCATCCCGGAACGTCCTGCGCGAGGCGCCGCACGACCTGGAAGGACCCGCCGGTGGCCCAGACGGGCAGTCCGGCGGGGCGCTGTCCCACGCGTTCCTGCCCGACGATGAACTCACCGGCGGGGATCAGGCGGGTGCCGGGTTTGCCCTGCACGCCCGTGCCGGTCGCGTCCGCGCTGTGGAAGCCGCGTACGCCGGGCTGGCTGATGGCGTCGAGGAACCCGAAGTGCTCGTGGCCGTGCAAGGCCCCGGGCAGCGTGGCACCGTCCTGCCGGAAGACGATTTCGGCACCGGCTCGCCGGAGCGAGTCCCGGTGGCGGGCGCTGACCTCCTCCAACTGCTCGGGCCTGTCGGAGGCGAGGGTGAGCACGGCGTGGACGCTGTCCGCCGCCGCCCCGAACAGCCAGGAATCGGGGGCGCTGGGGCCGGTGTCGCCGAGCTGCCGGGCCCGCGCTCCCGGGCCGTCGCAAAACGCCTCCGCGGTGCCCCCGGGCGGGACGGCAGGGAACGGGTCCCGCTGCGCGAGGTGTCCCAGCCCCGCGTGGGTGAGGCTGATGCCGGTCCAGAGCGCGGCCATGGTGGTGGGGTCCGCGCCGTTGCGCAGCTGACGGGCGCGGCGGAACCGCTCGTTGAACCGGGCCACCTGCTCGGTGGTGGACAGCTCGGGCAGCAGATCGCCCAGCCAACGGCGCGCCTTCGTGAACTCCCCGAACCGGATGAGGAAGAGGCACACGTGGTCCTTGCGGAAGCCGGCCAGGACGTCGCCCTGCGTGGTGGTGTCCGACCGCAGGGGCAGTGCCTCGCCCGTGGCCCCGGGCCGGGGAGCGTCCGAGGCGCCCACGGCAGGGATCGCGGGGCCGTTGCCGACCGCCAGCGCGGCAGCGGCGCAGCCTCCGGCTTGGACGACGGTCCGGCGGGTGAACAGCATCGATCCTCCGAGACGGAAAGGGTGCAGGAGCCAACGATCCCTGACCCTTGACGAGGCCCACTTCGAGGACGTGGCACCGCACCGGTGGACAGCCTCAGAATCACCCGCCCGCGACATCCGAGGACGCCACTCGGGTGGGCGGTCACAGTCATCGGCCCGCGCTCGCGGCAGTCGCGCTTCCCGGTGACGCGCCGCCACGCGTCACCGGGCCGCCGTCAGTACGAGTGGCCGACCGTGACGTCGGCCGACAGCCTCAGCGCCGCTTCGGCCGGCGCTCCGCGCAGCCCCAGCAGGGTGAGGGCGAGGGCGTCGATCACCGTGAGGTGGGCCAGTCGGCTGGCGACGGTTTCGAGCCCGAACACCAGGTCCTGGCCTCCCGCGACCAAAGTGCAGTCACTGGTTTCGCTCAGCGGCGAGCGGGCGTAGCTCGTCAGGGCGATGACCCGGGCCCCTGCCTGCCGCGCGCTCCTGGCGGTGTCCACCGTGCTGCGCGTGGCGCCCGTGTGGCTGATGGCCAGGCAGGCGCCGGCGGAAGTCAGCTGCGAGGCGGCCAGCTGCGCGGTGAGCGGGTCGGCCGGCGCGTCGACCGCGCAGCCCAGCGCGCGCATCCGGTAGGCGGTGTCGAGCGCGACCGCGCCGGACAGTCCGGCACCGACCACCAGTACCCGGTCGGCCGCGTCGATGAGTTCGGCGGCCGTGCGCAGTCGCTCCGGGGTGACGGTGGCCGCCACCCCGTCCAGCGCCTCCCGGGCGGCGCGGACGGTGTCGGCCAGGGCGCGGGCGGCAGGGTCCCGGTCCCGGGAGGGCTCCTGTGCGGGTGCCTGGCGGGCCGCGGCGATCTTCAGCTCCTGGTACCCGCGGAATCCCAGCCGCTGACAGGCCCGTACGACGGTGGACGACGCGGTGCCGGCCAGCGCCGCGACATCGCTGACGCTGAGGTGCACCAGCTCCGCGCCCTTGTCGAGGACGACCTGCGCCACCCGTGCTTCGGTGTCGCGCAGCTCAGACAGGTGGGCCCGGATGTGGGCGGCGAGGCCACCCTGCGGTGCGGAATGAATTTCCATCTGGCTATCCTATCGGGGAATTCCATTCCACAACCGGCCCGTGGGGAGCGAACGTGCCCGCAAACCTGCCGTCCGTAACGAGCGCGGCCGCCGTGCCCGTCGTCGTCCTCGCCTCGGCGGCGTTGCACGCCGTCTGGAACGGCCTCACCCACGGCCTGCGCGACAAACTCGCCGGCTTCACCCTCATCAGCCTCGCCTCCGCCGGCTGCGGAGCCGTCCTCGTGTGCCTCGCCCCGCTGCCCGCCCCGGCGGCCTGGCCGTACATAGCCGCCTCCGCCGCCCTCCAGGTCGCGTACCAGCTCCTGCTCCTGCGCGCCTACCAGCTCGGCGACTTCGGCCAGATGTACCCCACCGCCCGGGGCACCTCACCCGTCGTGGTGGCCCTGGTCTCGACCACCTTCCTCGGCCACTCCCTGCCGGCCGGCCAGGCCCTCGGCATCGCGGTCGTCTCCTGCGGCCTGGCCGGTCTCGCCCTCGCCGACGGGATCCCGGGCCGCGCCCAACTGCCCGCGCTGGCCGCCGCGGTCGGCACCGGCGTGATGATCGCCTCGTACACCCTCGTCGACGGAACCGGCGTGCGCGCCTCCGGCAGCGTCTTCGGCTACATCGCCTGGCTCTTCCTCTGCCAGGGGCTGGTCCTCCCGCTCATCGCCCTGGCCCGCCGGGGACCGGCCCTGTTCACCGCGCTGCGCCCGCTGTGCGGCCGCGGCCTGGCCGGCGGGGTGCTCTCCCTGCTGGCGTACGGGATGGTCGTATGGGCCCAGTCCCGCGGTGACCTCTCCACCATCGCCGCCCTGCGGGAGACCAGCATCGTCTTCGGCGCCCTGATCGGCTCGGTCGTCTTCCGCGAGCGTCTCGGCCACCGGCGCATCACCGCGAGCGTCACCGTCCTGGCGGGCATAGCGGTGCTCCAGCTCACCGGCGGCCCCTGACCCGCTCCCCCGCGCCCGCGCCGTCATCGCGGGGCCGCCCGCCCCGGGGCTTCAGGGCGCCAGGAAGGACCTCAGCGCGGCGGCGACGGCCGACGGATCCTCCAGCTGCGGATAGTGCCCGACGGCGGGAGGCCCGGCGAGCTCGACGACCGAGGCCCGCGGCATCCTCGTACGGATCCGCGCCAGCACATGGGCGCCGCTGATCGGGTCGGCCGGCCCCCATACGAAGAGCACGGGGCCGGGGTACTCCTCCAGTGCCGCGGTCCACCGCTCGGCGTGCCGGCGGCGTTCGTCGATGTAACGCAGCAGCCGCGGCGCGCGCCGGTGGCCGCCCGCCCGGGAGGCCGCCGCCCACAACTCCCCCACGTCCGCGTCGCAGAGCTCCCGCCCCAGCACACCGCGCAGGGCCGAGGCGAACCGGCGGCGGGTGGTCAGGGGGGCGAGCAGTGGACCGAGCGGGCCGTGCAGCAGCCGCTGGGTCGCCACCGGGCGGTGCAGGTCGGGGTAGAGCCCGCCGTTGAGCCAGGCCATGCGGGTGATCCGCGACGGGTCCCGGGCCAGCAGCTCCTGTCCCACGCTGACCCCGTAGTCGTGGGCCACCAGGGCGGTGCGCCCGGTACCGGTCCGCCGCCACACCTCCTCGACCAGCGCGGCCTGGTCGAGGAGGGAGTACGCGTGCCGGCGCGGCTTGTCGCTCTCCCCGAAGCCGAGGAAGTCCAGGGTGGTGACGCGCAGTCCGGCCGCCGTGAGGGTGGGGAGGACCGGCGCCCAGTCGTGGGAGGAGGTGGGGAAGCCGTGGAGCAAGGTCACGGGCGCCCCGCCCGTCGGCCCGTCCTGGCGTACGAAAAACTCGTGGCCGCCGACCGGGATGCGGGTGCCGCCGCGGGTCCACTGGTGCAGCGGCGGCAGGACCGGGGTGCCGTTCACGATCCGGCCTCCTCGGCGTGCAGGTGACCCAGCCCCGACAGGAGCACGCGCAGCCCGAACGCGAATTCCTCGTTCCCGTCCGGGGAGTTGAGCAGGTCGGCGTGGCGGCGGACCACCGGGTGGGTCTGCGGGGACAGGCCGGCGAAGAGTTCCGCCATCGCCGCGCGCTGCGGGCCGGTCCGGGCCGCCCCGCCGGTGTCGAGTACGGCGGAGCCGATCACGAAGTGGGTGACCGTGAGGTAGACGTGCACGGCCGTGCGCGGGGCCCACCCCTGGGCGAGGAGCTGCCCGAGGGCGTGCTCGCGGGCGCGCAGGGCGTTGGGCCCGAGCAGTTGGCCGCCGGTCAGGGCGGGCACGAGGGCCGGGTGGGCGAGGAGGACGCGGCGGAACTCCCCCGCCCCCTGCTCCAGACCGGCCCGCCAGTCCCCGTCGAGGGAAGGCAGCCGGATCTCGCCCAGCATGTGGTCCACGGTCTCGATCAGGAGTTCTTCCCGGCTCGCCACATGCCGGTACAGGGAGGTGTGGCGCACCTGGAGGTGCTCCCCGAGGCTGCGCATCGTGAGGGAGTCCAGCCCATCGCGGTCGGCCAGTTCGAGCGCGCCGGCGGTGATCCGGTGGAGGGTCAGCCCGCCCGCGCGGGGCCGACGCCGGTCGCGCTCGGCGTAGCGCGCCTGCCACCACGAGGCGGAACCGGGGTCCGCGGGCGCCGGGACGGGGCCGGAGGACGGGTCGGGGTCCGCGGACCGGTCGGGGGCGGCGGACGGGTCGGGGGACGGGTCGGGGTCGGGGGACGGGTCGGGGTCGGGGGCGGATGCCATGTCGGGGCCTACTCGAAGAGGTCGGGGTCGGTACGGACGATCTCGTCCCACAGGGGCTGGAAGGAGAACCAGCCGGCGAGCGCGAAGCCGGTCTGGTCGCGGGTGTGACGGGCCGCCTCGGGGTCGATCAGACGGGGAGTGCCGGCGGCCTGCGCCAGCAGCTGCGCCTGAGCACTGCGCTCCATGGAGATGAACCACCAGGCCGCCTCGTCGACGGACTCGCCGACGGTGAAGATGCCGTGGTTCTGGTGGATGACCGCCTTGTGCGGCCCCAGCCCGGCGGCGAGCTGCCGACCCGCCTCCTCCTCGACCACCACGGCGCCGGCGCCGTCCCGGTGGACGGTGTGCTGTTCGTACAGGGCGCAGGCGTCCTGGGTGATCGGATCCAGGGGGCGGCCGAGACTCGAGAAGGCCTTGCCGTGCACGGCGTGCGCGTGCGCGGCGGCGACCACGTCGGGACGGGCCGCGTGGATGGCGGAATGGATCACGAAGCCGGCCCGGTTGACCGGGCGCCGACCGTGGCGGACCTGGCCCTCGTGGTCGACCAGGATCAGGTCGGAGACCCTGATGTGCCGGAAGGACATGCCGAACGGGTTGACCCAGAACATGTCCGGATACTCCGGGTCGCGCACCGTGATGTGCCCCGCGACGCCCTCGGAGAATCCGAACCGGCCGAACACGCGGCAGGCTCCGGCGAGGCGCTGCTTGCGGTGCTCTCGCTCCCGGTCCGGGTCGTCGAACACCGGGGGCAGTGACAGTTCCAGGCCCTCCTGGCGCGGGACGAATGCGCCGGCGCGCAGGGCGCCCGCCGCACCGGCCCCTGTCGCACCGGCCCCTGCCGTGTCGCTCCCTGCCGGGTGTTCGGCCGTTCGTTCCTCCACGTCGTCCCCTTCCCCTTACGCGTCCATTGGACGCACATCATGCGTCCAATGGACGCATAGCGCAAGACCCCGGGGCCCCGGGGCGGTCCGCGCGGGCCGCCGTGAAGAAGTTGAGGATTGTTCACTTTCCATTGACAGGGCGGGCCCGGCGACCCGAAAGTGCCATGGACAACCCGTCCAACGGCGCTCTCCCAGGGCGTTGTTCGGCAATCCGCGCTCCCCCGACCGAACGAAGCGAGTCCGCATGACAGCGCCCGTACCAGAGTTCCCGGCCGACTTCCTCTGGGGAGTCTCCGCCTCCGCCTTCCAGATCGAGGGATCGCTCACGGCCGACGGCCGGGGTCCTTCCTCCTGGGACGCCTTCACCGGGGAGCAGGGACGCGTCAAGGACGGATCGCACGCGGAGGTCGCGACCGACCACTACCGGCGCTACCGCGAAGACGTGGCGCTGATGGCCGAACTCGGCGTCGGCGCCTACCGGTTCTCCGTCTCGTGGTCCCGCGTGCTGCCCGAGGGGCACGGCCCGGTCAACCGCAAGGGGCTGGACTTCTACGACCGGCTCGTCGACGAGCTGTGCGCCTCGGGGATCGACCCGGTGCCCACGCTCTTCCACTGGGACACCCCGCTCGCCCTGGAGGAACGGGGCGGCTGGCTCGACCGCGACACCGCGGAACGGTTCGCCGCGTACGCCTCGGTGGTCGCGGAGCGTCTCGCCGACCGGGTACCCATGTGGATCACCATCAACGAACCCGCCGAGGTCACCCTCCTCGGATACGGCCTGGGCGAACACGCCCCGGGCAAGCGTCTCGTCTTCGACGCCCTGCCCGCCGCCCACCATCAGCTCCTGGCCCACGGGCTCGGCGTTCAGGCCCTGCGCGCCGCGGGCGCCCGCCGGATCGGCATCGCCGCCTCGCACAGTCCCGTCTGGACGGCCGGCGACGGCGAAGCCGATCGGGCCGCCGCCGAGTTGTACGACCTGCTCACCAACCGCCTCTTCGCCGACCCCGTCCTGACCGGCGCCTACCCGGACGAGGGCCTGGCCTCGCTGCTCCCCGGGCCGGTCGCGGAAGACCTGAAGGCGATCTCGGCCCCGCTGGACTGGTACGGCATCAACTACTACAACCCGATGCTCGTCGGCGCCCCGCGGCCCGCCGCCGCCTCCGACTTCGGCGGCATCGAGATACCGTCGGACCTCCCCTTCGCCATCCGGCAGATCGAGGGGCGCGAACTCACCGACTTCGGCTGGCCGGTGGTACCGGACGGACTGCGCGAGCTGCTCGCCACCATGCGCGAGCGCTACGGCGACCGGCTGCCGCCCGTGTACATCACCGAGAACGGCTGCTCGTACGGCGACGGACCGGACCCCGTCACCGGACGGATCGACGACGCCCGCCGGATCGCCTATCACGACGGCCACGTGCGCGCCCTGCACCAGGCGATGGCGGAGGGGGCCGACGTCCGCGGCTACTTCATCTGGTCGATCCTCGACAACTTCGAGTGGGCCGAGGGGTACCGGCAGCGGTTCGGGCTCGTCCACGTCGACTACGAAACGCTGGCGCGAACGCCCAAGGAGTCGTACGCCTGGTACCGCGACCTGATCAAGAGCGTCAGATGACCGCCGAGGGGAAGGCCCCGGAGGCCGAGCAGTCGGCGCAGTCCGCGGATCCGGTCGGCGGGCGGTGGGTGAGCGCGCTGGCCCTCGCCAACATCGGGGTGTGGGTGGGCTGGTTCGGCCCCCTCCAACTGCTCCTGGCGCGCCAGGCCGAACACCTCACCCCGGACCACAAGACCTCCACGCTCGCCCTGGTCACGGGGGTGGGGGCCGCCTTCTCGATGGTCGCCAACCCCGTCTTCGGGGCCCTCTCCGACCGGACGACGGCCGCCGTGGGCCGCCGGATCCCCTGGGTGGTCGCCGGGGTCGCGGGTGGCGCCGCCGGGCTGGTCGTCCTCTCCCTGGCGCAGAGCGTGGCGGTGGTGATCGCGGGCTGGTGCCTGGTCCAACTCGCCCTCAACGCGGCCTTCGCCGCCCTCACCGCGGCCGTCCCCGACCAGGTACCGCCCCGCCGGCGCGGGCTGGTCGGCGGCTGGCTGGGCGTCTCCCAGGTCGTCGGCATCCTGGCGGGCACCGGGCTGGCGACGGTCGCGGGCGGGGTGGCCGCCGGGTACCTCGCGTGTGCGGTCTTCTCGGTGCTCGCGGCCGTTCCGTACGTGCTGATGCGGCGCGACAGCGCCCTCTCCCCCGGCGACCGGCCGGCCTTCCGGTGGCGGACGTTCCTCACCGGCTTCTGGATCGACCCGCGCCGCCATCCCGACTTCGGGTGGGCCTGGCTGACCCGTTTCCTGATGAACCTGTCGTACTCCATCAGCACGATGTACCTGCTTTACTACCTGACCGACGCCGTGCACTACGGCGGCGACGCGGACACGGGCGTACTGGTCCTCACGGCGCTCAACGCGCTCACGCTGCTCGCCACGGTGGTGATCAGCGGCATCCGGTCGGACCGCAGTGGCCGGCGGAAGTCGTACGTCATCCGGTCCGGACTGGTCATCTCCGCGGCCACCCTGCTGCTCGCCGTCTGGCAGACCTGGACCGGCGCGGTCGTCGCCTCCCTCGTCCTCGGCCTCGGTTACGGCGTGTACACGTCCGTTGACTTCGCCCTGCTCACGGACGTGCTGCCGACGGAGGCGGACCGGGGCAAGGACCTGGGCGTCATCAACATCGCCAATGCCCTGCCCCAGGTACTGGCCCCGGTGATCGCCGCCCCGGTCGTCACCCACTTCGGCGGGTACACGGCCTTGTACGCGCTCGCGGGCGCGCTGGCCGTGGCGGGGTCGGTGCTGGTCCGCCGGATCCGCTCGGTCCTTTGAGGCGGCGTCGGGAGGGCCCTGGTGCCCTTAGGATTCGCGTGGTCGGGGCCGTAGCGCAGAGGTCGACGCGCGCGGTCTCCAAAACCGCGAGGACGCTGGTTCGAATCCAGTCGGCCCCGACACCCCCGGACGGCCTCGGCGGACACACCCCGATGATCATGACCGGCGTGCATCGAGGAGAATGCACAGGACACGAGCGTGCGCGAGCAGGCGACGGCCGGTGACAGGAAGAGGGGGCGTGCCCGTTGAGCACGGACACGGAGAAGCGTGAACGCGTACGACCGTTCATGGACATGGGGGAGCAGCTCATCGCGGTGTGTTCCTACGAACTGGGTCCGGGCGTGCCGACCCCTCCCGAGTCGCTGCTGGCCCCGCCCCAGCCCTCCGAACTCCACCGGCGCATCGAGGAGAAGCTGCCCCGACCGCTGCGCAAGCTGACCCGGTCCCGGCTGCTCGATCCCCTCCGGTCCCGGCCCGCGGCGGCCGCGAACGCGGTCGACCGGCTGCCGGACGCGGTGGACGACCTCGGCACGCGCCTGATGCACGGCAAGAACATGGAGGGTGGCTGGCAGAGCTTCGCCGGACACTTCGTGATCAGCCTTGCCAACGCCCGCGGCTCGGCCACGGGCGGCCTGCTCGCCGTCACCGACCGGAGCTGGCTCGCCCTGGCCGACGTGACACCGCTGTGGCAGTCCACCCCCGTGGTGCGCCAGGCGTGGCAGGCGCCCCGGCAGGCCGTGGCCACCGTGCGCGCCAATCCCACGGGCGTGCTCCAGAAGCGGCGGATGGACCTCGAGTTCACGGACGGCTCGTGGGTCGCCCTGCTCGCCTCGGCCTCCACCGACGCCTCCGCCTTCGCCGCGGAAGCGGCCCGCTACCGCTGACGCCGCGGCCGTCCCCGTACGGGACCGGGTCACGGGCCGGATTCACCGCCGGGTGAACAGCGCCCGCAGCCGGCCGCCGCGGCGCTCGCTGCGGCGCTCGTCGCGGCGCTCCTGCGCGAGCGGCCAGGGCCCGTGGGATTCGAGCTCGTCGGCGAGCCGGGCCAGGAAGGCGCGGAACTCGGCTTCGCCGAAGGGCTCTTGGCCCTCGTACGGGTCGAACGTGCTCGCCAGTGGTGTGTCCGTGGCCAACACGGCCCGCAGCCCCGCCACTTGCTCGGCCATCGGCCGGTCGGAGAGCGGTTCGACCTGCATGGCCTTCGCGTACCGCCGCACCAGCTCCTCGTCGAGCACCGCACCGCCCTCCCGGTACATCGCCTGGTACAGGATGCAGTTGACCAGCCCGAACGCCCATGCCTCCACCGCAGCCATCGCTGAGCCCTCCCCCTCCGACGAACAACAGACCCGACCGTCGTCCATCAAACCAGCCATCACGCGGCGTCCGAACAGCGATGGGGTGTCGCTGTCGGTGGGACCGTCTAACCTGCGGTCCATGATCGAGGGGGAATACGCCGTACCGCCACCCGGTGCGCTCGCCGACGAGGTCGCGGCCGTGCTGGCCGACCGCCGCGACCCGGGCGTGGACACGTTCGAACGGCTGCTGAACGCCGTGGTGGTGCACGCCTACCGGGACCGGGAGGCGCTGACCGCCGCGCTGGGGTCGGTCCCCCGTGAGTTCGCGGTACGGCCGCACGCACAGGTGGCGTGCCTCGCGGGCATCGTCGAAGCCGCGGTGGAACCCGTGCGGGCCGGGGAGAGCTGGGAGAACGCCGGGACGGGATGGCTCGAACTGTGCCAACACGTGGCGCTGGACTACGTCGCGGGGGCCCGCGTGGGCGAACTCCGCGCACGGCTGCGGGCCGGCGCCCCCGTCCCGTTCCCGCTGTCGGCGCCGAGCGGGCCGACCGGCGCGGTGGAGCCGCGCCACCTGGTCGAGCGGCTCGGGGAGTACGCGCGCCTCGGTGTCCGGCCCGGCCCGGCAGACCTGGGGCAGGCTCTGCTCCGGTGCGGCGGCCCCGTCGACGGCGAAGCCGTGCGCGCCGCCGAGAAGTCGGACCTCCCGGAGGGGCCCCGGGTGGCCGACTGGCTGCGGCAGGGCGGACTTCCCCAGCCGACGGGGTGGCGGGAACCCGAGTCCGGTGCGCCCGAACGTCCCGGCAGGCGGCGGGGGGCGCGCGTCGGCCGCCGGGTCCTGGTGGGGCACGAGGCGATCGAGGGCCGGGGGGCGTTCCCGCGGCAGTTCTGGTCGGTGTTCCGGAAGTTCGAGCCCGGCATCGGCTGCCCGCACCTGTCCCTCGCGGACTTCCGGGACGCCCACACGGTCGCGACCCTGCCCTGGCATCCGGAGATCGCCGCGGCCCGGCTGCTGACGGGCGTCGCGTCGGCGGCCGACCAGGACGGCGGTCGCGGCGCGCCCGCCTTCCTTGAGGCGCTCGCCGCCACCGACGGCCCGGCCGGACCGGCCGTCCACCTCGCCGTCGCCTACGGGCTCGCCTCGGCGCCTCAGGAGGACCGGGAGGCAGCCGTACGGGCGCTGCTCCTGCTGGCCGAGCGGGGCAGGCTCGACGGGGAACTGCTGGGCCGGGAGCTCGTCGAACTCGTGGGACTGGGCACGCTGAAGGTCGCCCTGGTGACCGAGTCGCTCGCGGTGGCGGCCGCCGCCCCGCGGGGCGCCGCACCCGTCTGGGCGGTGCTGGCCGCCGCGCTCCCGGGCCTCCTGGCCCGCACCAGGCCGCAGGCGCACGGTGCGCTGCTGGCCGTCGCGGCGGACTCCGCGCGGCTGTCGGGCGCGCGGGGTGAGTTGCCCGAGGTGACCGCTCTGGCCCGGCGCCCGGGGTCGTCCCGCCTGCTCAAGGAGGCTCGGCGGCTGCGCGACGCGCTGGCGGGGCACTGAGTCACGGGCCGTCAGGGGGTCTTGCGGTCGGCCGCGTCGAAGCGGGCGAGTGCGAGCGCACCGGCGTGCAGCGCGCGCTCCAGGGCCGCGGCGGAGTCGTCGTCGAGGCCTCCGAGGGCCTCGGCGGCCTCCTCCACGGCGTCCCGGGCGATCTCGGCGGCGACCTCCTCGACCGGGGTACGCGGCCCCAGCTTGCCGACGGCCGCCGCCGCCCGGGTCGGGGTGAGCAGCACGGCGGCCTGCCCGAGGAGCCATCCGGGTACGCCGGCCGCCCCTTCGGTGGGCGCGCGGTACGGGCGCGAGCCGTCGAAGCGGTCGTCCTCGGCGAAGGCGGGGTGCTTGAACTTGGCCACCGGGCGCGCGGCCGGGCCTGTGTCGTCGGGGGTCCCCCACTCCCCGGCCGGCTTGATCACAAGGCCCTCCGCGAGGTTGCCGGGCAGTTCGGGCAGGCCCAGCAGGGCCGGCACGCGGGTCGGGAACACCGGCGTCCGCTCCTGCACCCGGGCGAGCGTCCCGCGCGCGATCAGCGGGGCGCAGTGCAGGCCCGCGGCGCCGGCGGCCTCCCTCAGCGCCCGGTCGGCGACCCAGCGGGTGGCGCCCCCGGCCGTCTCGACCGTGGCGTCGAACGGCAGCCAGAGCAGCCCCGGCGCGTACCAGACGCCGGTCTGCACGGGCTCCGTACCCGGCGAGGCCGGCACGTCCGGGTGCGGGTAGCGCCCGCCGGCCAGCTCGCCGTAGACCGTGACAGGCGCCGAGGGACCGGTGCCGTAGGTGCGGCGCAGGGCGGCGGCGCAGCGTTCCGCGGCGACGGCCAGGGCCGGCCAGATCCGTCCCACGCCGAAGAAGTCGTCGAGCCCGCTCTCACCGAGCAGTTCACGGCGCTTGGCCGGGCGTGCTCCGGCGCCGTCGCACACGACGGCGAAGTTCGCGCCGTGGACCTTCTCCGACGCGACCCACTCCCGGGCCGTCCCCGCCTCGCCCAGCCGGACCCGGGAGGGGATCTTGGGGTACGGCGACCAGCCGCTGTCAGCCACCATGCCGACCGCGCCCGTGCTGGTGCTGTTCGGGCAGCCGGCTGTCGGGGTGAGCCCACAGCAGCACGTTGTCGGGGCGCGTGTCCGCGAAGAAGTCGAGGACGTCCCGGTCGGAGTGGCGCAGGCTGAAGTGGGTGAGGACGAAGAGGGTGTCCGGGTGGGCCTCGACGACGGGGCGCAGCCGACTCCACACGGTGTGCCCGACCCGGTCGGCCCGGTCCAGCTCGGCGTCGTCGAGATAGGTGCACTCGGTGATGATCACCGGGTAGGCGAAGAGCCACGGGTTGTCCGCGAAGACGCTCACGTGGGTGTCGCCGAGGAACGCGAACAGCGGCCGCAGCACCTCGTGTTCCACCGCGGCGCCCTCCTTGCGGCGCTGCGCGAGGACGCGCCCGAACTCGGCGCCGCCCCGGCCCCGTGCGGCGAGGGAGCGCCGCAGCTCCTCGTATTCGGGGAGCAGTTCCCTGCGGCGCTCGGAGAACGCGTAGCCCACGCACGGCACCTTGTGCGCGCACTCCACCACCCGTACGTGGTGCCCGCGGCGGCCGAAGGTGAACTCGTCGCCGCCGCGCACGCCGTGCAGGCGGCAGTTCGCGGCGAGGGCCGGGTCGTAGGCCGTGCCGTGGTTGAGTTCGGCGGAGGCCCGCAGGAAGCGCTCCACGTACGGGACGGCGGGGGCGGGCAGGTGGATGTCGACGCCGTCGGGCCTGGCGGCGAGGTGGTCGAGGTCCTTGGAATGGTCGTGGTGGGTGTGGGTGAGGAAGACCGTCTCCGGCCGGCGGCCCTCCGCGAGGCCGGCGTCGAGCGCGCAGCGCAGTTCCGGAATGTGGAAGAAGGTCTTGTCGTTGGCCCGTGAGTACCCGGTGAGGGTCAGCTCGGTGCCGGGTATGCGCCAGGTCTTCCACTGGCGGAACGGGTGTCCCCGATCGAGCCGTTCGGGGTGGGCGGGGATCCGCTCGGGGGACTGCGCCATCGGTGCCGGTGCCTCCGTCGAGCCGCCGCGATCAAGGTGAGGGCCCGATCGTAGCGGGCCGTTTCGCCGGACGGCCCGTGGTTTTCCGGGCGAGCGGCCTGGACCGGATCCGGGGCGCGTGTGTGCCCGTACGGGCGCGTGATCCTTCGGCGGTGCCGCACCAGGGCGATTGTGACGGTCGGGCGCTCCCCCGCTCACAGCCAGCCGCGGCGCTGGGCCTGGAGGCCCATCTGGAAGCGGTTCTCGGCGCCCAGGCGGGCCATCAGGATCTGGAGCCGGCGGAAGAAGGTGCGCCGGCTGACTCCCATTTCGCGGGCGATGACCTCGTCGCTCGCGCCTCCGGCGAGCAGGCGGAGCAGCCTGCGGTCGGCCGGTGGCAGGCCGGCCGGGCGGGTGGCGCGGCCTTGCAGGGGCAGGGCCGCCTGCCAGGTCTGCTCGAACAGGGCGAGCAGCGCGGACAGCAGACCGCACGGCTGCACCACCAGCATCGTGTTGTGCACGTCCGCCTCCCTGATCGACAGGGACACCAGCGCGTACGCCTCGTCGATGATCACCAGCTTGACCGGCACCGACGGCGCCACCTTGGCCTGCTCGCCGGCCTCGATGCACGGTTCGATGGCCTTCTCCAGCTGCCCGGGCACCTCCAGCGACGCCCTCGAGTAGACCACCCGCTGCGTGACGCCGCGGGCGAGTGTCGCCAGTGCGTCGTCGGTGGCGCCGGCCAGCGGGAAGTACGGCGGTGAGTCCAGCTGCCGGATCTGCTCGCGGGCGCTGGCCCACGCGTGGCGCATCCTGGGGCCGATGGCCTCACCCGTCACCACCTCGACGAGGTTGTCGTTGTACGCCGCGAGGCGCTGGCGGCGGAACGACTCGAACGCGCCGCCCACGGTGATGCGCGACTCCTCCAGCTCCGCCGCCCGGTGCCGGGCGAGGATCTCCAGGCCGGCGGCGGGCGGCACCGGCGCCACCACGTCCGCGCCCTCCTCGGCAGCGCTGGCCAGTCCGGCGTCGACCAGCTCGCCGTAGGCCGCGGCGAGCTCGGCGCTGTCCAGTCCGGCCGCCTCCCCGATGGCGCCGAGCGGAGCGGGGGCCATTTCCAGGAGCGCCAGGTACACGCGGCCCGCCACGGGATCGATTCCCAGCAGCGTCAAGGCCTCGCCCAGTTTCGTGTTCGCCATGCACCGCATTATCGACGCCCTCGCGGCGGGAGTGGCCGATCAGTGCCACTGGCACGACCGGTCCTCCCCCGCGCGCCGTGCCGCAGTACCGTCCGTGGGTCGCCGAGGCCTCGTGCGGCAGTCGAACCCATGCGGAAGAAGGTGCACGACGTGGCGAAGGGTCGGAAGAACGGCCTCTACACGGGGATCTCCGAAGAACTGTCCGCCCTGATGAAGACGGGCTGGGCGGACACCGAACGGCTCGAAGTCCCGCTCGACGAGCAGGCTCCCCACGCGGCGCGCCGTCGCGCGGCGCTCTCCGCGCGCTTCCCCGGCGAGCGGCTGGTGATCCCGTCCGGAAACCTCAAGGCCCGCTCGAACGACGACACCTACCCGTTCCGCCCGTACTCCGGCTACGTCCACATGACCGGGGACCAGGCCCGCGACGGCGCGCTCGTCCTCGAACCCCGCCCGGACGGCGGCCACGACGCGTACTGCTACCAGCTGCCGCGGGACGGCCGCGACACGGACGAGTTCTGGCTCGGCTACACCGCCGAGCTGTGGATGGGCCGGCGTTCCTCCCTCGCCGAGTCCGAGCGCCGGCTCGGGCTGGCCTGCCGCGACGTCCGTACGGCGGCGAGCGAACTGGCCGCCGCCCCGCACGCGCCCACCCGCATCGTCCGCGGCGTCGATCCCGCGCTGGAGGCCGCCGTCACCACCGACGCGGAGCGCGACGCCGCACTGGAGGAGGCCCTGAGCGATCTGCGCCTCGTCAAGGACGCGTGGGAGATCGGCGAGATGCGGGGGGCGGTGGACTCCACCGTGCGCGGTTTCACCGACTGCGTGGGCGAGCTCTCCCGGGCGGTCGCCTCCTCGGAGCGGTGGATCGAGGGCACCTTCTTCCGCCGCGCGCGGCTGGAGGGCAACTCCGTCGGCTACGGCTCGATCTGCGCCGCGGGCGACCACGCCACGATCATGCACTGGACGGACAACGACGGGCCGGTGCGCCCCGGCGACCTGCTCCTGCTCGACGCCGGTGTGGAGACGCACACCCTCTACACCGCCGACGTCACCCGCACCCTGCCGATCAGCGGCACGTTCACGCCCGTGCAGCGCAAGGTGTACGACGCGGTGTACGAGGCCCAGGAGGCGGGCATCGCCACCGTGAAGCCGGGGGCCGCGTACCGGGAGTTCCACATGGCGGCCCAGCGGTACCTGGCGGAGAAGCTGGTCGAGTGGGGCTTCATCGAGGGCCCGGCGGACCGCGCGTACGCACTCGGTCTGCAGCGTCGCTTCACCATGGCCGGCACCGGCCACATGCTCGGTCTCGATGTCCACGACTGCGCCGAGGCCCGCAACGAGGAGTACGTCGACGGCGTTCTGGAGCCGGGCATGGTGCTCACGGTGGAGCCGGGCCTGTACTTCCAGCCGGACGACCTCACGGTGCCGCAGGAGTGGCGCGGCATCGGTGTCCGGATCGAGGACGACCTGCTGGTGACGGCCGACGGGCACGAGAACCTGTCGGCGGGCCTGCCGCGCTCGTCGGACGAGGTCGAGGCGTGGATGGCCCGCTTCGCGGGCTGACGGGCGGACCCGGAGCTCCGGGCGGACGGCTCACGGTGGTGGGAGCCGTCCGCCCGGAGACCGGGGATCCGGTCAGGGGGCCATTTCGTAGGCCCCGGCCAGGGATTCCACGCGGGCCCATACGCGGGCCGTGCGCTCGCTGTCGGTGACCGGACGGCGCACCGCGGCCAGGGCCCAGGCCTGCTGGGCCTCCGTGGCGGACTCCTTGCCGTGGAGTTCGACCGCGTGCGCGGAGAAGTCGCGTACCAGAACGCCGAACAGCTCGTCGAGCACGTCCTCGTCCAGGCCGGTGAGGCGGGCCTGCTCCAGGATCAGCTGGCCGTGGACGACGAGGGCGAACAGCTGGCCCACCGCCAGGAGGAGGTCGAGGTCGCGGCTCTGCTCCTCGTCGGGGGCGGCGGTCTCGACGAACTCGCACAGGGCGTCGGCCTGTTCGCGGAAGCGTTCGACGTTGGGCACGGCCGCGTACGCGTCGTAGGCGGTGCGCCAGTCGTGGAAGCGTACGGAGCCCAGGCCGCGGGCCGGACCCTGCCGGAAGAGGAAGGCGTCGTCGGCCGCGTCGAGGCGGGTCGGCACGGGCGCGTACTCGACCGGGGCCAGGAGGTGGTTGCGCATGAACTTGAGGATCAGCGCGAGGTTGACGTGGACCGTGCCCTCCAGCTTCGGCAGGCCGCGGATCTCGACGGCGGCGTTGGCGAAGTAGGTGTCCTTCTCGAAGCCCTTGGCGGCGATGACGTCCCACATCAGGTCGATGACCTTCTCGCCCTCCGTGGTCACCTTCATCTTCGTCATGGGGTTGAAGAGGAGGTAACGGCGGTCGTCCGGGCCTGCCGAGCGGAAGTAGTCCACGGCCCGGTCGCTGAACAGCTTCATCCCGACGAGCCGGACGTACGCGTCGGTCAGCTCCCGGCGCACGTGCGGGAAGGCGGTGACGGGGCGGCCGTAGAGGATGCGGTTCTGCGCGTGGGTGACGGCCTCGTACATCGCGTGCTCGCAGATGCCGATCGACGCGGTGCAGAGGTTGAACTTGCCCACGTTGACCGTGTTGAGGGCCGCGTCGAAGGCGGCGCGGCCGGTGTGCAGGACGTCTTCGGCTCGGACCGGGTAGTCCGCGAGGCGGAACTCGCTGACGTACTTGGAGGAGTCGACCACGTTCTGCACGAGGTGGTACGCGGGGTGCCGGCTGTCGGCCGCGAAGAAGACGTAGCCGTCGGGGCCTTCGACGTCGGTACGGCGGCCGAAGACGGAGACCATCCCGGCGGCGTTGCCGTTGCCGATGTAGTACTTGGAACCGGTGGCCCGGAAGCCGCCGGAACCGTCGGTGGACGGCTCCAGCAGCATGTCGGTGGAGTAGATGTCGGCACCGTGGGTCTTCTCGGAGAGACCGAAGGCGAACACCTCACCGTCGGAGAGGAGTTCCGCGGCACGGCTGCGGGCGGCGGCGTTGTCGCTCTGCCAGACCGGGCCGAGCCCGAGGATGGTGACCTGCCACGCGTACCAGTAGTCCAGGCCGTAGAAGCCGAAGATCTCGTTGAGGGCGGCGATCCGCGCGGTGTCCCAGCGCTTGTCCGGCTCCCCCTCGCCGGCGGCGGGCGCCGGCGTCAGGAAGGTGCTGAAGAGCCCTTCCTTGGCGGAGAAGGCGATGAAGTCCGCCAGCCAGGCGCGGGTGCGGTAGTCCTCGATCAGCTTTCGCTTGCCGCGGGCCTCGAACCAGTCGACGGTGGCGCGCAGCAGCCGGCGGGTCTCGGGGTCGAAGTGCGCCGGGTCGTAGGTGCGCGGGTTGAACAGCAGCGGATCGCTCATGGGGTTCGCCTTTCAGCCGAGGGATGAGGGGTGAGGAAAGGAAGAAGCGAGAGGGGAGAGGGGCGGGGCGGGGCGGTCAGGAAGCCGCCAGCCGGTGGAGCGTGGCGAGTACGTCCTCCAGCCAGGCGAGCTGCATCCGCTCGTAGGCGATGCCGCCGCGCAGCACGACGTGCTGGAGCTCCTGCCCGGCGTCGCGCGGCGCGGGTGCCTCCGGGCCCGTGAAGTCCCGCAGTTCGCCCGCGAGGTAGTGCGTGAGCCTGTCGCGGTGCGCCTGCCGGTGCCGCTCGACCTCGCGGATCAGCGTGACCGGGTCGTCGAAGGCCGCTCCGCGGATCTTCACGGCGAGCTCGTGCCGGACGCTGTCGGGCTGGATCGGTTCGTGGAGCCAGGCGGAGAGGGCGATCCGGCCGGCATCGGCGACGGAGTAGACCTTCTTGTCCGGCCTGGCCTGCTGTGGCACATCGAGGACATCGAGCCAGCCGTCGCCCTCCATGCGCTTGAGCACGCGGTAGATCTGCTGGTGGGTCGCGGTCCAGAAGTAGCCGATGGACCTGTCGAACCGGCGGGCGAGCTCGTAACCCGAGCCCGGCTTCTCCAGCAGGGAGACGAGGATCGCGTGCTCAAGTGCCATGCCCTCGATCTTTCTATGCAACTCGTTGCATAGACAAGTGCCGCCGCCGCTGTGAGACGCGGCTCACCCGGTACGACGGGGACGCGGCGGGTCCAAGGACGATGTCGGTCGTACGCCCCGGTCCGGCGGTCGGAAGGGTGACGTACTGTCGGAGTCCTCTGGACCTCGTACGAACGGCTTGTACCTGTGACTGCACCCATCAGCGCCGACCCGGTCGGAAGCCTGCCGATACCCCGGCAGGCTGCCGACCGGGTCCACGGCCCGTGTTCGAGCCGTCTCATATCCCCGCGCGGAGTGCTCGATCTACGCGGAGCCGCCGGTCGGGATGTGTGGCTGTCGTACCCGTTCGATGCGGCGGTCGTGGTCTGTGGGCTCCCCGGGAGCGGGAAGAGCACACTGCTGCGCGCGTGGTCCGGTTCCGCCTCCGTGGTCGATCCCCGCGTAACTCGCGCTTCGTTCGAGGCGCGGATGCCGGCGTGGCTCCCCTACGCGCTCTACCGGCCGTGGGCACGGCTGAGGCACATGTACTGGTTGCGCGGCGAGCTGCGCCGCGGTGGTCCGCTGCTGATTCACGACTGCGGAAGCAGGAGCTGGATGCGTGGGTGGCTGGCCCGCACCGCTCGCGGGGCCGGGCGCCCCCTGCACATGGTGGTGTTGGACGTCGGTCCTCAAGAGGCGCTGTCGGGTCAGCGTGCTCGTCGGCGGCTGGCGTCGCGCCGGGTGTTCGCCCGTCACCAGCGGGGACTGGCGAGGCTCTTGCGGCAGGTCGACCGTGGTGGGTCGGCCGGGGTTCCGGGGTTCGACTCCGTGGTGGCGCTCGATCGCGGGCAACGGGAGCGCGTCACGGCGGTCCGTTTCGGACCCTCTACGACCTGAACCGGCAGTGCCCCCTCAGACCAGGACGGGGAGCGAGGCCAAGCCGCGGACGAGACGGGTGCGCCGCCACTCCAGTCGGTCGGGCGGTACGGCGAGGCGGATCCCGGGGAATCGGGTGAGCACCGCTCGCAGGGCGATCTCCATCTCGGCCATGGCCAAGGGGGCACCGACACAGCGGTGGATGCCGTGACCGAACGCGAGATGGGCGGCCGCGTCCCGATCCAGGTCGAGGTGGTCCGGCGCCGGGAAGCGGGCCGGGTCCCGGTTGGCCTCCCCGAGTGCGATCAGGACCGGGACACCGGCCGGGATCGAGGTGCCGCCGAGCGTGACGGCTTCCGTGGTGAACCGGAAGGTGGCCGTGCTCACCGCCGAGTCGAAGCGGAGCAGTTCGTTCAGTGCGGCAGGGACCTCGCCCGGATCCTTCCGGAGGCGATCCAGCGCGGCCGGGTGCCGGAGCAGCGCCAAGAGGGCGTTGCCGAGGGCGTTGGTGGTGGTCTCGTGTCCGGCCACGAGCAGCAGTACGGCCAGGGAGAGCAGTTCGTCCTCGTTCAGCCGGTCCTCTCCGTCCCGGGCCGAGATGAGCCGGTCCAGCAGCGAGCTGCCGGGGTTCTCGCGCTTGGCGGCGATGAGGTCCGTCATGTAACCGGCCAGCGCGTGTGAGGCCGCGTCGATGACCTCCGGCTCCCCCGCCGCGAACAGCTCTCCGGACCAGCGTCGGACCGCCGGCAGGTCGGCCTGCGGCACTCCGAGCAGCCGGCAGATCACGATGACGGGCAGCGGCACCGCCAGGCGGGCCACGAAGTCGAGCGGTTCGCCCACGGGCCACTGGTCCAGCAGCTCGTCGGTGACCCGGGCGATGAAGGGACGCAGTTCGTCGACGGCCCCGGTCGTGAACGCCTTCGTCACCAGCTTCCGCAGCCGGGTGTGCCCGGGCGGGTCGCCGGCCAGCATGGTGCGGGCCAGCGCCGGATGCAGGCGGCGCCGCGACTCCCTGCCCGCGAAGAAGGCGCCCGTGTCCTTCGACAGGCGGGCGTCGGCGAGGGCCTCCCGGGCCTCCGCGTAGCCGGTGACCAGGTAGTCGACCCGCCCGCCGGAACCGGCGGGCACGGCCCGCACCCCGGTGTACTCCGTACGCGGCACCCGCCCCTCGTGGGACGGGCTCACGATTCCTCGGCCACGGTGCCGGCCGAGGGCAGGGCCGCCCTTCTTCTGCGGTAGACCGCCACCCCGCACACCGCGAGGAGGAGGGCGGCCACGGCGGACACCCCGAGGGCCGTCCGCTCGGCGAAGAGCCTTCCCAGGACTTCGAGCACGCCCAGCCCCGCGGTCGCGTAGATCAGCGCCCAGGCCGCTCCGCCCACGAACAGGGCGGGGAGGTAGCGCGGCAAGGGCAGGCGCATGCTGCCCGCGAGGAAATTGGCGGCGGTCTGGAAACCGACGGTCAGGAAGGAGACGGCCACCACCGGAGCGCCCCACCGCTGGATCGCCCGCTCGGCACGCTGGAACTTCGCCGACCCGATCCGCCCGGCGAACCTGCTGCGGCGGGCACCGGCACCGGCGAGCCACCCGACGGCGAACGTCCCTCCGGCGCGGAGCAGGACGATGGCGTACAGGGCCCCGGCCGTGAGCGCGATCCTATCCACGACACCTCATCCCGAACTCCGGGCCGGAACCCGGGAGGCCCGTCCGGCCGCACGGGTGTCCCGCCTCGGCGGGCGCGCGGCGCGCACAAGCCCGGTCACCGTCTCTCACCTGCATCCCGCCTCTGCCCGTCTCGTCTCATGGGTTGCCGCCTGCGGCACAGGAGCCCCGAACCTGCACGCCAGCATGTCAGGCAAGGCAAGCCTAACCGAACGCGCATACGGGGTACAGGGCGCCTGGCTGCCTGAGGCTTCGGCGGGGGTGCGAGAGCGCCGTCCCGGTTCCCCAGGGCCCGCTCGCCCTCGAGGAACACCGGTCCGAAGTCGGGGAACGGAACGTGCCGTACGGCCCTCTTCATCAGCACAGGGGGTTTCGGAGAGGAATCACATGTTCCCTCGGACAGTTCGAACCGTGACCGTGGCCGGGCTCGCGCTGCTTCCCGTGCTCGGCTGCGTGCCGGGTGCGACGGCCGTCGCTGCCGGTGCCGACACAGGTGTCAGGGGGCACGGCCTCCTCGCCCCGGGCGTGAACGAGCCGTCCGGCGACGCGCGGCTGGTGTTCTTCGACGAGGGGCGGCAGCCCATCGAGCCGGGGGGCGGGTTCCAGCTCGGCATCCTTGGCATGCCTTCCGGCTGGGACACGGTGTCCGTCACCTCCCCCGCGCTCGCGGAGCCGGTACGACTGACTCCCAGCGCCCAGGGCGCCACGGACTCCGACCGCGACACGTACGAGGCCTGGGCCTCCGTCGCGACGGACGTGGCGCCGGGCACGTACGCGCTCACCGCCACCAGCCACGGCCGGACCGTGGCCACCGCACAGCTCACGGTGGCGCCGTTCGGACCTGCCATGATCAGGCGGTTCGGCATACTGCGCCCCGACAAGGTGCTCGGCGACCCGGCCCGTCCGGGGAGCACCGTCACCGTCCTCCTCGGCGACGACCACGCCATGCCCGGCGAGGACTCGCTCGTCGCCAAGTCCCCCGCCTTCACCAAGGACGTACGCATCCGGACGCACGGACCGGACGACCCCGGGTGCAAGTGCGACGACGGCTCCACGCTCTACACCGGGCACACGACCCTGCGCGACGACCTCCCCCCGGGGACCTACCCGCTCACCGTGGTCAGCCACCACGGTCGCGAGACCCACACCGCGCACATCGTCCTCGCGGGCGAACCCGTTGCCGCCGGCCTGTCCCGGACGGTCTGGGGCGGCACGGCGGCGGCCGCACTCGCCGCACTGGCCGGCGCGGGCGCGCTCATGCGGCGCCGCCGCCCACCGGCCACCGACGGGTAGACGCACCCCTCGCCGAGCAGCTCCGCACAACCGCCCCCACAGCAAAACCCGTTGCCCGCCGTCGAGCCGCGTGAGAAGATCAAGATGATCCGGTCCGTCCCCTTTCGCTCGCGCCGCGCAGCGCGCATGAAAGAGTGCGGACCGTTGCCATGTCCACGGTTCGGGGCAGTCCACCGAGATCTGCGAAGTGCGGGTGCCGTTTGATGTACACGAGAAAGTCGGCTGAAGCACGCATCGAGGATGCGAGCAACGTCTTGGTCGCGCCTTCGACGTTGCGAGACCATGACTTGATCAGGGACTTCTTCGGGACCACGATCACGCCGGAGGAGCTCGCTTCCGGTTCGTCCGACCTCGCGCGGAAGACCGTCTATCTGTGCGGCGACCTGTCCGTGATCAGCGCCCGCCAACTGCTTGCGGCTGCCAGGGTGTTCGTCGTCCGGGAGCTGTCACACGGTTACCACGAGGACGTCGACGAGGCCTGGACCCCCGTCGACCTCGGCCGAGTTCCCGTCGGCGTAGGCGGGGTCGGCGTGTACTACCGCCGCTTCTTCGGGCTCGACGCCGATCATTTCGGACGGATCCGGGCGGAGCACGCGTTCCAGTCCCTGACGGAGTCCACCAAGCCCGGAACGGCCCACCGCAGCGGAATCTACCTGACGCCCGTGACGCGAAACGGTGACGAACTGCATTTCCGCCTGCTGCGGTGCTCCACGAATCTCTCAGGGCCGACCGAGGGCTTTCGCCCGACCGACACGGAAATCGTCGAGGCCCTGAACCGCGAGGCCGCCACCTTCTTTCGGAACCACGCACCGCTCAATCACGTCCTCGCCCAGACTTACCACAACACCCCTGCCACGGCGGAGCGCAAACAGTCCAAGGCCAAGATCTCGGCTCATGCCGACAAGACCAAGGACATGCCCGTCAACGGCATCATGGCCTTCTGCACCTTCTACGACCGGCTCGAAAAGCTGCGACCCCTGGAGGAAGACCCCTTCGACTACGGAGTCAAGGGGACCAGCGGGCTGACCAGAATCCACTTCCGCCTCAAGGAGCCGACCGAAGGACACGACGGGGCCGCACTCCCCCCGCAGTTCACCGTGACCCTCTACCCCGGGTCGGTGTTCTTCGTTCCGCTGTCCACCAACCGCCTGTACACCCACGAAATCAGGCCCTCGGGATTGGACGCCGAGTCGCTGCCGACACGTCTGGGATACGTGGTGCGCTGTTCGAACGCCGAAGCCGTCCACAAGAACGGCCGTACGTTCCTCGCGTCGGGCGGGGATCTGGTCGAGCTGGGGCCACCCACACCGGCCGGCATGGACGAGTTGCGCAGGCTGTACGCCGAGGAGAACAGGAGCTCGTCCTTCATCGACTACGGCGACGAATTCCTCTTCAGCATGAACACGGGAGACTACATTGCCCCCCGAGTCTAGGATCTCGGATGAGATCGTCTCGTGTGACGTGCCCACCGAGAGAGATCTCTTCGCGGAGTTGTCCGCGTCCTCTCCCCTGGAGGACGTGGGAAAGGGCCGGCGAGGCGCCACTTTCACCAGGATCGAGGAGACGGGCGGTGTGCCACTCGTACGCACGACGAGTCGGTACGGCAGCCCGACCCGGAGTTTCCGGCCGGTGCACGAATGGCTGTCTCGGCAGGTTCGAGAACGTGCGGCGCTTTCGGTCGACTTCAACAACGCCCTCATCGAGAATTACACGAACGCCTACAGAACGATGGGCAGCCATTCGGATCAGGCCCTCGATCTGGCCGACGACTCGTTCATCGCGGTCTTCTCCTGCTACCGGAATCCCGAAGCGGGCCCGCCAAGGAAGCTGATCTTCGAATCGAAGGGGGCCGATGCCGAGAAGTTCGAGATCCCCCTCGTCCACCACGGCATCGTCGCGTTTTCCGTCGAATCGAACCGGCACCTCAGGCACAAGATCGTCTTGGACAAGCCCGTCCCGGCGGCGGACAACCAATGGCTGGGCGTAACCTTTCGAACGTCGAAGACCTTGCTCCGGTTCCGCGAAGGACACGCGTACCTCCCGCACGGTCCGCGCCTCGTGTCGGCCGACGACGAGCAGAGGGAGGAGTTCTACCGGCTACGCCGCCGCGAGAACAACGAAACGGACTTCGACTACCCCCTGCTGACGTACACGATCAGCGAGAGCGATCTGATGCCGCCCGTATGACCGGCGCGAGCATGGCTTCGGCCGCCCTCCTGTCAGCGCAGTCCGCTGTAGGCGGCCATGATGATCTCCATGCCCCGGTTGTCCTCCTGCCGGTCTCGATCGATCATCTGGTTCATGACGTAAGCCACCGTCATGCGTGAGTCGGGGTCGCTCGCGACGAGCGAACCGCCCCATCCTCCCCAGCCGAAGGTGTTGCCGAACTTGCCGTAGCCCGCCGTCCAGGACATCGGCGTCCCCAGGATGCGGTCCTCACCCCGGAACACCTCCTGCCACGCGGGTTCACACCCCCGGGGGGACAGCAGCCGCACGCCGCCGGCCGTTCCCCCGTTCGCCAGTACCGACTGGACGAGGGCGACGGAGCGGGCGTTGCCGAAGCCGTTCACGGCGGGGATCTGCGCACGGCGCCAGGCCACCGAGTTGACGTCCTTGACCCGGATCGCGGCGCCGGTGGTCTCCCGGCGCACGCCGTCCGGTCCGGGCGGTGCGCCGGCGTCGTACTCGTCGGTCAGCGACGGCGGCGCAATGAGCGGTGCGACGCGGTGGTCGTGGTCCCTGGAGAGCCCGATGTGGAAGTCGGCTCCCAGCGGCTTGGCCACCTCCTCCGCGAAGAACTCGCCGAGGCCGAGGCCGGTGATGCGGCGGACGATCTCACCGACGAGGAAGCCGAAGGTGAGCGCGTGATAACCGGCGGCCGTCCCGGGTTCCCATTCGGGTGCCTGGGCTGCCAGCCCTGCCGTCACCTTCTCCCAGTCGTAGAGGTCCTCGACCACCGTCGGCCCGGGCAGGTGCGGCAGCCCCGCGGTATGGGACAGCACGTGCCGTACCAGCACGTCCTCCTTGCCGGCCGCGGCGAATTCGGGCCAGTAGGCCGCGACCGGCGCGGACAGATCGAGCCGGCCTCGGTCGGCCAGGATGAGCGCGCACAGGGCGGTCATGTTCTTGGTCGTCGAGTTCACCCCGGCGAGGGTGTCGCGCTCCCAAGCGATGGAGCGGCCGGCATCGGCGTACCCGCCCCAGATGTCGACCACCGGTTCGCCGTCGAGGTAGACGGCGACCGAGGCGCCCACGTCGTACTCGTCGAGCGACGCCTCGAGTGCCTCACGTACCGCTCCGAACCGGGGCTCGCACAGTCCCCTAACATCAGTCATGGGTGAAAGCCTCCGGTGTCGTCGGGGCTTCCCGCCCGACCGTTCCCGTAGCGGTTTTGTCGGGCGGGGCGAGCGACTTCCCTCGCTCCGGCGAGGCGGCCCGGGCGCGACGCGAGAAGGAAGGGCGGAGTCGCTTGCTGGAGCGGCTGAATCAGGCGCTGGACCACCTGGAGACCTGCCTCGAAGGCGAGGTCGACATGGCCGAGGTGGCCCGGATCGCCGCGGCGTCCGAGTACCACTTCCGGCGGCTGTTCTCCGCGCTCGCCGGGATGCCCCTCTCCGTCTACGTGCGGCGGCGTCGGATGACGCTCGCCGGGGCCGAGGTGCTGGCCGGGAAGTGGACTCTGCTCGATGTCGCGACGCGGTACGGGTACGGCTCGGGCGAGGCGTTCGCCCGGGCCTTCCGGTCGGTGCACGGTATCGGGCCCGGCGAGGCCCGCCGCACGGGTGCGGTGCTCACGGCGCAGCCGCGCATGTCCTTCCGCGTCGTCGTCGAAGGGAGTACGGCCATGCGGTACCGGATCGTGGAGAAGGAGTCCTTTCGGTTCGTCGGCAGGAAGGCCCGGGTCCCACTGGTGCACGAGGGTGTCAACGCGGCCGCCGCGGCACACGTGGAGAGCCTGGACGCGCAGGCGATCGTCCGGATGAAGGAACTGTCCGGCCGGGAGCCCGAGGGGATCCTTTCGGCGGCCGTGTACCTGACCGACAGCCGGGTGGAGGGCGCCGAGGCGGACTACTGGGTCGGCGTGGCGGCCGGCCCCGAGGCGGACGCCGGGGAACTCGACGCCCTTGACGTGCCGGCCGGGACCTGGGCGGTCTTCGACGGCCGCGGTCCCCATCCGAGCGCGCTCCAGGAGCTGTGGCGGGACGTGTTCACGCAGTGGTTCCCCTCGAACCCGTACACGAGTCGGCCGGGTCCGGAGCTCCTGCGGACGCAGCCGGTGGAGATCGGCGCGGAAACCGACTCCCAGCTGTGGATCCCGGTCGAGCGGGGCAGCCGGCGCACCGGGTAGCGAGCACGCCCGTATCGGCGCGGCCGGCGCTCCGCTCCGCACGGTTCAGTCGACGCCCAGCAGACGCCTCCGGTCTTCGGGACTGGCACGGAATTCCGCGCAGGCCGCCTCGTGGACGATGCGGCCCTTCCGCATGACCGCCACGTTCCGGGCGACGGAGAAGGCGAGTCCCAGGTTCTGTTCGACGAGGACCACCGCCATGCCCTGCGCGCTCACTTCGCGGATGACCTCGCCCACCTGGGCGACGATGGCGGGGGCGAGGCCGTCGGACGGCTCGTCCAGGAGCAGGAGGCGGGGATTGCCCAGCAGGGACCGCGCGATCGCGAGCATCTGCTGTTCCCCGCCGGAGAGCTGGTCACCGCGGTGCCCGAGCCGCTCCCCGAGCCGCGGGAGCAGGTCGAGCACGCGGGCCCGCGTCCACGGGCCCCGGGTCTGACGCCTGGAGGCGATCGCCAGGTGTTCCGCCACGGTCAGCGGCGCGAAGACCCGGCGCCCCTGCGGAACCACGCCCACCCCGGCGCGCGCGATCACATCGACGCGGGATCCGGCGATCTCCCGCCCGCCGAGGGTGACGCTGCCTTCGTACGGCCTGACGAGACCCATGACCGTCGAGATCAGGGTGGTCTTCCCGACCCCGTTGCGGCCGAGGACCGCGACGGTCTCGCCTTCGCCGAGGTCGAGGTCGACGCCGCCCAGGACCACGCCCCCGGCGTAACCGGAACTCAGGCCGCGCATGCGGAAGAACGGTTTCACGAGGTGGCCTCCATCGTGCCGAGGTAGGCGCTCTGGACCTCGGCGGAGGACCGCACCTCGTCCGGGGAGCCTGTTGTCAGGTGTCTGCCGAGGTGCATGACCGTGACCGTGTCGGCGAGCCCGAAGACCATGTCGAGGTCGTGTTCGATCAGGAGGACGGTCACTTCGGGCGGCAGGGCGGCGACCAGTTCGGTGAGTCGCGCCGTCTCCGCCGGGGACATCCCGGCGGCCGGCTCGTCCAGCAACAGCAGCCGGGGTTCGGTGGCCAGGGCGACGGCGACCTCCAGCTGCCGCCGTTCGCCGTGCGAGAGGGCCGCCGCGGGGAGGTCGTGCCGGGTGGGCAGCCCCACCCGTTCGAGCAGCGTCCGCGCCCGCTCGATCGCCTCCGTCCGGGCAGCCACCCTCCGCGCGCCGCCGAAACCGGCACCGGCCCGGCGCAACACGGCCAGCAGGACGTTCTCCAGCACGGTCTCCCGCATGAAGAGGCTGGAATGCTGGAACGTCGCGGCGACACCGAGCCCGACCCGGCGGTCCACGGGCAGCCGGGTCACGTCCTGCCCGTCGACGAGGACGGTTCCGCCCGTCGTCGTCAGAGTTCCCGAGATCAGGCCGAACAGCGTGGACTTGCCCGCGCCGTTCGGGCCGATGATCGCGTGCCTGGCACTCCGGCGCACCGTGAGATCGACCTCGTCGAGGGCCCGGAAGGAGCCGAAGTGCCGGGACACCCGGCGGAGTTCCAGGAGATCGGGTTCCGTCATGCCGTCCTCTTCCGGGTCAGCCTGGGCGGGAGCCGTACGCCGGCCAGCCCTCGGGGCAGCGCGTAGACGGCGAGAACGAAGAACAGTCCGAGCAGCAGCGGCCCGCGTCCCGCGACGGCCTCCAGGTTTCCGAGGTAGTCGCGGGTGAGCCAGACCAGCGCGGCTCCGGCACAAGCCCCCCGCATCGACCCGGCGCCGCCCACGACGACGGCGAGCAGGGCCAGGGCGGCGATCTCGAATCCCGCGTCGCCGGGCGAGACGAACCTTTGCACCGACACCCACAGGCCGCCGGCGGCGCCGGCCAGCGCACCGGCCCCGCAGTAGACGGCCAGGGCGTACCGTCGCGTGGGGTATCCGATCGCGTTCATGCGGCGCTCGTTGTCGCGGATTCCGCGCAGGGCGAGGGCGAAGGGGGTGGCGCCCAGGCGGGAGACGAGCGCGAACAGCGCCGTGAACACGGCCAGGACGTAGATGTAGACCAGCCCGTCGAGTTCCAACGCCGACATGCCCGGCAGCGGTACGACGGGCGGGATGCCGGACACACCGTCGGTGCCGTTCGTCAGCGACTTCCAGTTGACGGCGGCGCTGTGGGCGATCTCGCCGATGGCCAGCGTCAGCATCAGGAACACCACGCCCCGGGCCCTCACCGCCAGCCATCCCGTGGGCACGGCCACCAGCGCGGAGACCGCGGCGGCGATGAGCAGTTGGAGCACCCCGACGTCGGTGACCCGCGTGGCGACGATGGCGGCCGTGTAGGCGCCCACGCCGAAGTAGGCCGACTGGCCGAGGGTCGGCAGTCCGGTCAGGCCGGTGAGCAGGTGCACGCTGATCACGAGGAGGGCGAACACCAGGATCCGCGAAAGGGTGCCGATGGCGTACGGGCCGAGGACGAAGGGGGCTGCCGCGAGCCCGAGGGCGAGGGCGGCCACGGAGATCCGCCGGGCGGCGGCTCCGTCGGGTCGGGACCGGCTCATGCGCGTACCCCCGACGGGACCAGGCCGTGCGGGCGGACGACGAGCACGGCCAGCATGGTGCCGAAGAGCAGGAACGGGGCGTACTCCGGGAGCAGCGCCACCCCGAGCGTCTGCACCTGGCCGATGAGGAGCGCGCCGGCGAGCGCGCCGCGCACGGATCCGAGACCGCCCACGACCACGACGACGAGCGAGAGCACGAGGACGGTCTCGTCGACGCCGGGGCCGGGCCCCAGGATCGGCGCCCCGAGGACCCCGCCGACCACGGCCAGTGCCGCGCCGAGCGCGAAGACCCCGTAGAGCACCTTGCGGACGTCCACGCCCAGCGCGCGGACCATGTCCCGGTCCGCGACGGTCGCCCGTACCAGCGCTCCGAGCGGACTGCGCTCGAACACGAGGTGCACGAGGGCGGCGAGGCCGGTCGCGACGCCGATGAACACGAGCCGGTAGACCGGGTACGCGTGGCCGAGGAGGTCCACGGTCCCGCGGAGCGATGTCGGCGGATCGGTGGGCAGCACCTCGCCGCCGAATGCGGCGGCGAGGAGGTCGGCGACGACGAAGGTGATGCCGAGCGTCAGCACGGCCTGGTCGAGGTGACCGCGCCGGGCCAGTGGTCCGGTGAGGAACGTCAGTGCCGCTCCGCCCAGGGTGCCCACCAGGACGCCGACGGCCAGTGCGAGGAGCAGGCCCCCCACGCTCCCGTCGGACAGGGCGTAGGCGACGTAGGCCCCGGCGAGGTAGAGCGTGCCGTGCGCCAGATTGAGCACGTCCATCATGCCGAAGACCAGGGAGAGGCCGACCGCGATCGTGAACAGCAGCAGACCGAAGGCGACCCCGTCGATGATGCTGACGAAGTTGCCGTCCAACCATCCGTACATGTCAGCCGCCCAGCCGGAGGAGTTCGGAGTCGACGGCGTTGGCCCCCTGCTTGACCTCGCGCAGGTACCAGGGCTGGACGGGCGTGCCGCCGGTGTTGAACCGCCAGGTGCCGCGCGGGCTGTCGATGTCTCCCACCGCGGGGATGGCGGCGTTGACCGTCTGCGGGGTCACCGTGTCGCCGGCGGCCCTGATCGCCCGGTCGAGCACCTGTGCCGCGTCCCATGACGCCATCGCGTACGTGGTCGGGGCGCCGCCGTAGGCGGACGTGTACGCCGGGGCGAACCGCTTGTTGGCCGCGTTGTCCAGGTCAGCGCTGTAGTTGAGTGCGGTGAGGATGCCTTCGGCCGCCTCCCCCTGGCCCTTGAGCACGCCGCCCTCGGTGAGGAAGCCGGGAGCGTAGAGCGGGATCCTGCCCGCCAGCCCGAAGTCCCGGTACTGCTTGACGAAGTCGACGGCCGCACCGCCGGCGTAGAAGCAGAAGACGGCCTTGGCTCCGGAGCGCTCGATCTGCGCGAGGTACGGCTGGAAGTTCTTGGTCCCCGGGAACGGCGTGTAGACCTCCTCCCCCGCGATCTTGCCGCCAGCCGGGAGGAAGGTGGACTTGAAGCCCTCCACCTCGTCCTTGCCCGCCTGGTATCCCGCGGCGATCAGGAAGACGGGGCCGCCGGCCTTCTCCGCCACGTGTTTGCCGAGCGCCTTTCCGGGTTCGTCGTTGACGTACGAGGTGCGCCAGACGTACTTGGTCCCGGTCAGGGTCGTGGGTGAGGCGTTCGAGCCGACGAGCGGGACCTTGCTGCTCTCGAAGAGGTCCTTGACGCCGTTGACGGTGGCCGAGCTGACCACGCCGCTCACCGCCAACACCCGGTCCTGCTTGACCAGCTTCTCCGCCGCCGCCTTGCCCGAGTCGGCCGTCTCCCCCTCGTCCGCGACGACGATCTCCACCTTGCGGCCGCCGAGTTCGCCTCCGTGCTGTTCGACGTAGAGCTCGAAGCCCTGCTTCATGTCGTCGCCCAGCGCCTTGTAGGTGCCCGACCGGGGGACGAGGAGCCCGATCTTCAGGGGCCCGTTCCGCTTGTCACCGTCACCCTTCCCCAGGGCGGCGCTGCCGCAGGCCGTGGCCAGGAAGAGGGCTGCCGTCGTCACGGCGATCAGACCGACGGGACGATTTCGACCTGCCATGGAAACTCCGAACGTCGTCAACCGGCCCGGGAGGGCCGGATGTTGCTGATGGGGCCGGCAAGGAGGGTGACACGTGTCTATCGTGCAGTTACGACGGTCGTCAAGAGTTCGCCATACGGCGGGCGTTGACGGAACCCCGCCCCTTGACCCCGGACATGCGCATGTCGTAACACTGACCCTCGTCAAAAAAGCGCTATGCCGATGTGGCGAGTGACCGCTCTTGATCAGTCAGGGAGTGAAGCACCATGACCGACGATCCATCGCGACGCGAGATCCTCAGGAACAGCGGGATGCTGGCAGGCGCCGCACTGCTCTCCGGAGTGCCGGGCGGGGGCACGGCGCAGGCCGCCCCGCACGCGACCGCCTCCTCGCCGGTGGTGGAGGCGCCCGCGGGCCGGCTGCGCGGCAGCGTCGAGGGAGGCCTCAACGTCTTCAAGGGCGTGCCCTACGCGGCGCCGCCCGTCGGCGCTCTTCGCTGGCGGCCGGCCCGCCCGCATCCCGGCTGGCAGGGGACCCGTGACGCGACCGCCTTCGGGCCGAGCGCACCGCAGCCCTACCGGGAAGGCGGCGACCAGGTGCTCGGAACGCACGGCGCACCCCCCTTCGACGAGGACTGCCTCACGCTCAACGTCTGGTCTCCCCAAACCGGCGGCGCGAAGCGGCCGGTGATGGTGTGGATCCACGGCGGCGGCTTCATCTCCGGATCCGGCTCGATGCCCAACTACTCCGGCGAGACCTTCGCGCGGGGCGGCGACCTCGTCGTCGTGACCATCAACTACCGCCTCGGACCATTGGGTTACCTCTACTTCGGCGAGGACGGCGCCGGCGGGAACTTCTGGCTCACCGACCAGCTCGCCGCGCTCGACTGGGTACGGGACAACATCGCCGCGTTCGGCGGAGACCCGGAGAACATCACCGTCGCGGGACAGTCCGGCGGTGCGCTGTCGGTCGCGGCGCTTGCCGGCGCCCGGACCAGGGGCCGCCCGCTGTTCCGGCGCGCGATCCTGCAGAGCCCGCCGCTCGGGCTGAAGATCCCCACCCGCGCCGAGTCCCTGCGGCGCACCGCGACCTTCCTGGACATCGTCGGAGCACAGGACCTGGCGGAACTGCGGGCCGTACCCTGGCCTCGCCTGATCGCCGCCACCTTCGAGATGTTCGGGCGCACCGGACGGTGGGGGTACTGGTCGACCCCGTTCCTGCCGGTGCTCGACGAGGTCACGCTGGACCGCCACCCGGCCGACCTGCTGCTCGGCGACGCCGGGGCGGACATCGAGGTCCTGATCGGCTGGACCCGGGAGGAGGCGAACTTCGCCTTCGCCCTCAGCGAGCCGTACGCCGCCACGACGAAGGAGCAGGTGCTCGCCAGGGCCCGGGACACCTTCGGAGACCGGGCGGCGCAGGCCTACACCGCCTACGAGGAGGCCCGGCCGGGCGCCCGTCCGCTCGACGTGCTCATGGACCTGATCACCGACGACCTGTTCCGCATGCCCTGCGTGGCGCTGGCCGAACGGCGGGCGGCTCGCGGACGTCCGGTCTGGGCGTACCAGTTCAACCTCCCGACGCCCGCGCATGACGGTCAACTCGCGGCCGCGCACTGCCTGGAGCTGCCGTTCGTGTTCGACAACTTCGACAAGTGGTCGCAGGCGCCCTTCCTGACGGGGCTGGACCCCAGGGTCCGCGACGGTCTCGCCACGGCCGTGCACGCGTCCTGGACCTCCTTCATCCGCACCGGCGACCCCAATCACCACCCCATGCCGCGGTGGGATCGCTACGACCGGGACTCTCGTACGACGATGACCCTCGACTCGGTCACCACCGCCGGCGAAGACGTCGCCGGATACTGGCGCCGCCTCCACCATCCGGCGGTGCCGTAGCCACACCGCCGGCCTACGGCCCGCCTCGCAGCAATGCCGCGATGCGCTCGGCGAGCATGAGCGTCGGCACGTGGGTGTTCGCCGACGGCGGGTCCGGCATGATCGACGCGTCGACCACCCACAGGGCGTCCAGTCCGTGCACCCGGCCGGCCGGATCGACGACCGCCCCGGCCGCCGGGCCGGGGCCCATCGCACAGGTGCCGACGGGATGGTGGTAAGTCCACACGTTGGTGCGGACGAACCGTTCGGTGGCCACGTCGCCCTCCGCGTCCGGCGCGCTCACGATGCCGGCGCTGAGGCTGCCGAGCGGCTTCGCCCGCGCCACCCGCCACGCACGACGTACCGCCTCCGCCAGCCGCGGCAGGTCGGCGGGGTGCGAGAAGTAGCCGAGGTCGACGCGCGGTGCCGCGAGGGGGTCCGGTGAGCGCAGCCACACCCGGCCCCGCGATCGCGGCCCCAGCAGCGCACCCCCGACGAAGAACGTGCCGCCGGTCTCGGCCGCCGTGCCGTCGAACGGGCCGCCGACGATCAGCTGCAGGTCCGGCGGCTCACGGTCCTCATCGGCCTGCGCACTGTGCAGGGTGGCGACGAGCTGGAAGCGGCGCGGCGGGCGCCCCGCCCCCGCGTAGGCGACGTCCACGGAAACCGCGGGATGATCGGCGAGGTTGCGTCCCACGCCCGGCAGGTCCAGCACCGGCTCGATGCCCACGGAACGCAGCTCGTCGGCCGGGCCGAGCCCCGACCGCAACAGGATCGCCGGGCTGCAGTAGGCACCGGCCGAAACGATCACGCGATCGCCGAACACGTTCTCCCCGTCGGCCAGCCTCACCCCGACCGCGCGCCCACGATCGAGGATCACACGGTCGACCGGCGCCTCGCCCCGCACGGTGAGGTTGCGCCGGGCCCGGGCCGCCGCCAGGTACGTCGATGCCGCGCCCAGACGTTCCCCCGCCACCTCGTTGACCGGAAGCGGGCCCACGCCCACGGCGCCCGGAGCGTTGTGATCGGCGATCGCCGGCACCCCGGTCGACTCGATCGCCTCCTGCCCGGCCGACGCGATGTCGCTGCGCTCCTCGCCCACGTACCGGCGGATGGGAATCGGGCCGTGCCGGCCGTGATACGGCTCGTGGCCGAAGTCCAGGTCGTTCTCCACCGCGGCGAACCGGGGCAGCACGTCGTCCCAGCCCCATCCGGGAATTCCCCGTGCCGCCCAGGCGTCGAAGTCGTACGGCGAGCCGCGCAGAGCGAAGGCCGCGTTGGTGGTGGACGAGCCGCCGATCACCTTCCCGCGCGGCAGGGCGATGGCCCGGCCGACCCGGCGGCCCGGCTCGCTCGAAAAGCCCCAGTCATGGGAGGCCGTGTGCGGTCCGGAGCCGTCGCGGAGGGCTGCGGGCAGCTCCACGTAGTCCGGCCCGGCCTCCAGCAGGAGCGCCCGCATCGAGGAGTCCTCGGTCAGCCGCGCCGCCAGGACGCATCCGGCAGCCCCGCCACCCACGATCACCAGGTCGTACCCGTCGACCATGCCTCGACCGTACGCCCGACGGGCGCGGGCGGGAAGTACGCGGTTGTCGTCGCACGGTCCGTACGGCCAGGCTGTACGGGCATCCGCCACCGCCGCCGAGCCGAAAGCAGACTGCCGTGAAACGACTTCCCCCGGACCCGACGGTGCTCCACCCGTTTCCCGACCAGCCGCGTGTGGTGCTGCTGAAGCCGCTGGTGACGTCACCGTTGATCGAGGTCGGGGAGTACTCGTACTACGACGACCCGACGGATCCGACCGGGTTCGAAACCCGCAACGTGCTCTACCACTACGGGCCGGAGAGGCTGGTCATCGGCAAGTTCTGCGCGCTGGGCACCGGGGTGAGGTTCATCATGAACGGCGCCAACCACCGCATGGACGGACCCTCCACGTTCCCCTTCCCCATCATGGGCGGTTCCTGGGCCGAGCACTTCGACCTGATCACCGGACTGCCCGGCCGGGGTGACACCGTCGTCGGCAACGACGTCTGGTTCGGCTACCACAGCATGGTGATGCCCGGAGTGCGCATCGGGAACGGCGCGATCATCGCTTCGGGCGCCGTCGTCGTCGACGACGTCCCCGACTACGCGATCGTCGGAGGGAACCCCGCCAAGGTCGTGCGCATGCGCCATCACGACGACGACATCGCCCGTCTGCTCGGCATCGCCTGGTGGGACTGGCCGGTCCAGCACCTCACGCGGCACCTCCGCGTGATCATGTCCGGCACCGTCGACGAGCTCGCAGCGGTCGCACCACGAGGCTGAGCCGCCCGACAGCGGCTCCGCGCGGGCACCGTCCCGTCGAGGCCGCATCCGCGGTCGAGCCCTTCACGTCGCGGGGCCCGCGCGACGCGTCCGTCCCATCAGCGCGCAGCGGCGTCGGCGAGGATCGCCTGGAGGCGCGCTCGGCATTCGGCGACGAACGCGGGGAAGGTGTGCCGGTAGTAGGAGATTCCGCTGACGCCCACCGCGATGGCCCAGGCACGGGCGCGGGTCCAGGTCGGGTCGTCGAGGTTCAGGGCGTCCCAGTAGGCCTGTCGTGCCCGGGGCGGCAGGTCCCAGATCGTGGAGTGCTCCGCATCGGGGAAGCCGACCGAGAGTCCACCGAAGTCGATCACCGCGTGGAGCCTGCCGTCCCGGACCAGGAGGTTGGTCGGCTTGAGGTCGCCGTGGAGCCAGACGTGCGGGCCGGAGGGCTCGGGCAGCGCCAGCGCGCCCCGCCACAACCGTTCCAGAGCGTCGACGTCGAGCTCAGGGCCCACGACGGTCCGGCACTCGTCGAGACGCACGCCGACCCACTCGTCGCACGGCTCCAGGGTGCCGCCGCGGTACCAGCTGAGGCCGTCCGCGCGGATAGCTCCCATGAGGTCGATGCCGTGGAGCTCCCTCACGACTTCCGCCAGGTCGGCTCCGAAGGCGGCCCAGTCCCGGACGGTGTGCGGGCCGGGCTCGTCGCCGTCGATCCAGCGGTAGACCGACCAGGGCAGCGGGAACGCGCCGGTGGGCGTACCGGCGTGGACGGGCCGGGGAATCGGACGCGATAGGAGGGGCGCCAGGCGGGGCAGCCATTCCTGTTCCTTTCGCACGGACTCTCCGTTGCCGGCGGTCCGCGGAAGTCGTACGAGCAGGTCGTCGCCCAGTCGGTACATGGTGTTGTCCGTGCCCGCGCCCGCGGGCGACAACGGCCGGTCGGCCCACTCCGGGCGCTGTGCCTTGAGCAGTGACCGGACCAGCGTCTCGTCGACCGGGATCTCGTTCTCGTGAAGCGTCACATCGGAAGTCTCACCTCCGTGGGGAAACGGAAGCCACCGAGTTTTGGTCAGCCTGTCAGGGCCCCGGCCGGGCAGGGCCCCGGCCGGGCAGGGCGAAGTCGGTAGGCTGCACCGATGCGCCGTGTACTCGTGGTCGGCATCAGTGGCGCCGGCAAGTCGACCCTGGCCCGAGAGCTGGAGCTGCGACTCGGACTTCCGTACCACGAGATGGACGCCCTCCACTTCTCGGGACCGCAGTGGGCCGTCAGCCCCTCCTACGCCGCGGACGTCGCCTCGATCGCGGCGGGCGAGCGCTGGGTCCTGGACTCCCACGGGCCCGAGTCCGCGCGAGAGTTCCTGTGGCGGCGGGCCGACACCGTGGTGTGGCTCGACCATCCGCGCCGTGTCGTCATGCGCCGGGTTCTTCTGCGGTCACTGCGCCGGAGCCTGACGCGGGAGCGGCTGTTCGGCGGCAACAGGGAGCGGTGGCGGGAGTGGCTGCGCGGCGACCACCCGGCATGGTGGGCCTGGTCGAGGTACGCGTCCCGGCGCGCGGAGATCGGACGGCTCGCCGGTGACACGCGGTTCGCCCCGCTGGACGTCGTACGCCTGCGCTCGCCGGGGGCCGCCGACACGTGGTTGCGGGCCCAGCGCTCGGCCGGGTAGCGGCTGCCGACGTGGTCGCGGCCCCTGGCGGTACCGGGTGGGGGCCCGCCGCGTGCTCGCCGGCCCGGGGCCACCGGGTTCGGCCGGGCGCCCCGCGGCCCCTTCTACGGGGTGGGAGTCGCGGGTTCCCACGGGAGCGGCGGGTGGCATGCGGGGCGGGCGTCGTCTTCCTCCGTGCGCGGCCAGTACCGTCCTTCGAGGGCCTCGGCGCTGCGGTTGAGCCGGACCAGGACGTCCTCCAGTTCCCGTACCTCCTCCGGGGACCAGTCGGCGACCACCTGGGCCAGGCAGGACCGGTTGGCCTCACGGTCCGCGGCGAGCCGGCGACCGCCTTCGTCGGTGATGCGCAGCTTGCGGGCCATGCCGCCGTCCGGGTCCGCGACGCGCTCGGCCAGTCCGCAGCGCAGCAGTGCGGCCGTCTGGCGGTTCACGGTCGAGGTGTCGAGCCCGAAGGCCTCCGCCAACTGCCCTATGGACATGGGCCCTTGCGTGTCGATCCGGCTGAGCAGCAGGTACGCCGACCGATCGAGGCGTTCGGGGTCGCGCTCGCGCCGGGCGAGCACCTGGTGCCGCGAGAGCAGCATCAGCTCCCGTTCCAGTTTCTCCAGCACTGCGCCTCCCGCTTCTTCCGGCGCTCCATTATCGCCGACCCGTGGACCGTCGGGCCGCGGCAATATGCATGATACATATCGTGTGTAGTATGCACTTCTCGTTGTCACCCCGACGAGCCACAGCCTGAACCCGGAGGACCCGCATGACCGTCACCACGTCCACCGCCTCCCGCGCGGCCGAGATCCTGTCCCGGCCCGTCACGCTGAACGGCCTGACCGTCCCCAACCGCATCGCGATGGCCCCGATGACGCGGATGTTCTCGCCCGGCGGCGTGCCCGGCGAGGACGTCCGGGCGTACTACGCCGCCCGGGCCGCCGCGGGTGTGGGCCTGATCGTCACCGAGGGCACCTACGTCGGCCACGACTCCGCCGGGCAGAGCGACCGGATTCCCCGGTTCCACGGCGAGGAGCAGCTCGCCGGGTGGGCGGAGGTCGCCGCGGCCGTGCACGAGGCCGGCGGCACGATCGTGCCGCAGCTGTGGCACATAGGCATGGTCCGCGAGCAGGGCGAGGCGCCCTACCCCGAAGCGCCCGCCGTCGGCCCTTCCGGCATCCGCGTCGACGGCACCGAGGGGACCGGCAGGGCGATGACCCGCGCCGACCTCGACGACGTCATCGGCGCGTTCGCCGACGCCGCCGCGGACGCCGAGCGGATCGGCTTCGACGGCGTCGAACTGCACGGAGCCCACGGCTACCTGCTCGACCAGTTCCTGTGGGAGCGGACCAACCGCCGCACCGACGAGTACGGCGGCGACGCGGTGGCCCGTACGAAGTTCGCCGCGGAGGTCGTGGCCGCGATCCGCGAGCGCGTCTCGGCCGAGTTCCCGGTGATCTTCCGGTACTCGCAGTGGAAGCAGGAAGCCTACGACGGCCGGCTCGCGCAGACCCCGCAGGAGCTGGAGGCGATCCTGGCCCCGCTGGCGGCGGCGGGCGTCGACGTCTTCCACGCCTCCACCCGGCGCTACTGGATCCCGGAGTTCGAGGGCTCGGACCTGAACCTGGCGGGCTGGACGAAGAAGCTCACCGGCCGGCCGACCATCACCGTCGGCTCGGTCGGCCTCGACGGCGACTTCCTCCGCGCCTTCGCCGGCGAGGGCGCGGCCCTCGGCGACATCGACGACCTGCTGGACCGCATGGAACGCGACGAGTTCGACATGGTCGCCGTCGGCCGGGCGCTGCTCCAGGACCCGCAGTGGGCGGCGAAGGTCCTCGGCAACCGCTTCGACGAGCTGAAGCCGTACGACGCGGCGGCCCTCGGCTCGCTCAGCCGGTAGCCGGCGCCGCCGGCCGGTGGCCCTCAGCCGTCCGGACGGTCGGCGAGGAGACGCCATGCCGTGAGGGCGAGCCTGGCCCTGACCGGTCCGCCGGGTGCGGTGAGGTCCATGCCGAGGCTCCGGCCGATGTGTTCGAGGCGGCGGGAGACGCTGCTGTGGTGCAGGTGGAGGAGCTCGGCGGCGCGCCGCAACGAGCCCGTGGCGCAGTACGCGTCCAGGGTCCGCAGGTCGTCCGGGTCGGCCGCGAGCCGGGCGATGGCGGCCACGTCCTGGTTGTCCCGTACGGATTCGTCCGGGATCTCCGCCAACAGGGCCAGCGCTCCCAGGTTCGCGTAGTGGACGACGGGTTCGCGCGGGCCGGTGAAGCGCAGGGCCGCGCGGGCCTGGCGCCAGGAGCGGTCGGGGCCGCCGTCGGCGCCGATGCCCGCGCGGGCGTCCGCGGGGAGCCGGGCCGGGTCGACGGCGGTGGCCAGGACGACGCCCACATCCCCGATGAGGGCCGCCTTGACGGGGCCCGACGGGCACACCAGGGCGCCGACCCGGTCGAGCGGCAGCGGCGACCGGACGGCGAGGACGCGCAGCGGTACCCCGGCGGGGAAGCCCAGCAGCCGCAATGCCCGGGCCCGGTCCGCCTCGTCGGTGTCGGCGCCGATGGCCAGTTCGACGAGGGCGGGGTCGGCCATGGTGGTCCGGGCCGGACCGTACCGCTCGACGACCCCGGCGGCGGCGAGGGCCAGCCGGTCCAGGAGCAGCTCGTCGAGCGGGCCGGCCGGGCCGGGGCGCTCCAGCCACACCGTGCCGATCTCCTCGTCGTCGAGCGTGATCGCGACGGTGGTGGACGCGGGCGCCGGGAGGTCGGGGGCGGGCCGGCCGTCGGGGGTCACGCGTACGACGCGCCCCGTTCCGTGGAGCCGGAGCCCCGCGACGCATTCGGCGAGAGCGGCCGAGGCCCGCCCGAGGGCCGGCAGGTCCACCCGTCGGCGCATGAGCGTGTCGTAGAAGGCGACGATGCGCATGGCGCCGTCGACGTAGGGGTCCAGTCCTGACAGCCGTACGGCCAATGCCTCCATGCTCGAAGGATAGGAGGAGAGGGCCGCGCCGTTCGGTGCGCGTCGGGGGTGCGATGTGCGACGGGTGGCGGGCGACGCCGCGGGCGGCGGCGACCAGGATGGTCGCCATGGACCCTGAACTCGAAGCATTCGTACCGCTGTTCCCGCTCTGCGACTGGACCGACCCGGTCGCCGACCGCAAGGTCTACGCGGAGCTCGCCGCAGCACGGCCGGCCCCGGACACCTCCGAGCTGCTCGTCGAGGACCGCCTGGTGCCCGCCGAACCGGCCGTCCCGGTCCGCCTCTACCGCCCGCACCGGACGCAGGGCGCGGTCGTCTGGATGCACGGCGGCGGGCACGTCGTCGGCGACCTGGACACCGAGGACCATTGGGCCTCCCGGATCGCCGTGACCACCGGCGCGGTGGTGGTCTCGGTGGGTTACCGGCTCTCCCCCGAACACCCTTACCCGGCCGCCCTGGAGGACGTGTGGGCGGTCCTGGGCTGGACCGCCGACCACGCGGCCGAACTCGGCGTCGACCCGGCACGGATCGCGGTCGGGGGCCACAGCGCGGGCGCGAACCTCGCGGCGGCCGTGGCCCTGCGGGCCCGGGACGAGCGGGGCCCGGCGATCCACTTCCAGCTGCTGAACGAACCCGGGCTCGACGACCGCCAGGAGACGTGGTCGCAGCGGCAGTTCACCGACACCCCCTGGCTGACCCGGGACAAGCTCCGGGCCTCGTGGGGGCACTATCTGGGCCCGCGGCCCGCGACCGCGTACGCCGCACCGGCCCGGGCCGCCGACCTGTCCGGACTGCCGCCGGCCTACATCGCCACCGCCGAGCTCGACCCCAACCGCGACGAGGGCATCGAGTACGCGCTGCGCCTGCTGCGGGCGGGCGTGTCGGTCGAGCTCCACCAGTGGCCCGGCACCTTCCACGGCTCCCAGGCGATCCTGTCCGCCGAGGTGTCGCAGCGTCAGATCACCGAAGTCGGCGCGGCCCTGCGGCGCGCCCTGGCACCGTGACCGGAGAGGGGAGGAAGAGCATGACGAAGGCGAAGAGGATCCGGCTGGTGGTCTGCGCGGCCGCGGGCGCGGTCGCACTGAGCGTGTCCGCGAGCGCGGGCACGGTCGCGGCGGCCCCCGAGCCGGGCGGCGGTTCGACGGCAGCGCTCGGCACGGCCCTGGAGGGCGTCCACCGGGCGGGTGTGCCGGGCGTGTTCGCTGAGGTCCGCGACGGCGGCCGGACGTGGCGCGGCGCCTCCGGGGTCGCCGACACCGCGACCGGGCGCCCCGTCACACCGGGCATGCGCCAGCGCGTCGGCAGTGTGACCAAGACGTTCACCGCCGCGGCGGTCCTCCAGCAGGCCGAGCGGGGACGGATCCGCCTCGACGCGCCGATCGGGGACTACCTGCCGCAGCTGGTGCCGGGGGAACGCGGCAGGAAGATCACCGTACGCATGCTGCTGAACAACACCAGCGGCATCCCCGACTACATCCCGTACGCGTTCCCGTCCCTCCAGGGCTTCCCGTCCCTGCCCGACATGTCCTCCCGGAGCCTCGACGAGAACCGGTTCCGGCAGTTCAGCCCCGAGGAACTGATCGAACTGGGGCTGTCGGCGCCGCCCGCCGGCGAGCCCGGCGCCACCCCCGGCGTGTACTCCAACACCAACTACCTGCTCCTGGGGCAGCTCCTGGAGCGGGTGACGGGCACCTCGGCGGAGGCGTACATCACGCGCAACGTCATCGAGCGGGCCGGGCTGCGCGAGACGTCCTTCCCGAGCGGCCCGTGGATCGAGGGACCGCATTCGCGGATGTACGAGGCGTTCTACGGCCTCCTCGCCCCGCCGCGCGACTACAGCGTCTACAACATGTCCTGGACGGGGACCGGCGCCGCACTCGTGTCGACCATGGACGACCTCAACCGCTTCTACGCCGCGCTGCTCGACGGCAGGATCGTCGGCCGGTCGTCGCTGGCCGAGATGCAGCGGACGGTCCCGGTGCGGGCCCTGGACGGCTCGCCCATCCAGTACGGTCTCGGGCTGCACCGGGTCGACACCCGCTGCGGCACCTTCTGGGGCCACGACGGCACGGTGTGGGGCGCCGGGACGATTTCGCTGACCCGGTCCGACGGCAGGCGCCAGATGTCCGTCGCCGTCAACCTCCAGAGGTGGAACGTGATCGACGCCTCGGGCGTCCCGCAGCCCCATCCCATCGACGCGGCCCTGTCGGCCCTGTACGACCGGGCGATGTGCGGCGACCCCGAGACCCGCCCGGCACCCGCCGAGTAGACGATCACCGGCCGGGCCCGGAACCGTCCCCGTTGCGGGCGGCGGGCTCGGTCGCTCCTACGGGGCGGACAGGGTGGCCGCCAAGGCGGGGGCCAGGCCGGTGATCACCGCCTCCGGGGGCAGGGACGTCACCCCGGGGAGTTTCAGGAGGTAGCGGGTCAGGGCGAGGCCCAGGAGCTGGGCCGCGACCAGGCCCGCCGCCCGAGCGGCCCGCTCCGGGCCGAGGGCCGCCGCGAGCGCCGGGGCGACCTGCAGCGCGAACACCTCCCGCATCCGGGCCGCCGCCTGCTCGTTCGTCACCGCGGAGCGCAGCAGTACCAGCAGGGCGTCGTCCGCCGGGTCCCCCTCCCACCGCTCCACGAAGTGCCGTACGAGCGCCGCCGGGAGCTCACCCGCCGGCACGGCGCCCAGCTCCGGCAGCCGCAGGTCGATGGCCAGGCTCGCCCCGAAGAGCTGTTCCTTGCTGCCGAAGTACCGCATCACCATCGAGGGGTCGATCTCCGCGTCCGCGGCGATGGCACGGATGGTGGTGCGCTCGTAGCCCTGTGTTGCGAAACGCTCGCGCGCGGCCCGCAGGATCTCTGCCTTGGTCCGTTCGGAGCTGCGTCGTACCGTCATGCCAACAACTGTAGGCCAACAACTGTTGACACACCAGGTCGCCCGACCGCATCCTTTAGTCAACAGCCGTTGGCCAACAGGTGTTGGCTCACTGGAGGAGGCCCGTGATGAACAGCACCGCCCCGCTCCCACTCCCCGCCACCACCGATGTCGCCATCGTCGGGGCCGGCCCCACCGGACTGGCCCTCGCCGTGACCCTGGCCGAGGCCGGCATCGACTTCGTGCTCCTGGACCGGCAGGCCGAAGGCGCCAACACCTCCCGCGCCGCCGTCGTGCACGCCCGCACCCTGGAAGTCCTCGACGAGCTCGACCCCTCCCGCGCCCTCTCCGCCGAGCTGATCGGCCGCGGCATCCCCGTCGGCACGTTCCGGATCCGCGACGGCGCCCGCCCGCTCGCGAAGGTCGGCTTCGAGGGCCTGCCGACCGCCTACCCGTACGCGCTGATGGTCCCCCAGGACCAGACCGAGGCCGTGCTCCTCGCCCGGCTGCGCGCCGTCGGCGGAGACGTCCACCGCCCGTACGAGGTCACCGCGATCACCCAGGACGCGGACGGGGTCACCCTCACCACCACCACCGGCGAGACCCTGCGCGCCGGCCACGCCGTCGGAGCCGACGGGATGCACAGCGCGGTCCGCGAGGCGGCCGGGATCGGCTTCACCGGCAGCGCGTACGAGGAGTCCTTCGTACTGGCCGACGTCGTCATGGACTGGGCCCCGGGCGCCACCGAGGTCTCCCTCACCCTCGGTGCCGCCGGTCTCACGGTGGTCGCGCCCCTGCCCGGAGGCCACTACCGGGTGGTCGCGAGCGTCGCCGAGGCCCCCGCCGAGCCCGACCTCGCCTTCGTGCAGGGGCTGCTGGACGAGCGTGCGCCCGGCCAGGCCGGCGTCCGCGAGGTGGCCTGGTCCTCCCGGTTCCGGATCCATCACCGCGTCGCCGACCACTACCGGGCGGGCCGGCTGTTCCTCGCCGGGGACGCCGCCCACGTCCACTCCCCCGCCGGCGGACAGGGCATGAACACCGGCATCCAGGACGGGTACGCCCTCGGCCGCTCCTTCGCCGACAAGAACCTCGACGGCTACGAGGCCCGCCGCAGGCCGGTCGCCCAGCGGGTCGTGGCCCTCACCGACCGGATGACCCGGGTCGCCACCACCCGCAACCCGGCCCTGCGCACCGCCCGCAACACCGTGCTCCCCATCGCCTCCCGCATCCCCGCCCTGCGCCGCCGCCTGGCCACCGAACTCGCCGAGCTCAACTACCGCTAGGCCACCGCGGGCCGTCTCACCGAGCCGGCGGTGCTCAGGTCGCGCGGACCTCGACCTTGCGACCGTCGGGGTCCGTGAGGACGTGGCGTCCCGGGGTGAGCGGCGGAGTGACCGTGGCTCCGTCGACGGCCAGGCCGAGGCGCAGGATGTCCGTCTGGCGCCCCTGACGGGCCGGGTAGAGCTCGAAGACCATACCGCCCGGCAGGACCGCGGCGTAGTGCTCTGGGCCTTGGCCGTGGCGCTCCGCGATGAAGTCCAGTCCGAGGTCCCGGTAGAAGCGTCGGCATTCCTCCAGCCGAGGTGAGTACAGCACGAGCAACGTCACAGCGACCGGTTTCGGGTCAATCATGGGGCTCCCGCGCTCTGTTCACGCTGACGGGCCGACTGTAACCGGCGAAACGATCATCGACCACCATCGGCGACGAGCTGTTCCTCCAGGGCCGCCAGCGTCCGGTAGCAGGGCAGCACCTGGGCGATGGAGGCGTTCGGCTCGCGGCCCTCGCGGATGGCGGCGACGAACTCCCGGTCCTGCAGTTCGATCCCGTCCATCGACACGTCGACCCCGCTGACGTCGATCGGCTCGTCCTTGCCGGTGACCAGGTCGTCGTAGCGGGCGATGTAGGTGCCGGTGTCGCCGATGTAGCGGAAGAACGTGCCGAGCGGCCCGTCGTTGTTGAACGAGAGGGACAGGGTGCAGATGGCGCCGTTCTCCGCGCGCAACTGGATCGACAGGTCCATCGCGATGCCGAGTTCGGGGTGGATCGGGCCCTGGAGGGCGTTGGCCCGCACGATCGGGGAGCCGGTCTGGTAGGCGAACAGGTCGACGGTGTGAGCCGCGTGGTGCCACAGCAGGTGGTCGGTCCAGGAGCGCGGCTGCCCGAGGGCGTTGAGGTTCGTGCGGCGGAAGAAGTACGTCTGCACGTCCATCTGCTGGATCCGGTAGTCCCCGGCCTGGATCCGGCGGCGCACCCACTGGTGGCTGGGGTTGAAGCGGCGGGTGTGTCCCACCATGGCGACCAGTCCGGAGCGCTGCTGGGCTTCCAGGCAGGCCTCGGCGTCCGCCAGGGAGGCGGCGAGGGGGATCTCCACCTGGACGTGCTTGCCCGCGTCGAGACAGGCCAGCGTCTGCTCGGCGTGCATCGGGGTGGGCGTGGCGAGGATGACGGCGTCGATGTCGTCCATCGCCAGCACCTCGTCCAGGGAGGCGACGCCACGGCCGACGCCCTGTTCCGCGGCGAACTTCCGTGCGCCTTCGAGGGTGCCGCTCACGACGGCGGCCACCTCGACGCCCTCGATCCGGCGCAGCGCGGCCGCGTGCTTGGCGCCGAAGGCGCCACCGCCGGCCAGGGCCACCCGGAGGGTTCGTCCGTCGCTCATGTCACTTCACTCCTTCGGCGGGCTCCTGGGCCCGGGGGTGGTTTTCGAGTATCAGATGGCCGACGGCGGTGTTGGACGCCGGCACGTGGTAAAAGCGGTGCTTGACCTCGACGTGTCCCGCCCCGTCGAGGTCGCTCATCGCCCCGCGGGCGATCAGCCACATCACCAGCTCGATGCCCTCCGAGCCCGCCTCCTCGACGTATTCGAGGTGCGGTACCCGCGACAGACCGACGGGGTCGGCGACGAGCCTGTCGAGGAAGGCGTTGTCCCATTCGCGGTTGATGAGGCCGGCGCGCGGGCCCTGCAGCTGGTGGCTCATGCCGCCGGTGCCCCACACCTGGACCTTCAGTGGCCTGTCGTAGGACTCGATGGCCTTGCGCAGTGCCCGGCCGAGTGCGAAGCAGCGGGCGCCCGAGGGCACGGGGTACTGCACCACGTTGACGTGGAAGGGGATCACCTTGCACGGCCACTTCTCGACGTCCCCGAACATCAGTGACAGCGGGACGGTGAGGCCGTGGTCGACGGCCATCTCGTTGACGAGGGTGAGGTCGAAGTCGTCCCTGATGAGGGAATGCGCGATGTGGGCGGCCAGGTCGGGGTCGCCCTCGATGCCGGGGACCGGGCGGGGCCCGTAGCCCTCGTCGGCGGTGGGGTAGGCGGCGCCGGTGCCGAGCACGAAGGTCGGGATCAGCGACAGGTCGAAGGAGGTGGCGTGGTCGTTGTAGACGAGGAGGATCACGTCGGGGAGGTTCTCCTCCTCCCACTTCTTCGAGAACTCGTAGCCCTCGAAGACCGGCCTCCAGTAAGGCTCTTCGGTCTTGGCGTGGTCCATCGCCGCGCCGATCGCCGGCACGTGCGAGGTGAAGACCGCTCCGGTGATCACGGCGTGCTCGGACGGGGGTGCCGGATCGGCGTGCGCCGCTTCGAGGACCGCGTGGTCGATGCGGTTGCCGTCGACCGGGCGGCCGCCGCGGACCATCATGTCGCGGTACTCCTGTTCGGTCATGCCGGTCATCGATCCCGCCATCTGCTGGAACGAAAGGCCCAGCGTCGCACCCCACTTGGCGAGGAAGTAGATGTTCCCGCCCTCGCGCATCGCGGCGTTGAGGTCGCGGTCGAGCAGTGCCCGCTTCTGCTCCTCCCGCAGCGGCCACGCGTCCAGGTAGGCGCGTTCGTCGGCGAGGTAGAGGGCACGGTTCTCGGCCGTCATCAGCGACATGCAGAACTGGTTGAGGTGGTAACCCTTGGCGGACTGTTCGGCGTCGAAGACGGTCGTTCCCGGAACGAGCTTGTAGCTCTTGTCCAGTGTCACGGTGGGACTCCAATCGTGGGGCGGTCAGCCCGCGTCCGGCCAGTACAGGCGCATCGGGTTGTCGACGAGGAGCCCCTGCCGCAGCCGTGGGGTCGGCGCGATCCGCGGGACGAAGTCGACGAGCAGGCCGTCGTCGGGCATGTGGTCGGTGAGGTTCGGGTGCGGCCAGTCGGTGCCCCACAGCACCCGGTCGGGGAACTCCTCCACTACGCGCCGCGCGAAGGGAACGACGTCGCGGTAGGCGTCCTGCTCGCCGTCGAGGGCGGGCGGGCCGCTGACCGACAGCCGCTCGGGGCAGGTCACCTTGCACCAGATGTCCGGCCTGGCCCGCATGAAGTCCAGGAACGCCTCGAACTCCGGGCCGTGCGGGTCCTTGGTGACATCGGGCCGGCCCATGTGGTCGACGACCAGCGGCACGGGGATGGAGAGGAGGAAGTCGCGCAGGTCCGCGAGGTCCGCGGCCTCGAAGTAGACGACGACGTGCCATCCGTAGGGCGCGATGCGCTTGACGACGTCCCACAGGTCCTGGCGCGGAGCCGCGTCGACGAGTCGTTTGACGAAGTTGAACCGCACGCCGCGGACGCCCGCCTCGTGGAGCTCGCGCAACTCCGTCTCCGGAATCCCGGGCCGTACGGTGGCGACCCCCCGGGCCAGGCCCCCCGAGGACCGCAGGGCGTCGACCATGGCGCTGTTGTCGGCGCCGTGGCAGGTCGCCTGCACCACGACGCTGCGGGAGACGCCCAACCGGTCCCGTAGCACGACGAGTTGACTCTTGGACGCGTCGCAGGGCGTGTACTTGCGCTCGGGGGCGTAGGGGAACTCGGCGCCGGGACCGAAGACGTGGCAGTGCGCGTCGACGGCGCCCTCGGGCAGCCGGAACCGGGGCCGGCTGGGATCGGCGTACCAGTCCAGCCAGCCGGGGGTCTTCTCGAAGCTCGTCGTCATCGTCAGTCCTCGTAGCGCAGTCCGAGCTCGGCCAGCGGGCCGCGCATGTCGTACATGTCCAGGCCGAGTTCGCCCGCGCGGAACCGCGCGCGCTTGCTCTCCTCGGCCGCCTCGCGCCGTGCCGCGGCCCCGGCTACCTCGGCGGCCCGCTCGCGTGGCACCACCACGACGCCGTCGCGGTCGGCCACGACCACGTCCCCGGGCCTGACCAGGGCGTTGGCGCAGACGACCGGGACGTTGACCGAGCCGAGCGTGGCCTTGACCGTGCCCTTGGCGTTGACCGCCCGTGCGAAGACGGGGAAGTCCATGTCCTCCAGGTCGGCCGCGTCGCGTACGCCGCCGTCGATGACCAGGCCCCGGCAGCCCCGGGCCCGGAACGAGGTGGCGAGGAGGTCGCCGAAGAATCCGTCCTCGCTCTCGGTGGTGCAGGCCGCGACCACGACGTCGCCTTCGCGTATCTGCTCGGCGGCGACGTGGAGCATCCAGTTGTCGCCGGGTTGCAGCAGCACGGTCACGGCGGTGCCGCACAGTCGCGCCCCCGCGTAGACGGGGTTCAGATAGGGGCGCATCAGCCCGGTCCGGCCCATGGCTTCGTGGAGGGTGGCCACGCCGAACGCCGACAGTGCGGCCACGTCCTCGGGGGCGGCGCGGGTGATGGACGTGTGGACGACACCGATCTCGGTGTGCTCCATGAGGGTTTCTCCTGGGTCAGTGGCCGACGGCGCCGGGCCGAACGGCGGCGCGGGCGGCGAGGCGGGCGGCGAGGCGGGGGTAGACGCGCAGGGCGTTGCCGGAGTAGACGGCGGCCCGTTCGTCGTCGGTGAGGTGCGCGGTGGCCTCGACGTACCGCCTCGTGTCGTCGAAGTGGTGGCCGGTGCGCGGGTCGATGTCGCGGACGGCGCCGATCATCTCGCTCGCGAACAGCACGGACCGGCTGGGGACGACCTGCGTGAGCAGGTCGATGCCGGGCTGGTGGTACACGCAGGTGTCGAAGGAGACGTTGTCGAGCAGCGTCTCGGGGTCGGGGCGGCCGAGCGCCATCGCCAGACCACGGAACCGGCCCCAGTGGTAGGGCGCCGCTCCCCCGCCGTGGGGGATCACGAACCGCAGCGACGGGAAGTCCGCGAACAGGTCGCCTTGGACCAGCTGCATGAACGCCGTGGTGTCCGCGTTCAGGTAGTGGGCTCCGGTCGTGTGGAAGGCCGGGTTGCACGAGGTGCTCACGTGGATCATCGCGGGGACGTCGTACTCGACCATCGCCTCGTAGAGCGGGTACCAGCTGCGGTCCGTCAGTGGCGGCGCGGTCCATCCGCCGCCCGACGGATCGGGGTTGAGGTTGACCGCCACCGCGCCGAGCTCCTCCACCGCGCGGCGCAGTTCGGGCAGGCACGTGGCCGGGTCGACGTCCGGCGACTGCGGCAGCATGGCGGCCGTGGCGAAGCGGTCGGGGTAGAGCCCGGCGACCCGGTGGACGAGGTCGTTGCAGATCCGTGCCCACGTCGCGGACACCTGGAAGTTCCCGATGTGGTGGGCCATGAAGCTGGCCCGGGGGGAGAAGACCGTCAGGTCGGTCCCGCGCTCGTCCATGAGGCGCAGTTGGTTGCTCTCGATCGCCTGGCGGAGGTCGTCGTCGGTGATGACGAGCTCGTCCGGGTGCGGGGCGTCCGCGGGGGATCCGGCCGCGGCGACCTGTCGGTCGCGCCACTGGGCCAGTTGCGGGGGCGCGGTGGTGAAGTGCCCGTGACAGTCGATGATCATGGGGGTTCCTGGGGGTCGTCGGTTTCAGCCCTGGGAGGCTGCGGGCCAGCCGGTGTACTGCTCGGCGAGGTAGGTGCGGCCGGCGCGCGTGCCCAGTACGTTGTCGAGTTCGCCGAGCCCTCGGCGCAGGTCGAACGGCGAGCCGCCGGGCGGGGTGTGCAGCAGTCGGGTCATCCAGTGGGAGAAGTTCTGCGCCCGCCAGATCCGCCGCAGCGCACGCGGCTCGTACTCCTCCAGCGCGGCCTCGCCCTCGGCGCCGAGCGCCCGGACGAGGACGCCGGCCAGGACCTTCACGTCGTGCAGTGCGAGGTTGAGTCCGCGGGCGCCGGTCGGCGGCACGGTGTGCGCGGCGTCCCCGGCGAGGAGCATCGAGCCCCAGCCCATCGGCTCCTGCACGAACGAGCGGAAGCGCAGCACCGACTTCTCCAGGATCGGGCCTTCCTTCAGGCGGAAGCCGTCCTCCCCCGCCACCCGTGCCCGGAGCGTCTCCCAGACGCGCTCGTCCGGCCAGGCCTCGACGTCTTCGTCGGCGGCGCACTGGAAGTACATCCGCTGCACGGTCTCGGTGCGTTGGCTGATCAGCGCGAAGCCGTGCTCGGAATGGGCGTAGACCAGCTCGGGTGCGCTCGCCGGCGCCTCGGCCATGATGCCGAACCACGCGAAGGGGTACTCCTTGCCGTACCGCACCCGCCGGTCCTCGGGGACCAGGTCCCGGCACATGCTGCGCGATCCGTCCGCGCCGACCACGTACCTCGCCCGGATCTCGTGCCGGGCCCCGTCGGGCGCGGTGTACCGGACCCGCGGAGCGCTGGTGGTGATGTCGAGGACCTCGGTGTCGCGGACGCCGAAGTGGACCGTGCCGCCGTCGCGTTCCCGTGCGTCGGCCAGGTCGGTGAACACGTCGGTCTGCGGATAGAGCCACACCGACGCGCCCACCAGCTCCTTGAAGTCGATCCGGTGCGGCCGTCCGCCGAAGCGGATTTCGATCCCCTCGTGCTCGTGTCCTTCGCGCAGGATCCGGTCCGACACCCCCGTCTCCACGAGGTCCCGGGCGGCATCGGCTTCGAGGATTCCGGCCCGGTGGGTCGTCTCGATCGCGTGCCGGGTGCGGGTGTCGAGGACGATCGTCTCGATACCCGCGCGCCCCAGCAGGTGCGCCAGCATCAGACCGGCGGGGCCGGCTCCGATCACGGCGACGGGAACCCGGGCAACGGTATCGATGACGGCGTCGGCCATGGCTTCTCCTGGGCAACGGTGAACGTGGTGGACACGTCGAACGTTGGCAGCCGCGGCCGCGACCGGTCACCGGCGTTTCCGTCAGGCGGAAGCCGGATCGGGTCGCAGCCGGTCAGGTCTCAGCGCGTCAGGTCTCAGCCGGTCGGGCGGGTGCGTCGGCCGAGTTCGTCGGAAATCCCGTACGCGGCCCTCAGCAGCGGTTCGCGCAGCCCGCGCGCACGATCCGCGCTGCGCATGGTGATCACGATCCCCAGAGCGGCACTGACCGGCCCGCTCCGGCCGATCCTCACCGGTGCGGCGACCGCGACCGTGCTCTCCGAGAGCTGCCGGTCGCTGACGAAGACCTGCTCGCGGCGGATGCGGTCCAGCTGCGCGCGGAGCGTCTTCGGGTCGGTGACGGTGTGCGGGGTCCAGGCCCTCAGCGGGGACTCGAGCACCTCGTCCTGGATGTCCGACGGCGCGTGGGCCAGCAGTACGCGCCCCATCCCGGTGGAGCCGATCGGGAACCGGCTCCCCACCATCGTCAGCAGCTCCACCGACCGGTGCCCGGCGATCCGCTCGACGAACACGAGCTCCGTACCCTCGCGCACCGCCAACTGGACGTTCTCGTGGGTGGCCTCGTAGAGGTCCTGCATGAAGGGCAGCGCCACGTCGCGCAGGATCTGGGTGCGCGGACACCCCGAGGCGATCTCCCAGAGCCGCAGCCCGACGTGCCACGACCCGTCCTCCGCGCGCTCCAGAGCCCCCCAGTCCGCCAGTTCCGCGACGACCCGGTGCGCCGTGCTGAGGGCCAGGCCGGTGCGCTGGGCGATCTCCGACAGTGTCTGCGACGGGTGTTCGCGGTCGAAGGCCGAGAGAACCTCGAGGACCTTTCCAGCTGCCGTGCTCCGGGTTGCGCTCACGCGGCCAGTCTCGCAGACCCTCGTTGAGGCCCGGCGGCAGGCGTCGTACGATCTGCCGCACACCAAGGAGGCGATTGTGAACCCGGAGATACGTGGGCTCTCCTCGATGGCGACACGGCCGGTGCTGGCCGATCTGTCCGAGCGGTTCCGGCCGGCCGACGGACTTCCCGTGCGTTTCGAGGCGGGGGGCGGGGTCGAGGTGGCGCGCCGGGTGCGCGAGGGCGCCGAGGCCGATCTGCTCGTACTCGCCGACGGGGCCGTGACCGCGCTGGCGGAGGAGGGGTACCTCCTGGCGGACACCGTGCGTCCGCTGTGGATCTCCCAGGTCGTCGCCGCCGTGCCGGAGGGGGCACCGGTGCCGGCGCTCGGCTCGGCTTTGGAGCTGCGATCCGTCCTGGAGGCTGCCGGGGGCATCGCCTACTCCACCGGTCCCAGCGGAACGGCCCTGATCGAGCTGATCGGCCGGCTGGGCCTCACCGGCGCGCTCGCCGGGCGGCTCGTCCAGGCACCACCCGGGGTGCCGGCCGGCAGCCTGTTGTCCTCCGGAAGGGCCGATCTGGCGTTCCAGCAGCACAGCGAGCTGATGGACCTGCCGGGCGTCGTCGTCGCCGGCCCGCTGCCGGGGGACGCGGCCATCAGCTCGACGTTCAGCGGAGCCGTCCTGGCTTCCGCTGCCCGGCCGGACCGTGCTCGTGAAGTCCTCGACTTCCTCGGCTCCGAGGCGGCCTGCGAGGTCGCCCGCGCCAGGGGGATGCGGCCCGCCGGGACGTAGGCCGGGCGCATCGGCGCGCGGTCGGGCCCGTGCCGGACTCCTCGGCAGGCCTCGGGGGAACGCGTACGCCGGGAGCCGGCGTCCGGCTACGCCCGCGCCTCGATGGGCTCGGCGGCCCCTGCGCCCCGCGCGGGGCGGGTGCGCGTGCCCCAGCGTTCGAGCGCCGGGCCGGCGGCGCCCACGGCGGCGAAGAACCCTCCGAGGAGGAGCCAGCCGGCCGTACCCGCTCCGAGCACGATGGTGGTGAGGATGGCGGGGGCGAGCGCCTGGCCCCCGCTGAAGCCGAGCCCGAGGAGCCCCTGGTACTCGCCCTGGGCGTGCTCCGGTGCCAGGCCGAAGCCGAGGGCGAAGCCGGCCGAGGACTCCCAGATCTCCCCGAGACTGTGGACGAAGATCGCCACGACCACGAGGAGGGCGGCCGCCCATCCGGGGGTGTGGGCGGTCAGGGCCATCATCGGACAGCTGAGGAGGAAGAGCAGGCCTGCCGTGCGGAAGGCCCTGCCTCCGTCGCGCGGGGTTTCGATGCGCGATCCGATCCTGGTCTGCAGGAGGACGCAGACCCCGGAATTGATCGCGGACACCGCGACCACCGTCCAGCGCGGCGCGTTCGTGTGCTCGGAGATCCAGATGGGCAGGAGCAGGGAGACCGTCGCGTACTGCAGCCCCATCGCGCCGTAGAGGACCGTGAAGGTCACGTACGGGCGGTCGGCGAGGGCCGGCCGGCGGCGCGCCCGCGCCGGCGGCGCCAAGGGCTCGTAGTCGGGCAGCAGCAACAGCAGCAGGGAGCAGAGCGCGAAACTGGCCGCGTTGCCGAGGATCAACACCACGTAGGCGGTGCGGCTGTTCGCCGCGACCGCGAATCCGGCACCCGCGGTTCCCAGGACGACGCCCAGGTTGACGTACGTTCGGAGTTTCGCCCTGAACAGCGCCGGGCGGTCGGTGCCGACCCGGCCCACGAGGGCTCCCCAGGCCGCGCCGCCTACGGCCGCGGCGAGCTGGTCGACGGTGGCGACGACCGTGAGGCCGGACCAGCTCTCGACCAGCACGAGGGCGGCCATCGCCGACGCCTGGACCGCCAGGGCGAGCATCATGACCGTGCGCGGGCCGCGTCGGTCGGCCAGCCGGCCACCCGGTATCCCCGCGAGCAGGCCCACCAGTCCGGCGACGGTGAGGGCGGCGCCCACCTGGGCCGCCGGGAGGCCCACGACCAGGGTGAAGTAGAGCGCCGACGCCGTGTTGAAGAGCCCGTTGCCGACTCGGTTCACGAAGCTCGCCAGGATCAGGACGCGCTCCGCCCTGTTGCTCCCCGCGACGGCGGCGATCCGGCCCGGCCCTCTCCCCCTGGTCATGGGCGCAGACTAGCAGCGGCCCTTACGATGCCCGACGGGGCCCGCTCCGGCAGCCTTTAGGCTGTTCCCGGGATTCGATCAAGGAGCGGGACGAAGTGCGGATAGAGCGTCACCAGGTGGGCGGGGCCGCCGTGTCGGCAGCGCGCGAGGACTTCACGAACCGGATCGGGGGGCAGGTGCGGTCCATGTCGAGGGGCGGCCGGATGACCACCTACGAGTGGCAGTCGATCTCGGACGAGTTCCTCGACTATCTGGGCGCCCTCTCCGTGGAGACGCCCGACCTGGACACCCCTGAGGCCAAGGCCGCCCTCGACGACGCCTCCGAGGCCGCGGCCGGCGCCGTCGCCTACGCGGCGTACCACCCGCACTGCAGCTTCCAGGTCTTCCTGGAGTACGTGAACTTCGGCATGAGCTACGACCCCGGTGACGACGAACCCGAGGAGAGCGTCACGCCCGGGGAGTGGACCGACGCGCTCTGCCTGGCGGTCCTCAGGGGCAAGGCCAAGTGGCACGGCGAGGCCTTCCACTTCGCCCGCGACAAGTTCGCCGCGCGGGCGCAGGGAACTCCTGTCGGCGAGCTCGCCACCGGGTTGATGGCCGTGGTCCTGGACGACACGGGCGACGACGAGGAGTACCCGCCGAGCGCGCGGGCCAAGCTCGCCGCCGTCGACGCGGCCCTGGCGCGGATCCGGACCCGCGCCGAGGAGACCGGCGAGCCCCTCCAGGAGCGGCCGGACAGCGCGGCGCTGCGTACCATGCGCGCCTTGGCCGCCGAGGACCGGGACGCCTTCGACGCCGCGCTGGCCGGCCTCCTGACCCGGCACGCCGCCCTGCACGGCTCCACGACTTCCCCGAGGAGCCTCCTCCCGCTCGTCCCCATCGCCCTCGCCGCGCTCGCGTACCGGACCCTGGGCTGGGCCCCGGCCGTCCGCAGCGGCTACCTCCCGCACGCGCTGGTCACCGGCTTCGAGACCCGGGGCCCGCGGGTCGGGGGCTTCGGCCGGGACCGGCGGCCGGACGCGGTCGCCGAACTGGCCGCCGGCCCGCTGGTGGTGGAGCGACCGGCCGGCGATTGGACGGTGAGCCCGCAGACCGAGGCCCATTACGGGCAACGGCTCGAGGAGGCGTTCACCCCGGCCGACGGGAAGCCTCCGCGCGTCTCGCGGCTCGACAGCGTCATGGGAGACCAGGAGCGCCTCTTCAAGTGGCGGGCGGGAGAGCCCGGCGGAGTCACGGACGCTCAACTCGCGCGCCTCAGGCTGGTCTCGCAGATGGGGGCTGCCCTGTTCCGCTCCGCCCTCGCGGAACCGGGCAGCGAGGCCGAGGTGACCATCGACGGCCGCAGCCTGCGCTACCCGGCCCAGCGGGAGAGGGAAGCCGGCGCCGGCAATTGGCAGACGGCCGCCGCCTTCGCCCTGATCACGGGCGCCCGCGAGGACCTCGCCCCGCTGGTCCTGACCGGCCCCACCTTCGCCGGGACCGACGGATCCGCCTTCGGCCCGTACCGCGAAGCCCTCCACGCCTACCTGAAGGGCGACGACCCCGAGTCCGCCGCGCAGCGGGCGCTGGACCAGGCCGAGAAGGCCAAGGACTGGGGCTTCGCGATGCCGCCGGCCGTGCTGCTGTCGCAGCTCGTGGAGGGCGACGAGGAGAGCTTCAACCTCGCCCTGGCCGACGCGCTCGAAGCCCATCGCGCCTACTACCAGGTCGCCGACCGCGCCGACGACCCCGACGCCGCCGTCAACGTCGACATCCTCGCCCTGGCCTGCCACGCCCGCCGCCGCGGCTGGACCATCCGCGTCGAATCCCCCTACCTGCCGCAGGACCTCCTGCGGGCCGCTGCGCCCTTCTAGCGGGCGAGGTCTGCTCCCCGCCGTGGCCGGCCGCGATCACGTGGCCGGCCACGGCTGCCGGGGGCTGCGGGTGGCCGGGGGCTGCCGGTTGCCGGGGGCTGCGGACCCCGGTGGGCGAGCCCTACAGCGCCCCGTCCGCGGCGCGGTCCAGGAACGTCTGCAGTGCGGCCAACTGCTGCTCCACCGCCTCATTGAACTGTGCGCCCGCCTTCTTCACGTCGACGCCTTCGGGGCCCTGGGCGACCCTCTCGTTCGCCAGCCGTCCCACGCGGGCCGTGAGGGCCTCCAGCTCGTCCAGGTCCTGCCTGCCCTCGTCCGTCGTCACCAGGCGGACCGTCGTGTAGGCCCGCGCGAGGTCCGTGTTGGCCGGTGCGTACCCGTTGGCGAACGCGCGCTGCCTGTCCTCCTCGGTCTTGGCCGGATCGAGGCTCGTCCTCAGCAGTTGGGTGGCCTGCTGTACGAACTTGTTCACGCTCGTCGAGAGCTCGACGTACGCCTCCCGCCGGATGTCCGCGCGGCGCGCCTCGGCCTCGGTCCGGTGCGTGTCCTTGGCCTCGAAGTAGGCCAGCGTGCTTCCCGTGAGACCCGCCAGGGCGCCGATCAGCGCTCCGGCGAGAACGGCGAGGGTGGCCCCCCGCTGCTTCGGCCGTCCGGTGCTTCCGTCGTCGCCCGCCTTCTCCTGCTTCTGCGCCATGACGTACCCGTACCGCGGCGGACGGGGCCCGGCACGCCCGACGGCCGACTGTGACCCCAACGGTCCGCTCCCTGCGGATAGCCTCGGGACGGCCCGTCGCATCCGCATAAAAAGGACTTCCCCGTGGCCCTGACCCGACGCGCCTCGCTCGCCGCGCTGTCCACCGTCGCGCTCGCCCCACTGCTGGGCGCCGCCACGGCCGAGGCCGACACCACGGCCAAACCGCGCACCACGACGGCGGACGACGCCTTCGCCCGCCTGGAGCAGGAGTTCGACGCCCGGCTCGGCGTCCACGCACTCGACACCGGCAGCGGGCGCGTCATCTCGCACCGCGCGGACGAGCGATTCGCCTACGCCTCCACCCACAAGGCACTCGCCGCAGCGGCAGTGGTGAGGGAGAACTCGCCCCAGGGCCTCGAACGAGTCGTCCACTACACCCGGGACGACCTGGTCACCCACTCTCCCGTCACCGAGCAGCACGTCGGCACGGGCATGACACTTCGCGCGCTGTGTGACGCCGCAGTGCGCTTCAGCGACAACACCGCCGGCAACCTGCTCCTGCGGGACCTGGACGGACCCAGGGGTTTCCAGTGCTTCCTGGCCGATCTGGGCGATCACACCACGCAGGCCGACCGCTGGGAGACCGCCCTCAACGAAGCCACGCCCGGGGACCTCCGCGACACCAGCACCCCGCGCGCCCTCGCCGGCGACCTGCACGCCTGCACCCTCGGCGACGCCCTCGGCGCCGAAGGCAAGGCCCTGGTCATGGACTGGCTGGAGCGCAACACCACCGGCGACGACCTCATCCGCGCCGGCGTTCCCACCGGCTGGCAGGTCGGAGACAAGACCGGCACCGCCGGCTACGGCACGCGCAACGACATCGGCGTCATCCGGCCACCGCGTCGCGAGCCGATCGTCCTCGCGGTCCTCTCCAGCCGCTCGGCTCAAGACGCCGGCCACGACGACCGCCTCATCGCACGAGCCACCGAAGTCGTGGTCGCCGCGCTGCGGTAGCGCCCCGAACGGGCACGGGTCGTCCGGCAGCCGTGTGACGGCGCCCGGTTCAGTCGCGGCGCGGCAGCGTCAGGCCGGCCTCGTGGGCGGCTACGGCCGCCTCCACTCGGTTGCGGGCGCCCAGTTTCGTCAGGACGGCGCTGACGTGTGCCTTGACGGTGCCCTCGACGAGGTGCAGTCGGCTCGCTATCTCGGCATTGGACAGCCCTGAGGCGAGCCCTGCCAGGACTTCGCGCTCGCGCGCCGTGAGCCGGTCCAGGGAGCGGTGCGGGTGTGCGGTGCGGTGCGCGCGCAGGCCGGCGATGACCCGGGCGGCGACTCGGGGGGAGAGGTAGGCCCCGCCCGCGCCGACCGCCCGTACGCCGTTGAGGAGTTCTCTGGGGTCGTCCGCCTTGAGCAGGAATCCGTCGGCGCCTTCCTCGAGTGCCCGGGTGATGTACTCGTCCTGGCCGAAGGTCGTCAGCATGATCACACCTACGGTCACCGGTTCTCGGCGCAGCCGGGCCACCGCCGTCAGTCCGTCGAGGCCGGGCATCTGGATGTCCAGCAGGACCACGTCAGGCCGGTGTCGGCGGGTGAGTGCGAGGGCCTCGTTGCCGTCGCCCGCTTCGGCGACCACGTCGACGTGCGGGTCCCGGGCCAGGATGGCGCGTACGCCGGCCCGGACCATTGCCTCGTCGTCGGCCACCAGGACGCGTACGGGCCGGCTGTTCGGTGTCGTCTCTTCCACGCGAGGAGCCTACGGCCGGCTCACGGCCGTGCCCGTGGTGAGTCCCGAAGTCGCCTCCCGGAGTGGGGGTGTTCCCCCGACGAAAGGCAGGACGCCCCTTCCTTTCGGCCCATGGGCGTCGTCTTCGTGCGCTCGTAGCGTCGATGCCGTACGGGAATCGCGGCGGGCCCCGTGCCTCGTGCGCCGAGCCCTCCGACCGACAGCGAAGGAAGTGTCGTGATCAGCATCCGAGGACTGACCAAACGCTACGGCGTCACGACGGCTGTGGACGACCTGACGTTCGACATCCACGCCGGACGGGTAACCGGCTTCCTCGGCCCCAACGGGGCCGGGAAGTCCACCACGATGCGCATGATCCTGGGCCTCGACCGCCCCACGCGCGGACGGGCCCTGATCTCCGGCCGGCCCTACGCGGACCTGCGGCGGCCGCTGCGGGCGGTCGGAGCGATGCTGGACGCCCGGGCCGTCCACCCCGCCCGATCCGGCCGTGCCCACCTGGTCGCCCAGGCACGGGCCAACGGCATCCGGGTACGGCGGGTGGACGAGGTACTGGAGGCGGTGGGCCTGGCCGAGGCCTCCCGTAGACCGGCGGGAACGTACTCGCTCGGCATGAGCGGTCGGCTGGGCGTGGCGGGCGCACTGCTCGGCGACCCTCCGGTGCTGGTTCTCGACGAACCGGTGAACGGCCTCGATCCCGACGGTGTGCAGTGGATCCGGCGGCTCGTGCGGGACCATGCGGCGCAGGGGCGCACCGTGTTCCTCTCCAGCCATCTGATGAGCGAGATGCAGGTGACGGCCGATCATCTCGTCGTCATCGGTCGGGGGAGGCTGCTGAGCGACTCCTCCCTCGCGGAGTTCCTGGACGCCGCGTCGCCCGTCTCGGCACGGGCCTCGGTGCCGGACCCGGAAGGGCGCTCCACGCTGGTCCGGTGCCTGGCGGCGGCCGACGGCGTGCGCGTGGAGGTGTCCGCGGCGGGCGAGCTCTCCGTGGGCGGCATGAGCGCGGCCGACGTCGGTGACCTCGCCCACCACCGCGGCGTACGGCTGCACGCGCTGAGCGACGTACGGGTTTCGCTGGAGCAGGCGTACATGGACCTGACCGCGCGGAGCGTCGAGTACGCGTCGGGCGGCACTGAGGGGAAGGGACGGCAGTGATCACCACGGCGTCATCCGGGAAGCGGACGATCGCACCACCGCCGGGGGAGGAACACGGGGCCGCGGGGCGGAGCACACCCGGTGGTTTCGCCGGGGCCGTGGCTTGTGAGTGGACGAAGCTCTGGTCCGTCCGGTCCGCCTGGCTCTGCCTTGTGGCGGGGCTCGCGGTCACCGCCGTGTTCACCTTCTACTACGCCTCGATCGCCCGCATCAACGAACAGGCGGTCCAGCCCGTGGGGAACGCGGCGGCCGGCTCCGTCGTCGTCAGCCAGTTCGCCGTCGTCGTCCTGGCCACGGTCGCCGTGACCTCCGAGTATGCGACGGGGACCGTGCGGGCCTCGCTGCTGTGGGTGCCTCGACGGCATCGGGTGCAGGCCGCGAAGGCGCTGGTGACGGGCGTGGTCGCGTTCCTCGGTGGTGCCGGGTTCGCCGTGGTGGGCACGGTCGTCGCCTGGATGGCGTTCGACGGGCGGGCCTCGTTCGCCGCCGGCACGACCGTCGGTCAGATCCTCGCCATCGGCGGCTATCAGGCGCTCGTGGCCGTACTCACCGTCGGTGTGGCCTTCGCCTCGCGGCACCCGGCCGGCGCGCTGTCGATCCTGGTCGCACTGTTGTGGGCGCTGCCGAGCGTGCTCCCGGGACTCGGCGGCGACGCGCTCGCGGCCGTGAACGACGCCCTGCCGTACGGAGCGGGCGACCACTTCACGCGCGTCGGCGGCCATGCCCCGTACTCCTCGGCGACGGCCGTCCTCATCGTGGTCGGGTGGACCGCCGTGGCGCACGTGGCCGGCCTGTACGTGCTGCGCCGCAGGGACGCCTGACGGCGCGTCGGTGGTGCGCGCCGGTGCCGGACCGGGCACCTGCCGACGGCCGGCGCCGGCGGGCGCCCGGTGCGCGTACCGGAGAATCGGCGGGGGCACGTCACGACACCCGAGCGGAAGGACGTCCACGCACCATGCGGCACCCTCGTATCCCTGCGACCAGGGTCGTCATCGCCGACGCGGCGCTGTGGGCCGTGCTCGCCGCCGCGACCGGATACGGGTTCCGGGACGCGGGCGCGGCCGCCAGGCCGGTGGTGGACCTGCTGCTCCCCCTGGCCGTGCTGGCGGTGACCGTACCGCTGTCCCGCGGTCGGCCGATGGCGGCGGTGGTCGTCGTGAACGGCTTGTGCGCGCTGGGCTTGGCGGATGCCTCGACCCCGGCCAACTCCCATGTCCTGTCGCTGGCCGCGCTGAGCTGTCTGCTCGGTGTGCGCGTCGCCGGGGCCCGGGGACCGCTGGTGGTGCTCGCGGCGTGCCTGGGGGTCGACGTCGTGGCCTGCGCCGTACTGCGGGTGCCGGCGGTGTGGTGGTTCTACGCCCTGACGGTGATACCCGCCGCCCTGCTGCTGCCGTGGCTGGCGGGACGCCACTGGCGCGGCCGGCGTGAGCTCGTGCGGGACGGATGGAGGTTGGCCCGGAGTCTGGAGGAGCGCCAGTACCTCGTCGCGGAGCGGGCCCGGCTGACGGAACGGGCGGACATCGCGGCCGACATGCACGACTCGCTCGGCCATGTCCTGAGTCTGGTCGCCCTGCGCGCCGGTGCCCTGGAGCTCTCCCCCGACCTCACCGATCGTGATCGCGCCGATCTCGCCGAGCTGCGCGCGACGATCGCCGACGCCGTCGAGCAGTTGCGGCAGACCATCACCGTCCTGCACGAACCGCAGGAAGCGGGAACCGGGACGGCGGAGGGCTCGGGCGGGCCGTCCGCCGAGGACACGGTCGCGGACCTCCTCGGCCGGGCGGCCGCCTCCGGGGTGCCGGTGAGCTGGGAACGGCGTGGAGCGGTGCCCGTGCTGCCACCGCTGGTCGAACGCGGGATGTACCGGGTGGTGCAGGAAGCCCTCACCAACGCCGTCAAACACGCCCCGGGCCGCGCCGTCAGGGTGGGAATCGACCACGCCGCCGACCACACCCGCGTGAGTGTCGTGAACGCCGCCGCGCGGGAAGGCGAGGGCGAGCGAGCCACGCGGGTGCGAGCGGACGAACGGACGCGCGCCACCGGCGGCCGGGGACTGGCAGGGCTCAGGGAACGGGTCACGGTCCTCGGCGGCACCTTGCACACCGGTCCGCATCGGGGCGGGTTCCGTGTCACCGCGGTCCTCCCCCACCAGGCCCCGGCCCGCCCTCTGACGCGTACGGCCGCTTCCGCGGGCGGCGAGCACCCCGAGGCCGGCGCCGCCCCACAATCCGCCGAACTGCTCGCCGCGGTGCGGCGCGCCGCTGTGCGCCGCACCGTCGCCGCGTGCGTGGCGCCCGTCGCGGCAGCGGCGTTCTTCGTCCCGGCCGCCGCGTATCTGGCCTGGCAGCTGACGACGGGCGTGCTGCCGCCGTCGCGGTTCGACGTCCTGGAGGCGGGCCGGTCCCGAGCCGAGCTCGGCCATCTGCTCCCGGCCCGCACGTTCCCGTATCCGCCCGACCACGCCCGCTCCGCACCCCGGCCGCCGGGCACCGACTGCGAGTTCTACCGCTCGGGCCGCGACCTGCTGGACCAGGTCGACCTGTACCGGCTCTGCTGGTCCGACGGCGTTCTCGTGGCCAAGGACACCCTGGAAGCGCACCGGAACTGACCGGCCGATCGGCACCCGTCAGGAGAAGGGGACCCTGTCCGGGCGGCAGACCGTGCCGGAGGGCGGGAGCGTCCCGTCGACGAAGTAGCGGCTCTCGTACGCGCTGATGCAGCTGCTGCCGTTGTTGAACAGCGCGGTGTGCCCGTAGCCGTCGTTCGTGAGGAGGCGGGCGTCGGCCAGCTCGCGGGCCATGGCCTGGGCGCCCGTGTAGGGCGTGGAGGGGTCGTACCGGGTCCCGATCACCAGGACGGGGTGGGCGGTGGGCTTGTTCCACGGGCCTTCGTACCCGGCGGCGGACCGGGCCGGCCAGGTGGCGCAGGGTTCCGCCGCCCACGTCCAGTAGCGTCCCGCGTCGCCGGCCCGCCGGGCGCTGTCCTCCTCCAGGCCCTGGTACGCGGCGGGGTCGCGGGGGTTGGGGCTGTCGGCGCACCACACGGCAGCCGCCTGCTCGTCCCCCAGGTACGGGTTCGGCTGGGCGACGGGGGGCGGCGGCGGGTAGACCGGGGGTTTGGGGGCACGGCCCCGCGACAGCTCCTGGAGCCTGCCCGCGAGGGCCGTCCAGCCGGGGTCGACGATGTAGAGGCTGTTCACGGTGTCGGCGACCGTCTTCGCGTACGTCCACGGGCCGATCGGACGCTCCCGCAGCCGCAGCATCAGCCGGTCGAACTTGTCTCGGGTGGCCTCGGGGCTGCCCGCCGAGAAGGCGCAGCGGGTCGCGGGCGCCGATCCGCACAGGGTGAGGAACCGGTCCAGGGTGGCCGCGGCGGTGCGGTCCGAGCCCATGCGCAGGAGGGTCGTGGTGCGGGGATCGGCCTGGGGGCCGCCGTCGATCCAGGCCCGGGGGGCGATGTTGCTGTCGAGGACCATGGCGCGGACGCTGCCGGGGAAGAGGTTGGCGTAGGTGGCGCCGAGGATCGTGCCGTAGGAGACGCCGAGGTAGTTGAGCTGCGGGTCGCCGACCGACCGGCGGAGCAGGTCGAGGTCACGGGCGGTGTCGGCGGTCGACACGTGGCGCAGCAGGTCCGGGTCGCGCTTCTCGCAGCGCCGGGCGAGGTCCTCGTAGGCGTCGATCCACGCCTTGCGCTCCTGCGCGCCGACGGGGAAGCCGCCGGGTGGGCGGGCCGCCCAGGTCTTGGCCTCCTCGGTGGTGTCGAAGCAGTTCACGGCGGTGCTGTTGCCGATCCCGCGCGGGTCCCAGCTGACGATGTCGAACCGTTCCCGCAGTTCCTTGGGGAAGGCGTCGTAGTTCTGCGGCACCTGCACGGTCCCGGGGCCCCCGGGACCGCCGGGGTTCACGAACAGGGTGCCGAGGCGGCGTCCGGGATCCGTGGCCTGCCGGCGGACGACCGCCAGGTCGATGGTGCGGCCCTCGGGGGCGGCGTGGTCGAGCGGCACCTTCGCCGTGGCGCAGTCCCACGGGCTGCCGGGCCGGCACGGGCTCCAGTCCAGTCTCGGGACCGTCACCGAGGGTGAGGGCGAGGGAGACGCGGGTGCGGGGGGAGGCGCGCTGTGCGCGGCGGCGGCTCCGAGGCCCGGGCCGGTGAGCAGCGCCGAGCAGGCCAGCGCCACGGAGAGGACCGCCGCACGGCGCCGGCGGCCGGCTGTGGGACCTGGTGCGGACATGTCCGCCCTCCTCCGTCACGGCGAGGGCCCGGTCCGGCGGTCGATGCCGCCGCATCGGTACGCACGCCTAGTGCTGTGACCGGAAAGGTTCACCGGGTCACGGCGCCCGGCACGGCACTAGGAACCACGAAACCGCGATTCGGCGGCCCCCGCCAGCGGGGCGGACGCGCCGCGCGCGGGGCCAGTGCGGGTCGTCCGATGACCGGCTCCCCCGCGCCCGGCGACGAGGGTACGTTGGACGCGTGATCGACTTTCTCCGGGGCGCCCCGGTCGCAGGCAGTCTCGACGTCGTCTGGCACGCGGGCCGGCCCTCCCCGCAGCACGACCCGGCCCCGGAGATCCAGGTCCACGCCTACTCCGAGCACACGGTGATCCTGCGCCAGAACAAGTCCGTGCACTACGAAGCCCCCTTCCTCTTCCTCCTGTTCGGCAATGAGCGGGCGCTGCTCCTCGACACGGGCGCGTCCGCCGACCCGGCCCGCTTCCCGCTGCGGGAGGCCGTCGACCGGCTCGTCGCGGACTGGCTGGAACTCCATCCGAGGCCCGCTTACTCGCTGCTGGTCGCCCACACCCACGGGCACGGCGACCACATCGCGGCGGACGGACAGTTCACGGACCGGCCGCGCACCACGGTCGTGGGGCCCGGACTGGACGAGGTCACGGCCTCCTTCGGCCTCACCGACTGGCCGGACCGCTCCGGCGAACTGGACCTGGGCGGCCGGATCCTCGACCTGATCCCCGGGCCCGGCCACCAGCAGGCCGCGCTGGTCTTCCACGACCGCCACACCGGCCTCCTGCTGACCGGCGACTCCCTCTATCCGGGGCGGCTCTACATCGAGGACCGGACGGCCTACTCGGCCACGGTCGACCGGCTGCTGGCCTTCTGCGCCACCCGGCCGGTCCGCCATGTCCTCGGCTGCCACATCGAGATGACCACCACGGCGGGCCGGGACTACCCCCGCGGCACCACGTACCAGCCGGACGAGCCGCCGCTGCAGCTCACCACAGCCCATCTGCGGACCCTGCGCGGGGCCCTGGACGAGACGGCGGACCTCCACGGCACGCACCCCTGCGGGGAGTTCATCCTCGTGTACCGGGACTGACCGCACTGCGAAGGGAATCGGGATCAGGCCCAGCGGGTCAGGTCGTACACGGCTTCGCACAGGGGGTCCGGGGCGCCATGGACCCGGTGGGCCGCCAGGGTGGTCGGTTCCTCCGGGTGGAGGAGGGCGATGAGTTTGGCGGAGGCCCACCACTGGACGGGACGCGGTGTTCCGTCGTTGGCGATGGGCAGGTCGATGCCGATGGTCCGGTTCTGGTGGTCGAGGTAGACGCGGACGATGCCGGGCCGGCGGTGGTCGAAGCCCGCCAGCACGTACAGGTCGGGTGCCACGGAAGGTGGCTCGCCCTTCCAGAGGGGGTCGCCGGAGAGGTCGGCGATCAGGTAGTCGATCGCGTCGTCCAGCGTGACCTCGCCCCCGTCGGGAACCACGGAGCCGATCAGGGGGGCGACGTCGACGTACGGGAGTCCCTGTTCGCCCGCGGGCGGCATGGGGTTCTCGGTGAGCCAGGCGGCCGTGTGCCGGAGCGCTCCGGCATACCACCAGGTGCCGTGTTCCCGGCCGTGGCCCGTGGGCAGGTCCACCAGGACGGCCCGGCCGGCGGTGTCGGCGAGGCGGATCCGGATCCGGTCCGCGTCGGGGCGGACCATGGCGCGGACACGCCAGTCGGTGGCCGGCAGGGGCACGCCGATGAACCTGCGCAGGACCAGCAGGGTGTCGGTGAAGTGGTCGTCCATGGCTGCACTCTTCCCGTTCGCCTCGGGCCCGCGCCGGCGGTCAGGGATGGTTGACCCGGACGGACATCCGGCGAGAGTGCGCGGTGGCGTGGAGGGCGCCCAGGAGGGCGAGGGCCCGGGCGCTGGGCGTGGCGGGTTCGGCCTGGTAGACGACGAGTTGCTGACCCGGTGCGTCGCGTACGTCAAAGGCCTGGTAGGTGAGGGTCAAGGGGCCGACGTCCGGGTGGAGGAAGTGTTTGGCGTCCGAGGTCTTGCCCCGCACGCGGTGGGTGTTCCACAGGCGGCTGAAGTCCGCGCTGTGCTCGGTGAGCTCGGATACGAGGTTCCCCAGGCGCGGGTTGTCGGGGTCGATCCCGGCCGCCTGGCGCAGGTGGCCCACGACGGCCCCGGCCGTGTGGCCCCAGCGGGTGTGGAACGGGCGTCCCGCCGGGTCGAGGAAGACCATGCGGGCCAGGTTGTCCGCCGGGTCGAAGGGCGAGTACAGCGCGTCGGCCAGGGCGTTGGCGGCCAGGACGTCGAGGGCCTGGTTGATGACGAGGGCCGGGGCGCCCGGGTGGCCGTCGAGCAGTTGCCGCAGGGCGGGCCCGACCCGGTCCGGGGCGGTGGACCGGACCGGGACGGCCGGCGCCGTCCCGGCCAGCCGGTGCAGGTGCGCGGATTCGTCGGGGTCCAGTCGCAGGGCGAGGCCGAGGGCACCGAGCACCTGGGCCGAGGGGCGTCGTTCGCGGCCCTGTTCCAGGCGCGTGTAGTAGTCCGCGTTCACCCCGGCCAGGACCGCGACTTCTTCCCGGCGCAGTCCGGCGACCCTGCGCACGCCGTGGCCGGGCATGCCGACCTCCTGGGGGCTCAGGCCGGCTCGGCGGGCGCGGAGGAACTCTCCCAGCTGGTTGTCGGACATGTCGTCAGGCTAAGGGACCGCGCTGAGGTGCTGCCCGGGTGCGGCGCACCCAGGCAGCACTCGTCCTGGCCGATGGGCCGTGGCCTGCCCAGACTCGGCGGTGCGGACGGGGCGAACTCCTCTCGCCCCGCCGGCAGTCATCCCGTACCCCACCGGAAGGAACAGCCGGAATGAAGGACGCAGCCAAGGTCGTGGCGATCACCGGAGCGAGCAGCGGCATCGGGGAGGCGACCGCCCGCCGACTCGCCGCCGACGGACACCACGTCTTCCTCGGCGCGCGCCGCACCGACCGTCTCGACGCGCTGACCCGCGTGATCACCGCCGCCGGCGGCAGCGCGGCGTACCGGCGACTGGACGTCACCGTCGCCGCCGACATGGAGTCCTTCGTGACGGCGGCCCGCGAGCGCTTCGGCCGAGTGGACGTGATGGTCAACAACGCGGGCGTGATGCCGCTCTCGCCGCTGCATGCGCTGAGGGTCGACGAGTGGGACCGGACGATCGACGTGAACGTACGGGGCGTCCTGTACGGGATCGCCGCCGCCCTCCCCGTCATGCGCGCCCAGGGCGGCGGGCACTTCGTGAACATCGCCTCGGTCGGCGCGTACGAGGTCTCCCCCACGGCCGCCGTCTACTGCGCGAGCAAGTTCGCCGTCCGGGCGCTCTCCGAGGGGTTGCGCCAGGAGTCCCGGGGCGGTGACATCCGCGTCACGCTCGTCTCCCCCGGCGTGACCGAGTCCGAACTCGCCGACGGCATCGGCGACCCCGATGCCAGGGAAGCCATGAAGGCCTACCGTGCCGTGGCACTGCCCGCTTCCGCCATTGCCGCCGCCATCGCCCACGCCGTCTCCCAGCCGCCCGAGGTCGACGTCAACGAGATCACGGTCCGTCCCTCGGCGAGCGCCCGGTGACCCGCCGCTCCCCCACCGACGGCGGGCCACGGCGACGGCGGCCGCCACGGCGATGATCGGCCGGTTCCCGCAAAACCACGGCGAGCTGCGGTAGTAGGTGGGGCGACATCCTTACCCCGTCCGAAGGGACCCACCGTGTCTGCTGAGCTCAGCCACCGGCTCAAGGAACTGCTCGACAGCCCCGTCTTCGTCACCATCGCCACCATCCAGCCCGACGGAAGCCCCCAGGTGTCACCGGTCTGGGTGATGCGCGAAGGCGATGACGTACTCATCTCGACAACGATCGGCCGGCGCAAGGAGCAGAACATGCGCCGCGACCCGCGCGTCACCGTACTGCTCCAGCCCTTCGATTCCCCGTACGAGTACGCGGAGATCCGGGGCACCGCCGAGCTCACCACCGAGGGCGGCCAGGAGCTGATCGACGAGCTCTCGCTCAAGTACACCGGCAAGAAGTACCGCGACTTCAACCCGGCATCCGTCGACGACGCCCCACGCGTGGTCGTCCGGATCGCCGCACGGAAGGTCGTCGGGGCACTCTGAGCCCCGGCTGCCGCCGGTCCCCTGTGCTCCGCGGCCCGGCAGGGCCGCGGAGCACAGGGGCGGCACCGCCCGCGGTCATCGGGACCGGTCCCGCAGGGGTGCTACGCGACGCCGGGGATCTGCCGGGCCGCGAAGGCGGCCCGCACCGCGTCCGCCTGCGTGTCGCCGTACATCTGACGCGCCGTCTCGATGGTCGTCAGCGCCGCGTCCTGGAAGCTGGTGTCGGGTGCGAAGGCGAACTGCGCGTTGATGATGATCCGGTCGGCGGTACGGGCGCCCAGCGCGTTGCGGATGTCGAACAGGGCCCGCGACCAGATCTCGCCGTCGGCGTGCACCTCGCCCTCGCGGTCCCCGTACACCTTGTCGCCGTCCACCCTGCGCAGGCAGTGCGGGGCGGTGGAGTACGGGACCGAGTCCCAGTCCGCCACGCACGCCAGGTCCGCACGGCGCGGCCAGCCGTACGCCTGTACCGCGTGCTCCCCCACCTCGACGGCCAAGTAGTCCCCGAAGGCCTCGCCGATCGCCCCCGCCTCGGGGGAGGATCCGAAGCCGGGAACCTGCGCCTGGTGCACCGCGTGCCCGTACTCGTGGACGATCACCTCGGCGTCCTCGGCATCGTCCACGCCGCCCTTGCCGAAGCGGATCTCACCCCTCCGGTCCGTGAAGAAGGAGTTGTCCCGGCCCCACTGGTTGATCCGCACCGCCTGCCGGCGGTTGTTGGCCCCCGGCAGTTCGCTGCCGAAGCCCAGGCTCTGCAGGTACTCCTGCGCCTCGTCGACCCAGAAGTACGCCATCACCTGCTCGAACTGGTCGTTGCCGCGGTTGTACGTGGCCGCCGCGGAGACCGAGGCGGGAGCGCCGGTCTCCGAGCGGATGTACGCCCACCTCCCCGAGAGGCGGCCGCTCGTGTCGAGGTTGCGCAACTCGGCCAGGGTGTAAGCGGAGTCCGGGACGGCGGAGGCGGAGTCCCGCTGGTCGGTGAGGCCCTGGTCACCCGTGGACTGGACGGGGTTGACCATGAAGATCCGCGCCTGGGGCAGGGCGGCGGCAGCGGCGGCGGGTGCGGACTCGGCGCTGGCCGCGGCGCCGACCAGTCCGGCCGGCACGAGCAGCGCGACGCCGGCGGTGGCCGCGGCGACGAGGCCGCGGATGGTGGTACGGCGAGCCATCGACATCCTCCTGGGTGGGTCCTCGGGCACGAGGGCGGGCTCGCCGTACGCATGGGTGTTCGCTCGGCGACCGCGTGGACGATGGAACCATGCCGCCCGGGGATGACCTGGGAACCCGGAGGGTGAAGTCCCGTTGCTCCGACGGCCGGATGGCCGTACGGAGGACCTGGCGGCGAGTCGGCGAAGCAGCGGTCTCGGAGCAGCGGTGCTCTAAGGGGTGGCCGTCGGAGCCGCTGAAAGGTCGATGGTGAAGGCCACCCGGTCGAGGCCGGGGCCGTCGTAGTCCGGCTTCACGGCGGAGGGCGTGAAGCCGAGCCGGGTGTGGAAGGCCTGCGACGCGGTGTTCTCCGGGCTGGTGACGCAGTGCACGTAACGACGCCCGTGTGACCGGGCCAGGGCGAAGAAGGCCTGGTAGAGGACGCGCCCGACACCCTGGCCGTGCAGCGCCGGGTCCACGCCGACGAAGTGCACGTAGGCGGCCCCGGGTTCGGTCTGCGACAGGAATCCGACGAGGAAGGCGGCGATCTCGCCGTCGCCGTGTTCGACCAGGAAGCTGGTCGTGGTGAAGTGCTGGAAGTACAGCCGGGGCAGGAGCAGCGCACGCTCCCTCGCTCCCGCTTCCCCCTTGAGGCCGCCCCACCACGCGTCCAGTACGGCGAGCACGCGGAGATGGTCCTCTTCGGCGAGGCGCCGGGCCCGCAGGCCGGCGGGAAGATCATTGATCATCCGTGCAGTCTGTCATCCCGCGCGGGGCGCGTGCACGGCCGGCGCCCTGCCGGGACGCTGTCCCCCGGCACGGCGCCGGTGCACACCGGCGCTACCTCTTCGTGTACTCCTCGCGGAGGTCTTCGGTGGGCCCGGCTGGAGCTCCTCCAGCACGTCGCCCGGCAGGACGACGCCTGGCTCGACGCCTGGCGTGCCGCCGAGCCCGGCAGCGATCGAGGAGGCCCGGAAGGCCGCGCTGCTCGACCCCGCGAACCCCACCACTACGAGGGCCATTGGCAGGCCCTCCAGTGCTGGTGCGCCAAGTGGTTCGGCAGCAACCGGCTGATGATGCGCTTCGCCCGGCAGGCGGTCCGCAAGGCCCCGCCCGGCAGCCCGCTCGCCGGTATCTACCTGTACGCGCTGAACGAGCTCGCCGAGCGGTCCACTTCCCTCCCCCTCGCTTCCCGTCACGCCCGTGAACCGGATTCTGCTGAAGAGGATCGCCGCCTCGTTCGACCAGGTCGCACCCGATGACGAACGTCTGCCGGTCCTGCGTCACCTGCTGGCGCACCGCATGGTCGAGTCGATGCTGTACAAGCCCGCTCTGGAGCAGTTCCGCCGGATCGGACCGTGGTGCGGGGCCGAGCCCTGGCGTTCGGCCGGGAATCCGGTCACGGCGTTCGAAACGGCCCGCGGCAGGGCCGCGAAGCTGTCCCGGACCCGTCCCTCCCCGGCGGAGCCGGTCTACGGGATGGCGCGCTAGGTTCCGGCCGTCACCCGGCGGCGAGGACCTCGCCGGCCGTGACCTGGGGAGGGTTGGGCAGGAGCGACGCGAGGTTTTCGCGTACGAACGCGGCCGCCCTCGTGACCGACTCCTCGGCCCCGGCCCGGTCTTCGTAGACGCTGGTGGAGACCATCACCCCGTCCCCCGCGTCGATCCAGTAGTAGGCCACGAATCCGGGGACTTGGCGCAGGAGGGGAACGAATCCCTCGTCAACTCGGCGTCCCGCCTCCGCGGGATCGGTCACGCCTTCGTACCGTCGAACCACTGCGTACACGGCTGATCTCCTCATGGATGCCAAGGTCGCCTAGCGCGGAACGACATACCCCCGCCGGCCGACCCCCGCTCGCGGGGCGTCCCGAAGGCACTCGCATGGGCGCATCCGCGGTGCCCACCGGGCATCCGCCCGCGGAGGAGCGGGAAGGAGCCTTGACCGGCAGCGACCACCCGCCTACCCGCGGTGCGCGCTCCGCGCCGTCCTGGAGCGTTGCCGGGCCATCGAACATACGATGGGCGGGAACCGGCGCGGACGGCTCCCGCTGCCGGCCGCCCAGAGCACGCGGGGTGGAGACGAATGGCACAGGCTGCCGATGCAGGGCGGACCGTCATCCTGACGGTGGACGACGACCCGGGGGTTTCCCGCGCCGTCGCGCGTGACCTGCGGCGTCGGTACGGCGCCGGGTACCGGATCGTGCGCGCCGAGTCCGGGGAATCCGCGCTGGAGGCGTTGCGCGAGCTGAAGCTGCGGGGCGACCTGGTGGCGGTGATCCTCGCCGACTACCGGATGCCGCAGATGAACGGCATCGAGTTCCTCGAACAGGCCCTGCAGGTGTACCCGGGCGCGCGGCGCGTGCTGCTGACCGCGTACGCCGACACCAACGCGGCCATCGACGCGATCAACGTCGTCGACCTCGACCACTACCTCCTCAAGCCGTGGGATCCGCCGGAGGAGAAGCTCTACCCCGTCGTGGACGATCTGCTCGCGGCCTGGCGTGCCGGCGACCACCGGCCCGTACCCGCCACCAAGGTGGTCGGGCACCGCTGGTCGGCGCGCTCCTCCTCCGTACGGGAGTTCCTGGCCCGCAACCAGGTGCCGTACCGCTGGTACTCCTCCGACGAGCCCGAGGGGCGGCGGCTGCTGGAGGCGGCCGGGGCCGACGGTCAGCGGCTGCCCGTGGTGGTCACGCCGGAGGGCACCGTGCTGGTCGAGCCGGAGGCGCCCGAACTCGCCGCCCACGTCGGGCTCGCGACGACGCCGACCGCCGACTTCTACGACCTCGTCGTGATCGGCGGCGGCCCGGCCGGGCTCGGCGCGGCGGTGTACGGGGCTTCCGAGGGGCTGCGGACCGTACTGGTCGAGCGGTCGGCGACCGGCGGGCAGGCCGGGCAGAGCTCGCGCATCGAGAACTACCTGGGCTTCCCCGACGGGGTGTCGGGCGCACAGCTCACCGAACGCGCCCGCCGCCAGGCCGGCCGGTTCGGCGCCGAGATCCTCACCGCGCGCGAGGTCACCGGGCTGGAGGTCAACGGCGCGGCGCGGGTCGTCCGTTTCTCCGACGGGTCGGCGGTCGCCGCGCAGAGTGTCATCCTGGCGACGGGTGTTTCGTACCGGCAGCTCCAGGCGCCGGGCTGTGAGGACCTGACCGGGTGCGGGGTGTACTACGGCTCCTCGCTCACCGAGGCGTCCTCCTGCCAGGGCCATGACGTGTACATCGTGGGCGGTGCCAACTCCGCCGGGCAGGCGGCGATGTACCTGGCGCGGGGTGCGAAGTCGGTGACGCTGCTGGTGCGCGGGGAGTCCCTGACGGCGTCGATGTCGTACTACCTGATCCAGCAGATCGAGGAGGCGCCGAACATCACGGTGCGGACCCGTACGGTCGTCGAGTCGGCGCACGGCGACGGGCACCTGGAGCAGTTGACGCTGCGGGACGTGGACAGCGGTGCGACCGAACTCGTCGACGCACAGTGGATGTTCGTGTTCATCGGCGCGGCCCCGCGGACCGACTGGCTGGACGGTACGGTGCTCCGCGACGAGCACGGGTTCATCCTGGCCGGGCCGGACCTCACGCCGGACGGGCGACCTCCGGCCGAGTGGGAACTGGACCGGCCGCCCTATCACTTGGAGACCAACATTCCCGGCGTGTTCGTGGCGGGCGACGCGCGTGCCCGGTCCGCGAAGCGCGTCGCGTCCGCCGTCGGAGAGGGAGCCATGGCCGTGATGCTCGTCCACCGGTACCTGGAGCAGTCATGAGCGTGCAGAACGGGCAAGCGGGGCAGGCAGAGCAGGCGGCGGGACAGGTCATGCCGTGCAGCCCGCAGGAGATCACCTCCCTGTTCCTGTTCGAGAAGCTCTCCCCGGAGCAGCTCGGGTGGCTGTGCAGAGAGGGGCGGGTGGAACGGTTCGAGGCAGGCCCGGTCTATACCGAGGGCGACCCGGCCACCTGCTTCTACGTGATGATCGAGGGCACCGTCGTCCTCTACCGCCGGGTCGGCGGCGACGACGTCGAGGTGAGCCGTACCTCGCAGCGCGGCGTGTACGCGGGAGCCATGCAGGCCTACCTCGGCGACCGCGTGCCGCAGACGTACAACAACTCGATGCGGGTGACCGAGCCGACGCGGTTCTTCGTCCTGCCCGCGGAGTCCTTCGCGGACATCATGCGGGAGTGGTTCCCGATGGCCGCGCACCTGCTGGAGGGGCTCTTCTTCGGCTCGAAGCAGACCCAGCGGGCCATCGGGCAGCGGGAACGGCTGCTGGCGCTGGGGTCGTTGTCCGCCGGTCTCACCCACGAGCTCAACAACCCGGCCGCGGCGGCCGTCAGGGCCACCGCGACGCTGCGGGAACGGGTCGGCAAGATGCGGCACAAGCTGGCCCACATCTCCCAGGGGCGGTACTCGCGCGAGGCGATCGCCGACCTCATCGAGATCCAGGAACGGACCGTCGAGCGCGTCGCCAAGGCGACGGCGCTCAGCCCCCTGGAGGCGTCCGACCGGGAGGACGAGCTCGCCGACTGGCTCGACGACCGCGGCATCCCGGAGGGCTGGCGGATCGCGCCGACCTTCGTGCAGGCCGGTCTGGACACGGACTGGCTGGAGCACGTCGCGGCGACCGTGGCCGAGGAGATACTGCCGGCGGCCATCGGCTGGCTCAACTACACGGTCGAGACCGAACTGTTGATGGACGAGATCGACGACTCCACGGCCCGCATCTCCCACCTCGTGGACGCGGCCAAGCAGTATGCGCAGCTCGACCGCGCCCCGCACCGCGTCGTCGACGTCCACGAACTCCTCGACAGCACGCTGCTGATGCTGTCCGGCAAGATCGGCCCCCAGGTGCGGGTGGTCAAGGCCTACGACCGTTCCGTGCCCGAAGTGCCGGCCTACCCGGCGGAGCTGAACCAGGTGTGGACCAACCTCATCGACAACGCCGTCTTCGCGATCGGCAGCACCGGCCACGACGGCACGCTCACGGTCCGCACGGCGCGCGAGGGGGACCGGCTGCTGGTGGAGTTCCGCGACACCGGTCCCGGCGTCCCGGCGGACATCCGCAGCCGCATCTTCGACCCCTTCTTCACCACCAAGCCGGTCGGCGAGGGTACCGGTCTGGGTCTCGACATCTCCTGGCGGATCGTCGTCAACAAGCACCACGGGAGCCTTGAGGTCGATTCCGCCCCGGGAGACACCCGCTTCCGGGTGTTGCTGCCGCTGACCGCCCCGCCGCCGGAGACCGCCACCACCACGGAAACCGCCGAGGAGCAGGCATGACCGACCTCCAGGGAATCGACCCGACCGTCCCGCCCAGCGGCACCGGCTGCGCCGAGTGCGACGCGGTGGGCGGCTGGTGGTTCCACCTGCGCCGCTGCGCCCAGTGCGGCCACGTCGGCTGCTGCGACTCGTCCCCCGCGCAACACGCCACGGCGCACTGGAAGTCCACCGGCCACCCGCTGGTACAGAGTTTCGAGCCGGGCGAGGAATGGTTCTGGAACTTCGACACCAATGCCCTGTACGAGTCGGGGCCGGAGCTGACCCCGCCGAACGACCACCCGACGGACCAGTCGGCGCCCGGACCCGCCGACCGCGTCCCGCGGGACTGGACGACGCGGCTGCACCGCTGAACGACGCGCGGCGGCCGCGTGGCTGACGGCCTGGCGCGAGTGCCGCGCCAGGATGGAGGGATGACGGACACCTTCACCACCCGGACCATCGACGTCACCACCGGCTCCGCCGAGACCGTGCACGATCTGACCGCCGCGTGCGCCCGTTTCCTCGCCGACGTGGCCCGGGGGCGCGACGGGCTCCTCAACGTGTTCACCCCGCACGCGACGGCCGGACTGGCCGTCATCGAGACGGGCGCGGGCAGCGACGAAGACCTGCTGGACGCCCTGCGTACGCTGCTGCCCGCCGACGACCGCTGGCGCCACCGGCACGGCTCCCCCGGCCACGGCCGGGACCACGTGCTCCCGGCGCTCGTGCCGCCGCACGCCACGCTTCCGGTCGTCGGCGGCGAACTCGCCCTGGGTACCTGGCAGTCGGTCGTCCTGGTGGACACCAACGGGGACAACCCGCGGCGCACGGTACGACTGTCCTTCCTCGCCTGAGGCCCGCGTCCACCGCACCTGCTCGGACAATCCCCCGGCCGGGTGAACCAGCCCTGTTCGGGCGAGTTTCAACGCCACCACCACAGGCCCGCCATGGCCACCGGGACCGGCCAGAACATTCGTTCACCATGCGTGCCGGATCCGGCCGTGACGTGCCCCGCTCGGGAGCCGTTCCCAGAGCACCAGTACCAGTCGTGCGCCCATCCGGAGGCCCCGTGCACCCCCAGCCGCCCGTCCCTTCGACACCCGTGGCCGAGGGGGTCGAGTCGTGAGCAAGCAGTGGCTGCCTCCGGAGGAGTTCGCGGCGACCCTGCCGAAGGCCACGGTCTTCGGGGCGGTGTTCTTCACCGACGAGGACGACCGCCCCGTCCAGCTGCGCGCCACCTACTCCAGCGTCCACCCCTGGCAGTGGCCGGGTGGCATCGCCGAGGCCGGCGAGCGCCCGTGGGAGACGGCCGTACGCGAGTGCCGGGAAGAGACCGGGCTCCACGTACCGGGACCGCCCCGGCTGCTGGCGACGGTGTTCGGGCTGCCGGGAAAGGACTGGCCGCTGAGCACGGTCGGGGTCGTCTTCGACGGCGGGCGCCTCTCGTCCCGCCAACTCGCCGCGATCGAGCTGGATCCCGACGAGCACGACGACGTCCGCGCCCTGGCCCTGCCCGAGTGGCGGGACCTGATGCCGGCCCGCGACCACGCACGGCTGGAGGCCGTCATGGCCGCCCGCCGGGCAGGGCTGCCCGCGTACTTCGACACCTGGGACTGGGAGGCGTGGTGAGCCTCATCCCGATGCCCCGTTGCGCGTTGCAGGCAGGTCCTCGCGCAGCCGGTTCCAGGCGGCCAGGCCGAGCATGAGGCCCCACAGGACGAACAGGCCGTACCAGAAGAGGCCCCAGGCGGCCTGCGGGTGGGCGTCCTTGGCGGCGAAGGCGGGCGCGGAGACGACGCGGCCGGCGGCGAGCAGGCCCTGCATCGCGAAGTAGGTGAAGCCCCACAGGGTCATGCCGACCGAGGCGGTCAGGGACAGGACGCAGAGCGTTCGGCGCGGGAGCCGGTGACCCCAGGGCTGGACCAGGGCGAGCGCGACGACCGCACCGGAGACCGCGACGGCGCCCATCACCCAGTAGCCGATCGCGGCCTCCCAGGTGCCGTGCGGCGCGGAGGCGAAGTCCCCGGGGAAGGTCGCGCCGATCCCGGCTCCCCACCAGAAGTGCGGGGCCGCGTAGGCGATCGCCGCCCCGGCCGCCACGTGGCCGGGCCAGGCCTGCCGCCACCCACGCCGTACCGGTGTCGGCGCCAAGGCCGTCGTCATCGTCATGGCTTCCCCCAAGGTCTTGTCGGCCGCGATGTGCGCTGCCTGGGAAGACTCTGCCGGAACGGCGGTGCGGGCACCTCGCCCACCGGAACGAAGCCGCCTCCCCCGGACGGGGGAGACACGCTCGTGATCCTCGTGATCCTCGTGATCCTCGTGATCCTCGTGATCCTCGTGATCCTCGTGATCCTCGTGACGGGAGCCACCGATCGGGCCCCGGTCCCCCGAACGGACGGCTCGACGGGCACCCGCCTACCGGCGACCGGAGGATGAGGGCCGGAACATGCGACGGGAGCCGACCGAGATGCCGAAAACCGCCAGGCAGTCGCACAGGGCGCGCAGCGCGCTGGCAGGCGTGCTGGTCCTCGCCGGGGTCGCCGTCACCGGGTGCGGCAGCGAGGACCGCGGAGCCGGCCGGGGACCCGGAGCGGGTCCCCGCCCCCAGGCGACGCGCTCCGGCAAGGTCACCATCGTCTACGAGGACCGGACGGTCCCGCCGGAGGACCGGCAGGTCGTGGCGCTGGTCCGCGACTCCGGTGTGCTGGAACGGGCGGCCGACTGGGTGAACGAAACGCTCACCCTCCCGTACGACATGGTCGTGAAGGTCACCGCCGCAGTGCCGCCGGGGGTCACCGACGCCGTCACTCAGCCGGACGGCAGGACGATCTACATCCCGCCGTCGTTCCTGGCCGAGATCGAGGAATCCTTCGCCGACGTGGTGAAGACCGTCAAACGGCCGGCCCCGTTCCCCGCGTCCGAGTACAACACCGACGACCTGACCGTGCTGGCGACCGAGTTCATCTTCGGCCACGAGTTGGGCCACGCCCTGCAACGCCAGCTCCTCCTGGCCAACCTCGGCCTCGAAGAGGACGCGGCGGACGGCTTCGCGTCCTTCTACACCGTCAACGAGGTCGGACCGGGCCCGTCCCTGGCCGCCGCGATCCTCTTCGACGAGATCGCCCGCAAGCAAGGCCGGCTGACCTTGGAGAACCTGGCGAGTGACCACCCCGTCACCCAGGCGCGGGTCTTCAACTTCCTGTGCTACCTGGAAGGCAGCGACCCGAAGAAGTACAAACAGTCCCTCGTCGACGGCGGCTACCTCCCGAAGACCCGCGCCCCCCTCTGCCCGCAGGCGTGGGCGATGCTGGACTACGGCTGGTGGACCCAGCTCCAACCGCACTTCAGCAGCGCGTTCAAGCCCGAGGGTGACCAGGAGCAGAAGAAGGCCCAGGCTCGGTTGGTCGCGGAGACGAAGGCTTTGACGAAGGTGCTCGACGAGCTCCGCAGCAACCAATGACCACGCGAAAGACGCCCGGCAGGGAATCCCTGCCGGGCGTCTTCGCGCGTGCACCGCGTGTGCTGCCGGTGGTGCCGGCGGCTTAGTACCAGTGGTT
>NZ_JBIWFI010000033.1:62994-104555 GCF_044762985.1 Streptomyces sp. NPDC096339 | reverse complement strand
GCCCCCTCACCCGTGCCCGGGGGCCCCGGCCCCGCCCCCCGGCCCGCACGCGCGGCGGGGGTGCAAAACCCCCGCCCCGGGGGGGGGGGGGGGGGGGGGGGGGGGGCGCCCCCCCGGCGGCGGCGCGGCAGGCGGACCGCCGGGAAGGCGCCGGCAGGATGGTGGGATGCAGCGTGTCGCCGTCGTCGTTCAGCCCGGGATCCGGAGTTTCGACCTCGCCGTCATCACCGAGGTGTGGGGACCGGACCGCACCGCTCTCGGGGTGCCCGGGTTCGAGCTGCGCCGGTGTGCCGTGGAGCCCGGGGCGATCCCGCTGCCCGGCGGGCTGAGCCTCGCCCCCGACCGGGGGCTCGACTGGCTGGCCTCGGCCGACCTGGTGGTCGTGCCCGCGCTGGCCGACCCGGAGGACCCGACGCCCGAGCCGGTGCTGGCCGCGCTGCGGGCTGCGCACGCGAGCCGCATACCCGTCGCGGCCCTCTGCGCCGGCGCGTTCGTCCTCGCCGAGGCGGGGTTGCTGGAGGGCCGCCGGGCGGTGACCCACTGGTCCCTGGCCCCGCGCCTCGCCGCCCGCCACCCCGGCGTGGTCGTGGAGGACGCGCCGCTGTACGTCGAGGACGGCGGGCTGTGGACCTCCGCCGGGGTGGCCTCCGGGATCGACCTCTGCCTGCACCTGGTGCGGCGGGCGCACGGCGCCGAGGCGGCCGCCGCCATCGCGCGGTCCATGGTGACGGGCCCCTTCCGCGCCGGCGAGCACGCCCAGTACCTGGACAGGCCCGTCCCGGCCGCGGACCGCACGGCCGAGGCGCTGGCCGCCGTACGGGAGCGGGCGCTGCGCTGCCTGGACCAGCCGCTGGACGTGGCCACCCTGGCCCGCTGGGCCGGCATGGCCCCCCGCACCTTCGCCCGCCACTTCGTCGCCGCCACCGGCACCACACCGCACCGCTGGCTGCTGGACCACCGGCTGGACGAGGCCCGCAAGCTCCTGGAGCGCACCGACCATTCGGTACCGGAGGTGGCCCGGCGGGCCGGTTTCGCCAGCGAGGTGACCTTCCGCCAGCACTTCACCTCGTACGTCGGTCTCGGTCCCCGCGCGTACCGTGCGGCCTCTGCGGCCGCAGCAGCCGCTCCAAACACCCGGGAGAGTGTTAGAAAGGGCTCATGACCGGACGTTTTGGTCGCCAGCCGACCGGGTGGGGCTCGCGCCTGTTCGCGCGCCCGTCCCGGTGGGGCCACAGCGTCGCCGCCCAGGTCTTCGCCCTCACGGCGGTGATCGTGCTGCTGCTGATCGCCGCGGCCGCGTCGGCCCTGGTGATCCAGGCCGGGTACGACAGCGAGCGGGACGCCCGCGACCGGTCCCTCGCCGCCGCCGAGGCATTCGCGCACGCCCCCGGTCTCCCGGCCGCCCTGGGGTCGCCCGATCCGACCGCCGTGCTCCAGCCGCTGGCCGATGCCGCGCGGATCGCCTCGGGGCTGGACTTCATCGCCGTCATGACCACGAGCGGGATCCGCTACACCGATTCGCGGCCCGAGCTGATCGGGCAGCGCGCCAGTGACATCGCCCGCGCCGCCGCCGGGGAGTCCTTCACCGAGACCTTCCGGGGCAAGCCCAGCGACGCCGTCCGGGCCGTCGTCCCGGTGCGCGACGCGAGCGGGAAGGTGGTCGGGCTGGTGGGCACCGGCATAGAGGTGCGGAACGTGTCCGACACCGTCGAGGGCCAGCTGCCCCTGCTGCTCGGCGCGGCGGCCGGCGCGCTGCTGCTCGGCACGGGCGGCGCCGCCCTGGTCAGCCGGCGGCTGCTGCGCCAGACCCGCGGGCTGGGCGCCGCCGAGATGACCCGGATGAACGAACACCACGAGGCCGTTCTGCACGCCGTCCGCGAGGGCGTGCTGATCATCGGCCCCGATCACCGTCTCGACCTGGCCAACGACGAGGCCCGTCGCCTCCTCGACCTGCCTCCCGACGCGGAGGGGCAGCACGTCGGGGAGCTCGGCCTCGACCCGCGCACCGCCGATCTGCTCGCCTCCGGCCGGGCCGCGACGGACGAGGTGCACCGAGCGGGCGACCTGCTGCTGGCCGTCAACGTACGGCCCACGAAGCCGTACCGGGGCCGGCCCACCGGTACCGTCACGACCCTGCGCGACTCCACCGAGCTCGCCGCGCTGTCCGGGCGGGCCGAGGAGGCCCGCAGCCGGCTCCAGCTGCTGTACGACGCCGGGGTGCGGATCGGCACGACCCTGGACGTGGTGCGCACCGCCGAGGAGCTGTCGGAGGTCGCCGTGCCCCGCTTCGCGGACTTCGTCACGGTGGAGCTGCTGGAACCCGTACTGCGCGGCGACGAACCGCTGGCCGGGGGCCTGTACACGGAGATGCGCCGGGCGGCGATCACGGGGGTGCGCGACGACTCGCCGCTGCAGCCGGTCGGCGACCTCATCCGGTTCGTCGTGCCGACGGCCCCGATGGCCGCGGCCCTGGACGCCGGGCACGCGGTGCTCGCATCGGATCTGCACGCCGCCATGGGCTGGCGGGCCGACGACACGGCCGGTACCCGGGTGGCCCTGGACTACGGGCTGCACTCGCTGATCTCCGTACCGCTCCAGGCTCGCGGCGTCGTCCTGGGCATGGCGAACTTCTGGCGGGCCGCCGACACCCCGGAGGCCTTCGACGAGGAGGACCTGTCCTTCGCCGAGGAGCTGGGGGCCCGCGCGGCCGTCTCCATCGACAACGCCCGCCGCTTCACCCGGGAGCACGCGACCGCCGTGACCCTCCAGCGCAGCCTGCTGCCCCGGGTGCTGCCCGACCAGAGCGCCGTCGACGTGGCCTTCCGCTATCTGCCGGCGCAGGCGGGGGTGGGCGGGGACTGGTTCGACGTGATCCCGCTGCCCGGGGCGCGGGTGGCCCTGGTGGTCGGCGACGTGGTCGGGCACGGGGTGCACGCGGCGGCGACCATGGGCCGGCTGCGGACCGCCGTGCACAACTTCTCCACCCTGGACCTGCCGCCCGACGAGTTGCTCGGCCACCTGGACGAGCTGATCAACCGGATCGACCAGACCGACAACGGGGGCGACGGGCAGACCGGTGACGGCTCCGGGGACGGCGAGGGCGAGGGGCTGGGCGAGCGGGCCGGGGTGACCGGCGCGACCTGCCTGTACGCGGTCTACGACCCGGTCTCCGGCTACTGCGTGATGGCCAGCGCCGGACACCCGGGGCCCGCGCTCGTCCACCCGGACGGGCGGGTGGAGTTCCCCGAGCTGCCCACCGGGCTCCCGCTCGGCGTGGGCGGCATGCCCTTCGAGTCCGCCGGGCTGGCGCTGCCGGAGGGCAGCCGGCTCGTGCTGTTCACCGACGGGCTCGTGGAGGACCGCGACCGGGACTTCGACACCGGGGTGCGGATCCTGGCCGAGATCCTCTCCCGGCCCGGCCGCGACCCCGACCAGGCCTGCTCCGACGTACTGGCCACGATGCTGTTCCCGGTGCCGAGCGACGACATCGCCCTGCTGATCGCGGACACCCGGCGGCTGGAGGCGGACCGGATCGCCGAATGGGAGGTGCCGGGTGAGGCCTCGGCCGTATCCCGGGTGCGCAACGCGGGCGCGGCGCAGCTCGCCGCCTGGGGCCTGGAGGACATCTCCTTCACCACCGAGCTGATCCTCAGCGAGCTGATCACCAACGCGATCCGGCACGGGAGCGCGCCCGTGCGCGTGCGCCTGCTGCGCGACCGCAGCCTGATCTGTGAGGTCTCCGACGGCAGCAGCACCTCACCGCACCTGCGGTACGCGGCCACCACCGACGAGGGCGGGCGCGGGCTGTTCCTCGTCGCTCAGTACGCGGAGCGGTGGGGCACCCGTTACACCGACCGGGGCAAGGTGATCTGGGCGGAGCTGCCGCTCACCGGGGCCAAGGAGCCCCCGGCGGCGCCGCTGGACCTGGACGCCCTGGAGGACCTCGCCTGGTGACCTGTCCGGGCCCTGGCGGGTCCGGTGGTCACAGCTGCCGCGTACGGGCCAGGAGTACCGCCACGTCGTCCTGCGGGGCCACTGGCAGCAGGCGGGCGAGGATCCTGTCGCAGAGCTCCTCCAGCGGCCGCTCGGCCCCGTGCAGGGCCGCCGCCAGCTGGGCCATGCCCTGGTCGAGGTCGCGGTCGCGGGCCTCGATGAGCCCGTCGGTGTAGAGCACGAGCAGGCTTCCCGGGGGCAGCCGCACCTCCTCGGTGCGGAAGTCCTGCCCGCCTCCGGGGCCCGTGCCGGTGCCCAGTGGAGTGCCGGGCGGGCCGTCGAGGAAGCCGATGGTCCCGTCCGCGGCCACCACGGCGGGCGGCGGGTGCCCGGCGCGGGCGATCACGCAGCCGCCCGTGACCGGGTCGTGGACGGCGTACACGCAGGTGGCCATCTCGTCCGCGCCCAGGTCGGCCACGACGGCGTCGAGCGAGCGCAGCAGCCGGTCCGGGGGCACGTCGTGGCGTGCGAGGGTCCGTACGGCGGTGCGCAGCTGGCCCATGACGGCGGCGGCGTGGATGCCGTGGCCCATGACGTCGCCGATGACCAGTCCGGTGCGCCCGCCGGGGAGCCGGATGGCGTCGAACCAGTCCCCGCCGACGTCGTGGTCGCTGGCGGGCAGGTAGCGCCCGGTGAGTTCGAGGCCGGCGACCTCGGGCAGCGCGCTGTTGGTGAGGCTGCGCTGGAGGGTGAGGGCGGCCCGGCGCTGGGCGGTGAACATGCGGGCGTTGTCGATGTTGAGGGCGGCGCGTGCGACCAGCTCGTCGATGAGTACGCAGTCCTCCTCGTCGAAGGGTTCGCGGGTGCGCAGCCGGGTCACGGCGACGGCGCCGAGCACCTTGCCGCGGGCGACGAGCGGGACCATCCGGGCCGAGCCGAGGGTCGCGAGGTACTCGCGCAGGGCTCCCGCGCGCGGGTCGGTGATCAGCGCGGGGACGTCGGAGGAGTACAGGGCCATGGGCCGGCCCTCGGTGATGACCCGCTCGTACACGCTGTCCACGGGGAGCTGGAAGGTCTGTCCGGCGGCGAGCTTCGCGGTGGGCGCGGTCGGGTCGGGGAAGATGGCGGCGAGGCGGCGCAGGACGCCCCGGGAGGATCCCGCGGCGGCGGTGTCGTCGGGGTCGAGCACGGCCACCAGCAGTTGTACGTCGGCCGAGTCGGCGAGCTGCGGTACGAGGACCTCCGCGATCTCCTGGGCGGTCTGGTGGAGGTCGAGGGTGGTGCCGATGCGGGTGCCGGCCTCGGCGAGCAGGGCGAAGCGGTGCCGGGCCCGGTCCGCGTCGGCCTGGGCCCGCTGGCCCTCGGTGATGTCGATGAGGGAGGCGATCAGGCCGAGGGGCCGGCCGGAGCCGTCGAGCAGCGGGGCGTAGGAGCAGGACCAGGTGTGGTCGTGGTCGGGGTCGGAGGGGGTCCGCCCGGTGCGGCGTACGTCGACGACGGCCGTGCCGCGGTCGAGGACCTGCCGCATCGTGGCCTCCAGCGCGGTCGCGTTGACCCCGGGCACCACTTCGGTGAGGCGCCGGCCGAGGTGGTCGGCGGCGGGGACGCCGTTCATCCGGGCCAGGGCGTCGTTGACCCGCAGGAAGCGCAGGTCGGGGCCGAGGGTGGCGAGGCCGATGGGCGACTGCGTGAAGAGGCTCTGGAGGGCTGCGAGCGAGTCGCGCATGTGGAGGACCTCGGAGGTCTCCACGGCGACGAGCATGGCGCCGGTGCGGCCTTCCGGGTCGGCGGCGGGGACGATCCACATCTCCATCGGGACGCGGTGCCCGTCGCGGTGGCGCACGGGCAGGGTGCCGATGACCGTCTCGCCGGCCTGGACGCGCCGGGTCAGCTGACCTGCGAGTTCGTGGTTGGCCTCGGGGACGAGCACCTGGGAGCCGATGCGGCCGATGATGTCCTCGGGGCGGTGTCCGAGCAGCTCCTGGGCGGCCAGTGACCACTCCACGACCCGTCCGTCGGCGTCCTCCCGCCACAGGGCGATCGGCAGCAGCTCGCGCAGCACGCCCGCGTACCCGACAGCCGCGGCCGGCTGGTCCGGCACCTCGCTCGCCGACTGGTACGTGTCCAATGCACCAACCTCACCCCGGGGGGCCCGATTCCTACCGATTCACCCTATCCGAGGCGTGGGCGGGGGGCTCTGTGTCGGTCGCCCCGGCGCACGGGCGCGGCTGTTCGGGTGGCACGGGGCGCGGCGGGCCGACGGGGAGGCTCCGGGCACGGTATGTCCGTGTCATGACCGCCGCCACGATCGTCTACGTCCACGGCAACGGGAACAAGGTCCGCAAGGAGCTGCTCAAGTCCCAGTGGGACCGGGCTCTGTTCGGCACCGACATGGGGAGCGCCTCGCGCATGGCCTATTGGGCCCCGCTGCGCTACGAGGACCCGCTGCCCGACGACGAGCCCGACCCCCTGGCCGGCGACCCGGAGCCGCTGGAGGAACTCGTGGCGCCCGCGCCGCCGACGACTCCCGAACAGTTCATCGAGCGCACGCTGGCCGAGGCGCGCCTGGAGTCCGGCCCGCTGCCGGAAGGCCCGGCGGACGGCGCCGGCGGGGCGGACGGGGGCCCGGCGGACGGCATCCCGGGGACCGGCGCGGGCGGGGATCCGCTGGCCGGGTGGCTCGCGAAGATGACGTACTCGGCGGAGACCCTCGACCGGAGCCCGGTCACCGGCGCCCCGGCGGACCTGAACGAGGCGTTCCCGCTGCCCGGCTTCCTGCGCACGCCGCTCTTCGAGCGGCTGGTGGCCCTCACCTTCAAGGACGTCCACGCGTACTTCTTCGGCGGGGTCGGCGAGGCGATGCGGGACGTCGTGCGCGCGGAGCTGGCGGCGGTGGACGAGGGGCCGCTCGTGGTGCTCGGGCACAGCCTCGGCACGATCATCGCGTACGAGGTGCTGCGCGAGGCCGGACGGGACGTCAGCCTGTTCGTCACCGTGGGCTCCCCGCTGGGCATCACGGAGATCCAGGACCTGCTGGCGCACCCACCGGCGGTTCCCGCGGGCGTGGCGGCCTGGTCGAACGCCTCGGACCTGCGGGACCTGGTGGCGCTGGACCACTGGCTGCGGCCCGAGTACGGACCGCCGGCCCTCGTCACCGACCACCTGGTGGTCAACGACAGCGGCAACCACCACGGCATCCGCCGGTACCTGGCCACCGAGCCCGTCCGCACGCAGGTCAGGGCTCTGTTCGGTCATCTTGCGACCCCTGGGGGCTGATGGAACCATGAGGGGTATCAGCAGTCCGTCTTCCCGCTCCGCAGTGGCGGCCGCGGCTGTGCAGGTGCGCTATGTCGCTCACCGATACCGAATGGGACCTCGTCACCGAATGGGTGCGGGACTACCTGTTCGTCGAGGGTGAACCGCGCCCCCGTCTCCTCCAGTTCGGCTTCTCCGGAGAGTTCGTGGGCGGCATCCGCTTCGGCGGATCGAGCAGCGAACACGCCGTGGCGCTGGTCCGGGCGGTCCGCAACGACGGCCTCGACGCGCAGTTGCGGCTGCTGGGCGCCCTGGGCCGGCTCGACTCGCTGACCTCGCTGCCCGCCGGCGAGGTGGTCGTGCGGCTCCGACGGCAGCTGGAGGACGCCGCGAAACCACACGAACCGCCCCGCGACCACTATCTGACGAGCGTGCTGCGGGGCGGGGCCGAGGTGTTCATCGACCGGGCCGATCTGCGCGCGGGCCTGCGGGAGTTCGTGGAGGATCCCGAGAAGACGGTGCTGGTGGTCGACGGCGACCCGGACAGCGGGCGCTCCTACACCTACGCCCTGATCCGGCACCTGGGCGGGCACTGCGGGTTCCGTCCGGCCAGGGTGACCCTGAGCCGCACCTCGACGGCCGAGCAGGTGGTCGAGCGGCTCGCCGAGTTCGTCGCGGACGCGCGGGGCGGCGTCTCACCGTTGAATCCGACACGGTTGAACGATCCACTGCCGTCGATCGAAGCGGCCGTGCACCGCATCGTCAGCCAGGCCACCGCCGCCGAGGAACGGTTCTGGCTGGTCCTGGACGAGTGCGACAAGCTCGACGTCAACTCCGACGTCTGGGACTGCATCGGCAAACTCGCCCTGACGGTCTACGAACACGCCCCGGTCGGCGGGCGGAGCGCGCCCCGGCTCGTGCTGCTCGGCTATTCCTCCACGATGCGCCAGCTCCCTTACGAGATCCGCAAGAACGAGGTGCGCAACACGGCCCGGGTCGCCGGGGCGGAGGACCTGCGGCAGTTCTTCGGCGAGTTCTTCGCCGAGGCCCCTCCCCCGCCCGGGCGGCCGCCCCCGGACGAGCCGGGGACCGCGGCCCTGGTGGAGGCGGCCGTACCCGCCGTACTGCGGGCGGGCGAAGGCCCCGGCCCCGACAGCTACATGCGCAAGGTGTGCACGGCGGCCGAGGAGGCGGTCCGCCTCTACCGCTCCCTCGCCCCCGGCGATGACTTCGCCGCGCTGCTGGGCGAGCGGCTCCCGGCCGCGGCCCGCGCTCCCGGGCCCGCTCCGGTGACGGACCTGCGCCGCGCGTACCGGGAGGCCGCCTGCCTGCTCGGCCGGTTCGACCCGGCGCGGCTGCTGCTGCCCGGCGAGGAGCGGCCCTCCGGGAAGGCCGTGCTGGAACTGGTCCGGGACTGCCGGGCGGCGGGCACCCGCTCCACGCTCGCCTGGACGCTCGATCCGGAGGTCCGCGACACCGCGCTGGGCGGACTGGCCGGTCCGCGGGCCGCGTACCTCGCGCTGCTGGCCAACGCCGAGCAGATCCCGCCCGGCCCGGGCCCGGAACGCACCGCCCTCGCCTACCTCGGCGGAGCGCCCCCGGACCTGTCCGGGCAGGGCGCGGACGAACTGCCGCACGTCCTGCGGGCGGTGCTGTGGCTCGCCCGGATCCCGGGCGTCACCGGCGTCCCCGAACCGGCCGTCGTGCAACGGCTGCTGGAGCGCGCGCGGCTGCTCCAGCCGTTGGAGCGGCTCGTCCGGGACTCCTTCCAGGGGCGCGCCGCCGAACTCGCCGAGCTGCGCGCCTACGTCGACTCCGCCCCCGGCGACTCGGAGGCCCCGGTACTGGTCCACGGGCTCGGCGGGATCGGCAAGAGCACCCTGCTGGCGAAGCTGCTCCTGGACAGCCTGCGCGATTCCCCGGCCCGGTTCCCCTTCGCCTACGCCGACTTCGAGCGGCCCACCCTCTCGGTCCGCGAACCGGCGACGCTGGTAGCGGAGATGGCCCGCCAGCTCGGCATCCAGTACCCCCGCCACCAGGAGGAGTTCAACGCGCTGGCCCGGGAGTGCGAGGAGACCGCCGGCACCCACCGCGCCGAACAGGGCGCGGTCGACGAGCTGTACGGGCTCTCCACCACACGGGCCACGCTGGGTCGGCTGTCCTCCTCGGGGGTGCACGCGCTGGCCTCCGCCCGCGAGGCGGATCTGGCGCGGCGCCTCGCGCTGCTGGTCGTACGGGCCGTGGAGAGCCCGCCCGGGCGGCCGGAGCCGCCGCTGGTGCTGGTCATCGACTCCTTCGAGGAGGCCCAGTACCGCGGCTCCCCCGAGCTGGGCCGGATGTGGGCCGTGCACTCCGCGCTGCGGGAGGTGCATCCGCGGCTGCGGACCATCGTCTCCGGCCGGCTCCCGGCGCCGCACCCGGCCCGCCCCGTGCAGCCGCGGACCATGGAGCTCGGCGACCTCGACCCGGCGGCCTCGGTGGCCCTGCTGGTGTCCTGCGGGGTCACCGACGGGCGGCTCGCCGAGGAGCTCGCCGAGCGGGTGGGCGGGCATCCCTTGAGCCTGAAGCTGGCCGCGCGGGCGGCGGCGGAGGCGGAGGGGGGCGCCGCGGCGGAGCCGGAGGCGCTGGGCGAGCTGATCGGGAGCCTGCCGGCCCGGCGCCGGCGCTTCTTCCGCAAGGTCGACCAGCTGCTCATCCAGGGGACCTTGTACGAGCGGATCCTGCGGAGGATCGGCGACGAGCGGGTCCGGGCGCTCGCCCAGGGCGGCCTGGCCCTGCGGACCATCACCCCCGAGCTGATCCGCGAGGTCCTGGCCGAGCCGTGCGGCCTGGGGACGCTCCCGGACGGGGAGGCCGAGCGGTTGTTCGGGCTGCTCGCCCGGCTCGACCTCGTGGAGGACACCGGTCCGGGCGCGCTGTGCCACCGCGCCGACCTTCGGGCGATCATGCTGCGGCTGGCCGACCGGGCCCGTACCGATCTGATGCGGGCGGTCGGGACGCGGGCGGTCGCGTACTACGCGGCCCGTGAGGGGCCGCGGGCGCGGGCCGAGGAGATCTACCACCGGCTGCGGCTGAACGAGAGCCCGCGCACGGTGGAGCAGCGCTGGCTGCCGGGCGTGGAGCGGTTCCTCGAAGGGGCCGACCAGGACATGACAGCGCGCTCCGCGGCCTACCTGACCGGGCATCTGGGCGGCCACACCCCGGACGAGGTGATCGCGGAAGCCGACCAGGAGGACTGGGAGCGGATCACCGCCCGGGAGGTCGAGGACCTGCTGTCGCAGGAGTACGCCGAGACGGCGGCCGCCCGGCTCGCGCAGCGCCGTCCGTGGACCCCGGGAAGCCCGCTGCACCCCCTGTGGGTGGAGACCCTGGACCGGCTGGGCCGCCGCGCCGAGGCACGGGAGGCCGCCGACGCGGCCGTGGACGGCGCCGACCGGGCGGGCTTCCCCGAACTCCAGATGGAGCTGCTCCTGCTGTCGGCGCGGCTCGCGGAGGAGGACGGCGACCTCGCGGCGGCCGACGCCGACCTGGTGGAGGCCGAGGAGATCGCCACGGGACTCGGCCGGGACTTCGAGGCGCTGGGCGCGCTGCTGGCCCGCGCTCGGCTGACGGACGACTCCGGGGAGCGTGACCCGGAGGTCGGCGGCCTGCTCGCCGAGCGGCTGGGGCGGCTGTCGGACACCGAGCTGGCGCGACAGCCCGCGCTGGTCCGGGCGGCGGCCGCCGAGGTCTCCGGGGAGCACCCGCGGGTCCTGGAGCGCACCCTGGACGTGGTGGGCCTGCCCGATGTGGAGGAGGGCGTGCTGGACACGCTCGCGGAGGCGATCGGCCGGGCCGTGGCCCGCAGGCCGGAGCTGCGCGGCACCCTGCTGGACCTGCTGGAGGAGGCCGTCGGCCCGCCGGACGGGCCGACGGTGCGGGCGAGCAGCGGCACGCACGCCGGGATGGCGGGCATCCTGCGCGAGGCCCGCAGGCTCGGCACGCTCGACCCGCTCGCGCGGCAGCTGCTGGACCTGGACGACCGCGGCGGCACCCTCGCGTCGGGGGTGGCCGCGGCGATGGGCTCGGGCACACCGGGCACGGCCCCGCCCACGCACACACCGGCATCCGCATCCGCACCCGCACCCGCGGAGCGGCACCCGCACGAAGGGAACGGCCACAGAGCGGCCTGAGGGACCATGAGCGACCCGTACCTCCCGCCGGACGACATCGTGCGGCTGCGCGACACCGCGGTGGAGCAGGGGCTGACCGATCCGACGCTGCGGAGGCTGTTGTTCGAGGGGATCCTGCCGAAGTACCGGGGTTCGCTGCCGCTGCTCGCCGCGCCCGGCCCGCAGGTCCAGTCGGACCTGAACGAGATGAACCGGGTCGAGCGGCTGATCGACGGCACCGTGCCGCTGGCCGTGTGGCTGCGCAACGCCGCCGACCAACTCACCGACGCCGCCGCGCGGGACCTCGTACTGGGGGCCCTGGACCGGGTGGTGCGCGACGCGGCCGGCGAGCCCGACGTGGCTCCGGACGTGCCGACCGGCGAGACCAAGGAGGAGATCGTCTTCCGGGACGACACGGTGCCGTTCGCGTTCCTCGGCGGCGGGGCGCTGGCCGGCGCCTCCGTGGCCCGGGTCAAGGTCCTGCCGTACGAGGGCGGGGCGCTGCTCCAGCCGGTGGCCCTGCCGCACAACGGCACGGGCTGGCTGATCGCCCCCGAGCTGCTCGTGACCAACCACCACGTGGTCAACGCCCGCAAGCGCACGGCCGAGGAGCGCCGGGTGGCCGACCCCGCGGACCTCCTGCTCCAGGCGCAGGGCTCCCGGTCCCGCTTCGACTACGTGGGCGAGGACGACCCGGACGCCGAGGAGGCCCGGGCGAGCGGACTCGTGGCCTGGGACGAGGGGCTCGACTACGCGGTGCTGCGGCTGACGGGGACACCGCCGCGGCCCTGCCTGCGCGTGGCCACCGAGCCGTTGGCGGTGTCGGCGGACACGCCCGTGGCCGTCAACATCATCCAGCACCCGGGCGGGGAGCCGAAGCGGATCGCGCTGCGCAACAACCTGGTGTTCGAGGCGGACGAGCGGGACGTGCGCTACTTCACCGACACCCGCGGCGGCTCCTCCGGCTCGCCCGTCCTGACCGACGACTGGACGGTGGTGGCCCTGCACCGCGGCACCCGGCGGGTCTCGGACGTCAGCTTCCAGGGCAAGAGCACGGCATTCGTGAACGTCGGCACGCAGCTGAGCGCGGTCATGGGTCACTTGCGGGAGAACTTCCCGGAGGTGCACGCCGAGATCACGGCGGCCCAGTCGGCGCTGACACGGCCTCAGGAGGTGTGAGATGCGCGGTGGATCACCGGTTGCGACCGGGCCCGAGCAGGTCTTCACGGAGGACCTGCGGGCCGTCGCGGAGCGCGTGCGCGGGCTGCTGGAGGCGGAGGTGCCCGAGTCCGAGGAGGAGCTGCCCGCGCGGGAGGCCGCGGCCGAGCAGATCGGCCGGGCGGCCCGGGAGGAGCGGGCGAAGGTGCTCGGGGCGGGGGTGCGCGGGCTGGAGAAGCTGGCCGCGGGCCGCGCCGACGACATCGACGAGGACGAGTACTTCGGCGTCGAGGCGATCGTGCTCCTCGAGGGCCGGCCGGCGATCCTCGTCCAGGGCCAGGACTTCGCCTCCCAGCAGGGCGACTGGGCGTTGCTGGACGGGCAGCGGCCCGGCATCCGGCAGTCGATCGCACGGGTCGGCCGGGTGGAGGTCTCCGGTCACGCCGGACTGGACTGGCTGGGCACCGGGTTCCTGGTGTCGCCGTTCGCCGTGATGACCAACCGGCACGTGGCGGCCGAGTTCGCGCACGCGGACGGCCGGGGCGGTTTCGTCTTCCGGCAGGGCATGGGCGCGCGGATCGACACCGCGGAGGAACTGGGCGCGCCCGCCGGCGACGGCTCGTTCGAGTTCGACGTCACCGAGGTGCTCGGCATCCACCAGGACGTCGACATGGCCCTGCTGCGGGTCTCCCCGGCGAGCGGGGGCGGGGGTCCGCTGCCCTCCCCGCTCGCGCTGGCCGCCGACGCGCCGCCGGATCTGGTCGGGCGGCCCGTGTACGTGGTCGGCTACCCGGCGGCGGACGGCCGGCGCAACGAACCGGCGGCCATGAGCCGCATCTTCATGGACGTCTACAACGTGAAGCGGCTCCAGCCCGGCACGGCGACGGCCTTCCTGCCCGACGAGGACGGGGCCGGGGCGGGGGCCGGGGTGCGGGCCGGGGCCGGGTTCACGATGACGCACGACTGCTCCACGCTCGGCGGCAACAGCGGCTCCCCGGTCTTCGACCTCGCCGACCACCGGGTGCTCGGCCTGCACTTCGGGGGCAGGTTCGGCTCCGCCAACTACGCCGTGCCGCTGTTCGAGCTGACGGACGACCCGCTGCTGGAGCGGGCCGAGGTCAACTGGGTGTGAGGGTCCCGCCGGGCCCGGTGGTTCAGCCCAGGGCGACGGGGGCCTGCACCAGCGAGCCGTACTCGGTCCAGGAGCCGTCGTAGTTCTTGACGTCCGGGTAGCCGAGCAGTTCGTGGAGGGCGAACCACGTGTGCGAGGAGCGCTCGCCGATCCGGCAGTAGGCGATGACCTCCCGGTCGGGGGTGATGCCCTTGCCCAGGTAGAGCATCCGCAGCTCGTCGGCGGACTTGAAGGTTCCGTCGTCGTTGGCGGCCTGCGCCCAGGGGACGTTGGCGGCCCCGGGGATGTGTCCGGGGACCTGGGCCTGTTCCTGCGGCAGGTGCGGTGGTGCCAGCTTCTCGCCGCGGTACTCCTCCGGCGAGCGGACGTCGACCATGTGGATCCCACTGCCGAGGCTCTCCAGCACCTCGGTGCGCAGCGCCCGGAACTGCGGGTTCTCCTGGCCCGTCACCGTGAAGTCGGTGGGTTCGTACGTCCGGACGTCCCGGGTCGTCTCCCGGCTCTCCAGCTCCCACTTCTTGCGTCCGCCGTCGAGCAGCTTGACCCGGTTGAAGCCGCGCAGCCGCATGATCCAGTAGGCGTACGCGGCGAACCAGTTGTTGTTGCCGCCGTACAGGACGACCGTCGTGTCGTAGCCGACCCCCGCGTCGGCGAGCAGCTTCCCGAGCGCCTCGCGGTCCAGGTAGTCCCGGCCCACGGCCGTGTGCAGGTCGGTGGTCCAGTTCCAGCCCACGGCGCCGGGTATGTGGCCCTGTTCGTAGGCGGTGGTGTCCTCGTCCACGTCGATGACCCGTACCGTCCGGTCGTCCAGGTGCGCGGCCAGCCACTCGGTGTCCACCAGTGTCTCCGGATGGGCGTATCCGCTGCCGCTCATGGTCCGCTCCTCTCGTGTCCGTCCCTCTCGTGTCCGTCCCTCTCGTGTCCGTTCCTCGCGTGTCCGTTCCTCGCGTGTCCGTCCCCCTCTCGCGGACGTTCCGTCCGTCATGCGTGGGGCTTCAGGTCCTGGACGCCGCCGCTGATCACCGCCGTCACGGGGATCCCGGCGCGGTCGAGCAGCCCGGCCGCGATCATCGCCCGGCGGCCGGTGCCGCACACCACGTAGACCTCCTGGTCCCGGGGCAACTCACCGAGCCTGTGCGGCAGTTCGACGAGGGGTACGCGGAGCGTGCCGGGGAGCCCGTCCTCCGGTCGGCCGGGGCGGACATCGAGCACTCGCCGGCCGTCGAGGCGACCGGCGAGTTCCGCGGCGGCCGCGGTCCGGAAGGTGCGCAGCGGGCGGCCGGCGTCCGCCCAGGCGGCGACGCCTCCCGCCAGGTATCCGGCGACGTCCTCGTAGCCGATCCGCAGGAGTTGGGTCATCGCCTCGCGGGCCGCGTCCTGCTCCGGCTCGGGCAGCACCAGGACCAGTCGGGTGCCGAAGGGCACGATCTCGCCGACCAGGCTCGCGAAGCGGTCGTCCAGCTCGTCGCAGAGCGAGTCGGGCAGGTGGGCGGCGGCGAACTCGGCGCGCCCGCGCCCGTCGACGATCTGCGCACCGCCCCCGGCCAGCCCCTCCACGACGGCCGGGGTGAGCGGCCGGGGCGCGGGCGGGCCGCCCAGCACGTGGGGTCCCCTGCGGTTGATCGGCGCCATGTGGCGGTAGTAGGCGGGGTACGGCGGCAGGCCCGTCAGCCTCCCGCGGACGAACTCCTCCTCGTCGCGGGCGGTCAGTACGGGGTTGGTACGCCGTTCCGCGCCGACGGTGCTGGTCCGCTCCCCCGCCACCGGCCCGGCCGCGCAGGAGCTGCCCGCGCCGTGCGTCGGGAGCACCCGGGTGTCGTCGGGCAGCAGGGCGAGGCGGCCGAGGGTGCGGAACTGGGCGCGCGCGAGTTCCTCCGTGTGCGCGGGGCCGGCGAGGTCGGTGCGGCCCGCGTTGCCGACGAGGAGGCTGCCTCCGGTGAAGACGGCGGTCGGCGGCCGGGCGGTGTCGTCGAAGACGAGGTACGAGGTGTGCTCGGCGGTGTGACCGGGGGTCTCCATGGCCCGCACGGTCACGTCGCCGACGGAGATCTCGTCGTCCTCGGCGAGCGCCAGGTGGTCGAAGGCGTACGGTGCGCGGGCCGGGCCGGCCACCGTGGCGCCGGTCGCCGCGCGGACCTCCAGGGCGCCGGAGACGTAGTCGTTGTGCACGTGCGTCTCCAGCACGTACCGGATCCGCACCCCCCTGGACGTACAGGACTCCAGCAGCTCCCAGCTGTCGCGTTGCGGGTCGACCAGGGCGGCCTCGTCACCGCTGACGAGGAGATAGCTGGTGTCGCCGAGCGACGCGGTGGTCATGACCTCGATCTCGCTCATATCCCTCACCGCCCCGGGGCGGACTCGTCCGGCCCCTGATCGGGTTCCCGGTTCGCTAGACCACGACCACTTCGACCGAGGCCACCGGGTTGCAGCCGTAGCCGCGGGCGTTCCACGGCGCGCGCGGCGGCTGGGTGTCGCCGTGCTCGTCGGTGGCGCGGGCCAGCAGCCGGTACGGGCCGGGGCGCTGGGGGGTCCACCGGTAGGACCAGCCGGTCCAGGCGTAGGGTCCGGGCGGCGGCTCCAGTACGGCGTCGTTCCAGTCCCGGTCGCCGAGCCGGCCGAGGTCGCCCAGTCCGCCGCCGGGGGCGTCGTCGCCCTCGTACGCGGCCCTGACCTCGACCCGGCGCACGGACACGCCGTCGCCGGACCAGGCCCGGCCGCGGACGAGCGTCTCGTGGCCGCGGCGCACGGCGGCGTCGGGTTCGGGTTCGGTGATGAGGGACTTGACCCTGACGGTGGTGACGGGGCCTTCGGGGGTGCCGCGCGAGGCGGTGTAGACGTACTCCTCGGCCTGGAAGACCCCGGCGAACGGTTCGGTCACGGCCCGTGCCCCCACCAGCCACTTCACGTCGGCGACCGCGTACCGGCCGGGGACGACCAGGCGGACCGGGGCGCCGTGCTCGGGCGCGAGGGGCTCGCCGTTCATGTGGGTGACGAGGAGCGTGTCGGGGTGCAGGGCCGCGGCGAGGGGGAGGCTGCGTTCGAAGGGGGTGGGCAGCCCGTGCACGGTGCCGGAGTCGGCCCCGGTGAAGACGATCTCCACGGTGGCCGGGCTGATCCCGGCGCGGGCGGCGAGGGCACGGAAGGGGACGCCCGTGAAGTGCGCGCACCCCACGGCCCCCAGGCTCCAGGGCAGGCCCGGCGGGCGGGGGGTCATCAGGGCACGGCCGTTGCCCGCGCACTCCAGGACGGCGTCGAATTCCCTGCGCTCCAGCCCGAGCAGCTCCTCGTAGCCGATCTCGAAGGGCGTGGCGACCGCGCCGCCGAGGCGCATGCGCCACCGCTGGGGCGTGGTCTGCGGGATGCCGAAGTGGTCGCGTACGAAGAACGCCCCCGCCGGCGTGACGGGCTCGATCAGGGCGGCGGGCGGTGTCTGCGCGTTGTACGGCTCGGACGTGACCGTTTCGGGTGCCCAGGCGGTGGCTCCGGGTCCGCGGGAAATCGACCATGCGGTCATGGCAGCACCTTCGTTCGGGCTCGTTTCCGAGCACGACGCAGATCTCTTTCAGCTTACGTCCGGGAACCTCTTGACTCTGGACAAATAGGGAGGAAACTCATCTTTACACCGGATCACCGGAAAGAGCCGCAGCCGCCCTCTGAAGACGTTCAGAGGCCCGCGTGACCCTTGTCCAGGCTCTGGCCAGGCCCCCGGCGGACCGCGTTCGACCATGGGAGCCACCTGCGACGGCGGATGGCTCGTGGATCGACGCGACCGCCGGGGACTGTCTTGTTCGGGGACCGCGGGCGACCGGCACGGCGTCGGCCGCCCCGCCGCCCCGGGCCGCGGGGCGGCCGAGGCCGTGAACCCGGAACCCGGAACCCGGGGCCCGAGGCCTACGGCATGACGGCGGCGATGCCCTGCGCCAGGCGCGGGATCCGGTCCCCGGGGAGGCCCGCGATGTTGACGCGCCCCGAGGTCGTTCCGTAGATCGCGAACTCCCTGCGCAGCGCCAGCATCTGCGGCGGCGTGAGCGGCAGCATCGAGAACATGCCCTTCTGCCGCGCCAGCATCCGCGCCTCCGCGCCCCGGCCCAGCGCGCTGAGGTGCGCGGTCAGCACGGCCCGGTTGGCCGTGATGCGGCCCCGCATGAGCTCCAGTTCGGCCCGCCAGGCGGCCCGCAGCCCGGCGTCCTCCAGGATCGTGGTCACCACGGCCGCGCCGTGCTCGGGCGGCATCGAGTACTGCGTGCGGGCGGCGTTCTGCAGGGCGGTCTCGGCGTGCCGCGCGGCACCGGCCGAGGCGCCGAGCACGATGGCGCAGCCGACGCGGTCGCTGTAGAGGCCGAAGTTCTTCGAGCAGCTGACGGCGATCAGCATCTCCGGCACGCGCGCCGCAAGCATCCGGGTGGGCAGCAAGTCGGCCTCCAGCCCGTCGCCGAGCCCGTGGTAGGCGAGGTCGACGAAGGGCACCCAGCCGCCGCTGACCGCGGATTCGGCGAGCGCCTCCCAGTCGTCGAGCAGCGGGTCGACCCCGGTAGGGTTGTGGCAGGAGCCCTGGAGCAGGACGACGTCGTCACGACCCGCGCCGGCGAGCTCCCGCAGCACGCCCTCGGTGTCGAAGGCGCCCTCGGCGTCGCGCCAGCCGTACGTGCGCACCTTCAGTCCGGCGGCCTCCAGGATGGGCCGGTGGTTGACGTAGGCGGGGTCGCTGATCCACACCGTGGTGCCCGGCCGGGTCCGGCAGATCAGGTCGGCCAGCAGGCGAAGGGCGCCGGAACCGGCGACGGTCTGCACGGCGGCGGCCCGCTCGGCGGGGCCCCCGGCGCCCAGGACCATCGTCAGCAGGGCCCGGTTGAAGGCTGTGTTGCCGGACAGCCCCCGGTACTCCTTGGAGGCGGAGCGCTCCGCCAGCCGGATCTCGGCCTCCCGTACGGCGGCCATGACGGGCGTGCGCCCCGATTCGTCGCGGTAGACGCCGAGTACGAGGTTGAGGCGCTCGGGGCGCTCGTCGGCTCCGAACTCGTCGGTGAGGACCCACAGCGGGTCGGCGGGCGGCGGCGGGAGGAGCTCAAGCATCTGCGGGAACCTTGTGTCGTGGGCGGCGGTTGGCGAGGACGACGCCGGTGGTGATGAGCGGGACGCCGACGAGGACGGCGGGGGTCGGCGACTCGCCGAGTACGGGGATGGCGAGCAGGACGACGGCGACGGGGCTGAGGCTGCCGACGACGGAGCTGCGCTCGGCACCGAGGCGGCGGATGGCGAAGGCGTACAGCAGGCCGGCGCACAGTCCGACCCCGAGGCCCTGTACGACGAGGAACGTCGCGATGTCGGAGCCGGCCGCGTGCGCGAGGCCCGTCGGAAGCACCCCGGTCAGGACGAGGAGCCCGATGACCGCGAAGGAGGGCAGGCACAGCAGGCCGATCGACCCGACGGGATCGAGGTCGACCTCCTTGAGCCCGACCGTGTACAGCGCCCACAGCCCGCTGGCCACCAGCAGGATGCCGGAGCCGGCCAGTACGTCGGTGTCCACGGGGACCACGTAGCGCCAGACGAGGGCGGCCACGCCCGCCGCGATCAGCACCAGCCCGGCCGCCTGCGTGCCACGGGGCACGGTGCGCCCGCGGGCGATCATGAGCGCGGAGACGAAGAGCGGGACCATCCCGGGGACGATCGAGCCGACGAACGCGGCGGAGGTCAGGGCGCCGCCGTGCATCGCGGCAAGGAAGAAGGGCACCCCGGCGCCGCACACGATCTTGATCGCGGCGCCCGGCCGGACCGCAGCGATGCGGTGCCTGCGCCGCCACAGGGCGGGGGCCAGCACGACGAGGGGGACGCCGAAGCGGAGCAGGGCGGCGTCGGCCGGCAGCAGGGAGGAGGCGCTGAGCGCGCGGGCGCTGAGCGCGAAGGCGGCCCAGATCGCCACGGTCACGAGCAGGGCGGCCATTCCCTGGGCCTGCGGGGAGAGCCGGAGACGGCCGGCCGCCGCGGGGTGTGCGGCGGCGGCCGTGGTGTCGATGGCGACCAAGGGTGGCGGCTCCAGCTTCAGGGGCTCGTACGCGTACGGGTTCTCCGTACCCCCGCAACGCTAGGGCCTGGGCCGGGGCAGTCGATTGCCAGTTCTGCTCCCCGGACATACGTTTGGGGCAGAATCTGCCAAGGAACGCCAAGGAGCGCCGAGGAGTGGCCATGGACGCGGTCGATCTGCAGATCATCCGGGAATTGCAGGCCGACGGACGGCTCTCCAACCAGGACCTCGCCGACCGTGTGCGCCTCTCCCCCTCACCCTGCCTGCGCCGGGTCCGGCGGCTGGAGGAGGCGGGCCTCATCCGCGGCTACACGGCCATGGTCGACCAGGTCGCCTTCGGACTGCCGATCACCGTCTTCGTCCGGATCCGACTGGAACGCCACACGGCGGACGCCGTCCGCGCCTTCGAGGAGCACGTCCACGTCATCGAGCACATCCAGGACTGCTACCTGATGGCGGGCAGCAGCGACTACCTGCTCCGGATCGTCATCGAGGACCTGGAGGCGTACGAGTCCCTGGTGCGCGACCGGATCCACGCCATCCCCGGCATCGCCTCGATCGAGTCGAGCTTCGCGTACGGCAGCGTGAAGCAGTCCCGGACCTACCCCCGGCCCACGCCGGGCGCCTCCGCCCGCCGCCTCTGAGGCCCGGGCGCCCACGCCCCACCCCACCCCGCCCCGCCCCGAGCGGATCGCCCTTCGACGGTCCGCTCGCAGGCGTGCCCGCAGCGAGCCGCCGCATCCTACTCACGAGTACCGCATCTGCAAGGTAATTTCGCGGAATCCGTCTTACCTGCTCGCTTATCTGACTGATACATTCCGCAAGCGCAATCCGCAGCCTCCCGTCCGGGGCACCACCACCTCCGAATGAGGGAAGTCAATGCGAAAGATGCTCCTTCGGCGTCCTGTCGCCGGAAAAGCCCTGGTCCTGGGCGCCCTGCTGGCCCTGGCCGTACCCGGCTCCGCCTACGCCAACACGGTCGGCGTGACGGTCAAGACCCCCGGCGCCACCTCCGGCCCCGCGTCCACGTTCGCCGAGATCTCGACCAACGCCCACTGCAGCAGCGGCCTGATCTCCGGCGGCGGGATCAACCAGGCCATCGGCACCGGCACTTCGTCGAACGGCAACAAGATCAACGGCACCTCGCCGAGCCCCGACGGCAGCACCGAGTACACCGGCTCCACCGGTGTCGTCGGCACCGACGTGGCCTACTGGCTCGGCATCGGCGGCAGCGGCGGCGCGGTGAACGCCTCCTTCTCCAGCACCCCGTACGCCATGTGCTTCACCAGCAACCTGATCAACCACACCCAGGTGGTCATGAACAAGGTCGCCGGACCCACCACCGCGAGCACCGTCGGCCTGGTGACCGCGACCTGCCCCGCCAACACCCGGCTGCTCGGCGGCGGAGCCCGCATCACCCCGGCCAGTGTCGGCAGCCTGAAGCCGATCGCGAGCTTCCCCACCTTCAACGACTCCGCCCACGCCTACGGCCAGAAGGCCGCGGCCGACGGGGAGACCAACCCCGACTCCTGGAGCGCCGTCGGCTGGAACGGCGGCGGTGGCGACAGTGGCAACACCACCTACGCCTACGCCATCTGCAGCGGCAACAACATCGACATCAGCGGCACGACCGTGAAGGTGCGGTTCAGCGAGGTGAGCGGTCCGACCGCGGGCACCGCCGGTCTGACCACGAGCGTCGGCTGCGGCCAGAACGACGGAAAGCTGGTCAGCGGCGGCGCCGCGATCAGCGGAGGCTCCGTCACGACCACGAACTTCACCGGTCCGGGCTCCCAGGGCGACCACCTCAACGGCAGCTACCCCAGCGACTCGGGCGGCAACCCGGTCTCGGACGGGACCACCACGGCCTCGTACTGGTCGGCCTTCAGCCACACCGGCGCGCCCTCCTCGCCCAACACCTACACCGACGTCTGGGCGCTGTGCGCCAACGACGGCGTCTGAGCCTTCTCCCCCCGGCACTCCGTGTGCCTCATGTGTCTTCGTTTGGACCCCAGTTGAACATCTTCAGATCCAAGTCAGTGATGGCGGCCGGCGCGACCGGCCTCCTGGCGGCCACCCTCGGCGCACTCCCCGCCAACGCCGATGAGGCGGCCCCGGCGTCGCCCTGCGGCACCGGTGGCGTCTTCGCCTCGGCCACACCCACCTGCACCTACTCCGCCGTCGGCACGGACACCTTCACCGTCCCGGACGGGGTGACCTCGGTGACGGTCGACCTCTTCGGCGCCGAGGGCGGCAGCGCGGCCGGCTTCGTCTCCCCCGCTCCCCCGAACGACGGTGCCCCCGGCGGTCGGGGCGGCGAGACCCGCGCGAACCTGGCCGTCACCCCGGGCCAGAGCCTCCAGATCACCGTCGGCGGAATCGGTAGCTCGGGCACCTCCCGGCACGGCGAGTTCGCCCGGCCCGGCGGCACCGGCCACGGATCCGGCGGCGGCGGAGCCCACGGCGGCGGCGGTTCCGGCGGCGGCGCCACCGACCTGCGTACGGGCGCCTTCGGCGGGACCGACCGGATCCTGGTGGCCGGCGGCGGCGGTGGCGCGGGCAACGGCGGACCGCTGCTGGGCGGCGGCAACGGCGGCGGGCTCGAAGCGGAACCGGGCGGCCAGGGCGGCGGCCCGGCGGGCTCCGGTCTGCCGGGCGGTGGCGGAACCCAGTCCGCCCACGGCGCGGGCGGCCCCCGCAACAACTCCGTCGGCGCCCCGGGAGCCCCGGGCAGCGACATCGACTCCTGGGGCAGCAAGCCCAACCCCGGGAGCGGTGGCTCCGGTGGCAACGGCGGTATGGGCGGCAACGGCGGCGGCGGTGGCGGCGGCGGCTGGTTCGCCGGCGGCGGCGGCTCCGGCGGCGGCCGGCCCGGCAACTTCTACGGAGCCGGCGGTGGCGGCGGAAGCAGCTTCGCCGCGCCGACGGCCACCGACGTCTCCCTGCTCAAGGGCGTCAACCGCGGCAACGGCAAGGCGGTCGTCTCCTTCCGCTACGGAACCTCGGTCACCGTGACCCCGGACGAGACGGCGCCGCTGTTCGGCCACGAGGTCTCCTTCACCGCCACCGTCGGCTCGGCGAACCCGGCCGCACCCGCCCCGAGCGGAAAGGTCGTGTTCTCCGACGGGGTGACCCGCCTGGCGAGCGTGCCGCTCGACGGGGGCAAGGCGACCTTCCGTACGTCCGCGTTCCAGCCCGGCGAGCACCGGATCACCGCGGCCTACGAGGGCGACGACAGCCACACCCCGAGTGCGACGGCGGAGCCCGCCGCCGTCACGGTCGGCTTCAGCGAACCCTGCATCACCACGGAGCACGTCGGCGCCCTGACCGTCGCCGCGGGTCAGGCGCTCTGCATCGCCTCCGGCGGCAGCCAGACCGGGCCGGTCACGGTCCGGCCCGGCGGCTCGCTGGCCGTCTCGGACGCCCGTATCGCCGGTCCGTTCTCCTCCGAGGGCGCTGCCGCCCTGACCGTGTGCCAGTCCCGGCTGACCGGGCCGGTCACCGTCCAGGGCAGCACCGGGTACGTCCTGTTCGGCTCGGACCGCGAAGCTGCGGCCTGCCCCGGCAACACGGTCGAGGGCCCGCTGACCGTCGAGGGCAACACCGGCGGCATGACGGCTTCGGCCACGACCGTCACCGGCGCGGTCCGGGTCAACGGCAACAGCGGCAGCGGGCTCCTGCCCGAGGACGCCGTGCCGGCCTTCCGGGCGAACAGCGTCACCGGTCCGCTGCGCTGCGAGGGCAACGCACCGGCCCTCGACCACACGGGGACCCTGGTCCAGGGTCCCCGGACGGGACAGTGCCGCTGAGCGGTCACTCACCGCTGATCGGCCACCCGGCGCTGGGCGTTCACTTCGCGCCCAGCGCCACCAGGCCGTTCGTGCCCGCGCCGTACACCCGGCCGGCGCCCGCCCAGACGGGGACCGAGCCGTACGTCAGGGAGGGGTTCAGCACGTACTTCCAACGGGCCTTGCCGTCCTCGGCGTTCAGGGCCCACAGGTGGCCGCCGGAGTTGAGGTAGACGGTGTCGTCCGCGCTCAGGAGGGTGAGGGTGCCGGAGATCTGGTGCTCGATGTTGCCCGCCCAGCGGACGGCACCGGTGGCGGCGTCGAAGGCGTAGACGACGATGCCGACGGTGGTGAGGCCCTCGATGGCCTGCATCCCGGCGACGGCCACGGGGCTGCCCATGCCCGCGGCGTAGACGGTCTTCCCGTCCGGGCTCGCCACCACGGTCCCGAAGAGGGTCTTGGGAGCTCGCCAGCCGATCTGGCCGTTGGCCTGGTCGATGGCGTACAACCCGTCGGTCATGTGGAGGAAATAGCCGCCGGCGGAGGAGAGCGGCCCGTCGTTCAGCCGGCCCCGGGCGTCCTGCACCATCTGGTCGATCGTCGTCGCGCCGGCGCCCGGAGAGGGCTGCTCCCAGGCGACTTTCCCCTCACCGGCCGTCTCGATGCCCGCGATCTTGGCAGGGCTGCCGTCACTGTTGGCCGTCACCCACATCAGCCGCGTCCCGGAGGACGGCAGGAACGCCCTTCCCTGGCTGTACTTCACGTCCGGGTCCGAGAGCCGTACCTTCCAGGTGACCTTCCGCTCGGCCGGGTCCACCGCCCAGATCGTGGGTCCGCTCCGGAACTCGTAGCGTTTCGACGGCTCGGCGGAGGGGTTCACGGTGGTGGAGGACGTCGTGCCGGTGATGTAGATCTTCCCGCCGAGCATGCCCAGCACCGACACGCTGACCGCTGTTTCGCCCGGCACGAGCGACGACTGCTGGGGGTTCAGGGACAGGGTCCAGGCGTCGGCTCCGGTGTCCAGACGGATGGCCCGCAGGACCGACTCCCGTCCGCTCGCACCGCCCGTCACCACGGTGTACGCCGTGCCGTCGGCAACGGTCGCGACGAGGGCCACGAGACCTGCGAGCGGCCCCTCTGAGGTGAGGGCCACCGGACCCCAGACGGGAAGACCGGTCCGGCCGACGGCCCAGACGTTCTTGGCGCTGAGCGCGAGGACCGTCTCACCCTCGCCGGTGATCTGCGCGAGGGGCTCGGTGACCGGCGCCGTCCACAGCGGGGTCGCCGTCACGTCGGTTCCGAGCGGGCGCGCCGGGTCGGTCAGGGCGTGCCCGGACTTCTTCGCGTCACCCGGCCCGGCGGAGCGTCCGCGGGTGAGCCACAGCCCCAGCCCCGTGCCGCCGCCCGCCAGCACCACGGCCCCGCCGGCCACGCCGAGCAGCAGCGCGCGACGGCCGGGTCGGCCGGATTCGCCGTCCCGGGGGCCGGACTGCGGGCCGGACAGCGGGCCGGACAGCGGGCCGGGCTCCGGCCCGGACGGCGTTCCCGGCGGCATGTCCCGCAGCGGATCCGGCGGCGTTCCCGGCGGCGGCCCGGGCGGGGAGGACGGGACGGGCGGTGGGAGGGGCAGGGCCCGCGGGGGCGGGGCCGGAGCCACCTCGGGGGCCATGACCGCCGCGGCCGCCTCGATGGCCGCGGTCAAGGCGGGCGGGAGCCACGCTCCCGCCGGGGGCGGGGCCGCGCCCCGTTCGACGTACGCGACGACCTCGCGCGGAGTGGGCCGGTCGGCGGGGTCCTTCGCGAGGCACCCGGCGACCAGGGGCCGTAAGTCCTCCGGGACCGACGACAGGTCCGGCTCCTCCCGCACCACCCGCCGCAGGACGTCCACGGTCCGCCCGCCGTCGAACGGTCCCACGCCGCGCGCGGCGAAGGCGAGCGTCGTCCCGAGCGAGAACACGTCGCTCGCCGGGCCGACCCGACCGGCCGTGGCCTGTTCCGGGGACATGTAGCCCGGAGTTCCGAGGACGGTACCGGCGGCGGTGAGCACGGTCCCGTCCGCCGCCCGTGCGATCCCGAAGTCGATGACGTGCGGGCCGTCGAGCGCGAGCAGCACGTTGCCCGGTTTGAGGTCCCGGTGGGTCAGGCCCGCCGCGTGGATCGACTCCAGGGCTTCGGCGATCCCGGCGGCGAGCGCCCGTAACGCGGGCCGGGGCAACGGGCCCGCGAGGGCCACGGCCCGGCCGAGCGGGATGCCCGGGACGTACGCGGTCGCCATCCAGGGCGCCGGGTCCTCGGGGTCCGCGTCGACGACGGGGGCCGTGAAGGCGCCCGAGACGGCCCGCGCGGCCGTCACCTCGGCGCGGAACCTGGCCCGGAAGCCCGGGTCGGCGGCCAGTTCCGGCCGCACCAGTTTCACGGCGACCGTCCGACCGCCGGGCGAACGCCCCAGGTACACGGCGCCCATGCCCCCGGCGCCCAGTCTGCCGAGGAGGGTGTACGGGCCGACCCTGGGCGGATCCGTTGGACCCAGCGGGTCCAACGGGTGCGGCGGGTGCGGCGGGTGCGGCGTCTCCGGCGGGTTCGTCATCAGGATCCGTTCGCGTGCAGCGCGACGACCGTCGTCGTGTTCGGATTGGTGAGGCAGAGCCGGCCGTCGCCGGCGCTCCAGGCCAGGTTCACTGGATCGTTCCCTTTCCAACCGGTGTACTTCCAGCGGGGTTTGCCGTTCGAGGCGTCGAAGGACCAGAGCACGCAGTCCGCTCCCATCCGGTACACGTTGCCGTCGGAGTACAGCAGCCGGGCGCCGAGCGGGGCGGAGCCCGGGGCGTCGGCGGGCAGCGGCGTCCGCCACCTGGTCCTGCCGGTCGCGGCCTCCGAAGCGGCCAGTGAGAGGCCGCCGTCCGCGTCGCGCCACAGGGCGTAGACGACGGTGCCCTGTTCGTCGGTGGCGATGCCGTCCCCCCGGGCGGACGCCGCGACGGCCGAGGCTCCCGGCACCTGCCACGCCTGCTCTCCCGTCGCCGGGTCCAGGCCGGACATCACGCCCTGCGCGTCGACGAGCACGGCGTACCGCGCGGTGGCGGCGAGCGCACCCGGCCCGATCCGCTTGGACCAGGCGACGGCGCCCTTCGCGTCGAGCGCGACCAGCCGCTCGGGACCCGCGTACAGGACGCCGTCCCCGGAGTACGGCAGGGCTTGGAAGAGGGGCCGGGTCTCGGCCGTGCGGTACCAGGCGGTGGCGCGGGATCCGAGGTCCAGGGCCCACACGCCGTACCCCTCGGCGGCGGCACCGTTCGCGGGTGTCCGGGAGATCGCGTACGCGCGGCCGCCGCGCACCCCGCAGAAGGCGGAGGTCCCCGAGCCTTGCGCCTCGTTCAGGACGGCGGTCCAGGGGTCCTTGCCGTCGGCCATCCGGATGCCGAGCACGGCGGTCCTGGGGGGTGCTCCGGCCGCGCCCGCGATCGTGCCGCCCAGGTGGAGGCGGCCTCCGTCCACCGCGGCCGCGCTCCCCGGGTTGGGCCCGGTGACGGAGAAGGCGATGCCGTGGTCGTCGCCGTTCACGGTCCACTTGACGTGGCCCTGGTCGTCGAGGCCCCGGACCTGGCGCAGCATCACGCAGGCGACCGTGCCGTTCGCCGAGAACACCTGGGGACACGCGGCGGGCATGCGTGCCTGGAGGGCCAGCCTCGCGTCGAGGACGTCGTCCGCGGAGGGGCGCCGCGCGGTGGATCCCCCGGCCCGCTTGGACGGTTCCCGGTTCAGTGCCCACACCGTGCCCGCCACCGACCCGGCGAGGAGGGCCCCGCCCGCCAGGCCCAGGATGAGCCCGCGGCGGCTCGGGCCCCGGTCGTCCTCCGGCGGATCGGGTGGGGCGCCGGGGCCACCGGGGAGGACTTCCGTCGGGCCGGTGAGCGGCAGGGTCGGTGCGGGTGCGGGCAGCGCCGTGAGGGCCGCCCGCAGCGCGAGGACGTCGGCCGCCACCGGCCCCGGCAGCCAGCTCCGCTCGGGGCCGGGCCGGTCGGCGCGCGCGACGTGGGCGACGATCTCGTGCGGGGCGGGCCGGTCGCCGGGCTCCTTGGCCAGGCAGCGCCCGATCAGCGGCCGCAGGCTCGTGGGTACGGCGGACAGGTCCGGCTCTTCGTGGACGATCCGGTACAGGACGGCCGCCCCGGCCCCGTCGCCGAAGGGGCTCGTGCCGCTCGCCGCGAACGCGACCGTGGAGCCGAGGGAGAACACGTCGCTCGCCGGGGTGAGGTGATGCCCCGTCGCCTGTTCCGGGGACATGTAGGGCGCCGAGCCGACCACGGAGCCGGCCGAGGTGAGGACCGTGCCCTCGGCGGCGCGGGCGATGCCGAAGTCGATGACGTGGGGGCCGTCCAGGGCCAGCAGGACGTTCGCCGGCTTCAGGTCCCGGTGGATCACCCCGGCGCCGTGCACCGAGACCAGCGCCTCGGCGAGGCCCGCCGTCAGCATGCGGAGCGCGGCCCCGGGCAGCGGGCCGTGCGCGACGACCGCCCTGTGCAGTGAGGGGCCCACGACGAACGCCGTGGCCATCCAGGGGACTTCGGCGTCCGGATCGGCGTCCACCACGGGGGCCGTGAACGCCCCGGACACCCGCCTGGCCGCCGCCACCTCCCGCTGGAACCGGTCCCGGAACTCGGTGTCCCCGGCCAGTTCGGGCCGTACGACCTTCACCGCGACGGTCCGGCCGCCGGCGGACCGCCCGAGGTACACCGTGCCCATCCCGCCCGACCCCAGCCGTCCGGCCAGCGCGTAGGGCCCGATGCGTAACGGATCGGCGGCACCGAGTGGTTCCATCAGTCGAATCCCCTCCCCCTGAGGCCCTCAGGCTACGACGGCCGGGCCGTGCATCCCTTGGCGTCGGGATGACCACTTCCCGCTTCTCCACACCGTGAACACAGACCGGCGGGTGGAGGGCGGGACGGAAGGGGCTCGCCGCATCGGTCGCCTCGGCCCGCGTCGGCCCGTACGTGGTGTTCGACCGTCGCGACCGGCCCGGCCGCCCCAGGCGCGATGCGGCCGGTCAGCACTGCCCCTGTTCCTCCCTGGCGGCGCGCAGACCGAGCACGATGATGCGCAGGCCGTGCTCGAAGCCCGCGTCGCCGTCCGCGGAGAGCAGGGTGCCCACCACCTGGGCTGCCAGCGGGAACCGTTCGGCGTCGACGCTCCCGGCGACCCGCTCGGGCGAGTAGGGATTGTCGCCTCCGTACGCCGCGCCGGCATGGGCCTGTTCCTCGATGGTGTGGCCGATGGTGTAGTGCAGGAGCGCCGGGAGGCCGCGTGCGGCCTCGCTCAGGCCGAATCCCGCCTCGCCCAGGGTCTGCAGCACGAGCTCCACCGACTGGTACACGGCCGGGTGGTTCACATAGGTACCGGCGAGGACGCGGGCGCCGTCCCGGTGGCTCAGCATCACCTGACGCAGGTGGCGTGCCCAGTCGGCGATCCAGTCCTCCCAGGTCGTGGGATCGACTCGCGGAGTGAGCTTCTCCGCCGCCTCGACGTAGACCAGGGTGGCCATGGCATCGAGCAGTTGCTGCTTGTTCTTGATGTGCCAATAGAGGGTGGGGGCTCGAACGCCGAGCTCCTGCGCGACCACGCGCATGCTGAGCCCGTCGAGACCGACGTCGTCGAGCAGCCGCAACGCCGTTCGGGCGATCACCTCGGAGTTGATCTTCATCTCGTCCACTCTCCCCCCTCTCCGTCACTTGACACTCTAACACCGTTAGAGGCAGTCTCTAACGGTGTTAGAGACCAGGCCTTGGACGAGGGGGAACTCGGATGAGCGACACGAGGACGAACACGGACGTGGTGATCGCGGGCGCAGGACCGACCGGCCTGATGCTCGCCTGCGAACTGCGACTGGCGGGCGTCGACGTGGTCATCGTCGACCGGCTCCCGGAGCGCACCGGCGAATCGCGCGCCGGCGGTCTGCACGCCCGGACGATGGAGGTACTGGACCAGCGAGGCGGCCTGGACCGCTTCATGCGGGCCGGCACGCAGCGGCCGATCGGCCATTTCTCCGGGCTGTGGCTGGACTTCGACGGGCTCGAGAGCACGTACCCGAGGTCGCTGGCGCTCATGCAGTCGGCCGTCGAGCGGCTGCTGGAGGAGTGGGCCGAGGATCTGGGCACACACGTGCGCTGGTCGTCGGAGGTGACCGGGATCCGTCAGGACGCCTCCGGCATCGACATCGAAACGAGTGGGCCGCGAGCCGCCGGGCCGCCGCTGCGCGCCCGCTACCTGGTCGGCTGCGACGGCGGACGCAGCACGGTGCGCAAGCTCGCGGGCATCGGCTTCCCCGGCACCCCGGCGACGTTGACCGCGCTGCTGGGCGACGTCGAACTCGCCGATCCCCCGGCCGAACCGCTCTTCATGCAGCGGCGAGCCGGGGGCGACTTCTCGGTGTTCGCCTGGGAGCCGGGCTGGTACCGGGTGATCACCACGGAGCACGACCGTGTCGCCGGCAAGGGGGAACCGGTGACGTTCGAGGGGTTGCGGGAGTCGCTGCTCAGGATCGCGGGCACCGACTTCGGCATGCACAGCCCTCGCTGGGTCTCCGGGTTCGGTGACGCGGCACGGCAGGCCGACCGGTACCGGAACGGCCGGGTGCTGCTGGCCGGTGACGCGGCGCACATCCACTTCCCGGCCGGCGGCCAGGGACTGAACCTGGGCGTGCAGGACGCGGTCAACCTGGGCTGGAAGCTCGCCTCGGTGATACGCGGCCGGACGCCGGAGACCCTCCTGGACAGCTACCACTCCGAGCGGCACCCCGTCGCGGCACGCGTCCTGCACAACACCCGGGCCCAGTCGGCGCTGACCCGGCCGGGCCCTCAGACCGACGCGCTGCGCGACGTGCTGGGTTCGCTCATCGCGTACGACGACGTGAACCGGCACCTGGGCGGAATGATCACCGCACTGGACGTCCGGTACCCCGCCGCCGACGGCCACCCCCTGGCGGGCCGCCGGGTGCCCGACGTCGAACTGAAGACCGGCGACGGCCTCACCCGCGTCTTCGAACTGCTGCGCACGGCACGCCCCGTGCTGCTCGACCTGTGCGGCAGCCCCCGACTGGCGGCGGCCTTCGCGGGCTGGGCCGACCGGGTCGACCTCGTCGAAGCCCGGTCCGCGGTCGAGCGCTGGCCCGTCTGGCCGGCCGACGAGAGCCCCGCCCCGGCGGCGCTCCTCGTCCGCCCGGACGGCCACGTCGCCTGGGCCTCGGATGCCGGCGCCACCCTCGACACCGCCGCGCTCCGCACCGCCCTCACCACGTGGTTCGGCCCGGCCGCGGCCGGCTGAACCGGCACGTGGGCGCCGGCCGCACGTCACGCACGGGGGCCACCACCGGCTCGGGTCAGGGCCGTTGGCGCGCGAACGCCTCGTAGGCCGCCTCGTCGAAGAGGACGAAGAGGACCTCCTCGACGGACGTCTCGGTGGCACGCACCGTCTCGATCGCGATGCGTGCTCCGTCGTCCATCGGCCAGCCGTAGATGCCCGTCGAGATCGCCGGGAAGGCCACCGTGCGGGCGCCCAGCTCGTCAGCCACCCGGAGCGACTCCCGGTAGCACGAGGCCAGGAGTTCGGAACGGTCCTCCTCCTTCGACCAGACCGGGCCGACGGTGTGGATGACGTGCGCGGCCGGGAGCCGGCCCGCGGTGGTGGCCACCGCCCGGCCCGTCGGCAGGCCCTTGCCGTAGTGCGAGCGCCGCAGGTCCTCGCAGGCCTCGAGGATCTCCGGGCCGCCGCGGCGGTGGATGGCACCGTCGACTCCACCGCCTCCGAGGAGGGAGGAGTTCGCGGCGTTGACGATCGCGTCCGCCTGCTGAGTGGTGATGTCCCCCTGGACCAGGGTCACGCGCACCATGATCGTTCCTTTCTCGTCCGCAGTCGTTCGCGGCTCGTTCGCGGCTCCTTCGCGGCTCAGGACGCGGCGCGCAGCCGGCGCCAGACCGCCTTGGCCGCGTTGTGGCCGGACATCCCGTGCACGCCCGGCCCCGGAGGGGTGGCCGAGGAGCACAGGAAGACCGCCGGGTGGGCCGTCGTGTACGGGGTGAGGGAGAGCTTGGGCCGCAGCAGGAGTTGGAGTCCCGCGGCGGAGCCGCAGGCGATGTCCCCGCCCACGTAGTTGGGGTTGCGGGCGGCGAGCTGCGGCGGCCCGGCGGTGGCGCGCGCCAGGACCCGATCACGGAAACCCGGTGCGAAGCGCTCCAGTTGGCGTTCGACGGCTTCGGTGAGGTCGCCGTCCCAGCCCGCGGGGACGTGTCCGTACGCCCAGAACACGTGCTTGCCGGCGGGCGCCCGGCCCGGGTCGACGAGGCTGGGTTGCGCCGTGATGAGGAAGGGGTTGCGGGGGGCCCGGCCGCCCGAGGCGAGTTGCAGGGCCGCGTCGATGTCCCGGCTGCCCGGGCCGACCTGGACGGTGCCGGCGCGGCGCGCCTCCTGCGCGGTCCACGGCACGGGGCCGTCCAGCGCGTAGTCGATCTTGAAGACGGAGGCGCCGTACTTGTATCCGTCGTACGCGCGCCCCAGGCGGGCGATCCGGGCCAGCGCGGTCGGCGAGGTGTCGAAGACGTACGCCCGGGCCGGCGGGAGGTCGTCGAGCCGCTTGACCTCGAAGCCGGTGTGGACCGTGCCGCCGAGGTCGCGCAGGTACGCGGCGAGCGCGTCGGAGATCGACTGCGAGCCACCGCGCGGCATCGGCCAGCCGTTCGCGTGGGCGGCGAGGGCGAAGACCATGCCGACGGCGCCGGTGGCGATCGCGCCGAGCGGGGCGATGGTGTGCGCGACGAGCCCGGCGAACAGCGCCCTCGCCCGGTCGTCGTGGAAGCGGCGCAGCAGCCAGGTGGCGGGCGGCAGCCCGGCGAGCCCGAACCGGGCGAGGGTGAGCGGATCGCGGGGCAGCGCGGTGCTCGGCAGGGACATGAAGTCCCGGGCGAGGGTGTCCCACTTGCCCAGGAACGGCTCGACGAGACGCCGGTACGTGCCCGCGTCGCGCGGCCCGAAGGACGCGGCGGTCTCCGCGACCGAGCGGGACAGCACGGCCGCCGTGCCGTCGTCGAAGGGGTGTGCCATGGGCAGCGGGGCGTGCAGCCACTCCAGCCCGTACCGCTTCAGCGGCATCGTCGCGAAGACCGGCGAGCCGACGCCGAGCGGGTGGACCGCCGAGCAGGGGTCGTGCCGGAAGCCCGGGAGGGTGAGCTCCTCGGTCCTGGCCCCGCCGCCGACCGTCTCCCCGGCTTCGAAGACGGCCACCGAGAAGCCGCGCCGGGCCAGTTCAACGGCGGCCGTCAGCCCGTTGGGCCCCGCCCCCACCACGACCGCATCGAGAATCGACGGCACTTGCGACTCCTTCGTCCGGCGGCGCCTGCGCCTCCAGGATATTGCGCCCGCTCCGGCCGCCGGGACTGCGGCGGCCCCGGCGGGCGGTGTGTGTACGGGCTATTCCGAGCGCAGCAGGTCCCGGATGCGGAAGGTGGTGGCCTCGTCGCGGCCGATCGCGAAGGGCAGCGCGTTGTCCCGGTCCACCCGGAAGGGGACCCCGTCGACGGTGCTGTGCGTCCCGCCTGCCTCGGTGACCAGCAGCAGGCCGGCCGCGTGGTCCCAGGCCGAGGGCCAGGTGAAGGCCAGCGCGTCCACCTCGCCGCGGGCCACCTTCAGGTACTCCAGGCCCGCCGAACCGCAGGGCCGGGCCGCGACCCCGGGCACGTCCAGCCGGGACAGGACGCGCCTCTGCTCGTCGGTGGTGTACAGCGGGTGGGCCACGGCGACGCGCAGGTCGGCGCCCGGCTCGGGTGAACCGCTGTGGATCCGCTCGCCGTTCACGTACGAGCCCTCCCCGCGCACGGCGGTGGCCAGCTCGTCCAGGGCGGGGGCGAAGGTCCAGGAGGCGAAGATCTCGCCGTGCTGGGCGAGCGCCACCAGGGTGCAGAAGGCGGGGTCGCCCTCGACGAACTGCCGCGTGCCGTCGACCGGATCCACGATCCACACGGGGGCGTCCCCGCGCAGCGCCCCGTACACGGTCGGGTCGGCGTGCACGGCTTCCTCGCCGACCACGACGGAGCCGGGCAGGAGCCGGGTGAGGGAGGCCGTCAGGTGCTCCTCGGCCTTCCGGTCGGCGACGGTCACCAGGTCGTGCGGGCCGCTCTTCTGGTCGACCTCGTGCTCGGCCAACTGCCGGAACCTCGGCGTGATCTCGACCGCCGCCGCCTTGCGGACGGCCTCTTCCACATCGGACAGGCGCTTGGCCAGGAACTCATTGATCATGCCCCCAGCAAAGCACGCCCGGACGACAATCCCCACCGCCGGTTCCGGCGGCCGCCCGGCCGCCGGGTGTACTCCGGGTGAACCGGCCGCCGCCGCCATGTCCATCGCCATCGCCCCGGCCGTCATCGCGGCCGTGACGGTGGCCGGCACCGTGGCCACCGTCCGTGAGGATCCGGACACCCTGCCGTTGGAGCGCCTGCGCCCCCGGCGTGCGGACGGTCCTCCAGCGGTGACGCACCGTGATGGGACGGGTCGGGCGGTCCTTCGGGGGGTATATCCCCCTCGAAGGCCACGACGGCCCCGATGCGCCGGGCAGGCGCCGGACCCGATCCGTCGGAGGATTCCCATGTCAGCCAGTTCCCGCGCAACCGCGGAGCCCGTCCATACCGTGTACAGCGCCATCGCCACGGACATCCCCGGTGATCCGCTCGGAGTGAGCACCTCCGAGGCCCGGACCCTGTCGGTCTCGCTGTTCCGGCGGCTGAACGAACTCACCGAGGGCACCGCCGAGTACTCGTACGTGCGCAACACGCTCGTCGAACTCAACCTCAGCCTGGTGAAGTACGCCGCCCGGCGGTTCCGGGGCCGCAGCGAGCCACTGGAGGACATCGTCCAGGTGGGCACGATCGGCCTGATCAAGGCCATCAACCGGTACGACGTCGAGCGCGGGGTCGAGTTCGCGACGTTCGCGCTGCCCACCGTCGTCGGAGAGATGAAGCGGTTCTTCCGTGACACCTCGTGGGCGGTGAAGGTTCCCAGGCGCATGCAGGAGCTGCGGCTCGACATCGCCAAGGCGCACGACGCCCTGGAGCAGCGGCTGGGCCGGCAGCCCACCGACCACGAGCTCGCGGAGCGCCTGGGCATCGACGACCACTCCGTGGTCGAGGGGCGCCGGGCCGCCAACGGATACACCGCGGGGTCCTTCGACAGGCCCACCGGCGACGAGCCTGAGGCCGGCACCTCACCGAACTCGCTCGGGGTCGAGGAACCCGCGTACGACCTGATCGAAAGCCTGGAGTCCCTCAAGCCGCTCCTCGCCGAACTCGGCGAACGCGACCGGCTGATCCTCTCGCTGCGCTTCGGGCAGGACCTCACCCAGGCGGAGATCGGCGACCGGCTCGGCGTCTCCCAGATGCAGGTGTCCCGGCTGCTCGGCCGGATCATGACGACGCTGCGGACCGGGCTGCTGACCGACGACGAGCCCGCGGCCGACGAGCCCGCGGCGGAGCCGGAGGGGTAGCTCAGTCGTCCTCCGGGATGCTCCGCCGGAGGGGTAGCTCAGTCGTCCTACGGGACGCTCCACCGGAGGGGTGGCTCAGTCGTCCTCCGGGACGCTCCGGCCGGGTACGGCGACCTCCAGCCATACGCGCTTCCCGCCGTCCAGCGGTTCCGCGCCCCAGCGCCGTGCCAGCCGGTCCACGATGAGCAGCCCGTGGCCGCCTGGCCGGGCGGGGTGCGTGTTGCGCCTGCGTACCGGGAGCACGGTGCTCCGGTCGGTCACCTCGATGCGCAGGCCGTCACCGGTGCGCAGGAGCACGAGCGAGCTGGGCCCGCCGCCGTGCAGGCGGGCGTTGGCCACCAGTTCGGACACCAGGAGGAGCACGTCTTCGGCGCACTCGTCGGCGTCCGCGTCATCGCCCCGGGCCGGCATCCACTCCCAGTCGGTCAGGGCGCTCCGGGTGAAGTCGAGGCACTGTGTGACGACGTTCTCGGCGTCGGGGCCCAGTACGAAGACCCGACTCCGTTCCGGTGAACGGCGCTCGCTCATGGTGCGCCTCCGCTAGGGGTGCCGCGCTGCCAGTGCCTCGGCGACGTCGGCGTACACGGGGAAGATCTCGTCGACTCCGGTGATGCGGAACATGCGCTCGACCGGCCGGCGCAGGCCCACCACCTCGATCGTGGTTCCGGCCCTCTCGGCGATGAGACGGCCCTGCAGCAGGACGTTCAGTCCCGTCGAATCGCAGAAGCCCACGTCGGAGAAGTCCACCAGCACCCGGCGTCCGCCGTCGGCGGGAACGGCTCCCAGCGCCTGCCTCAACGGCTCGGCCGTGTCGTGGTCCAGCTCGCCGACGAGCTTCAGGACGATGGCCCCGGGCAGCCGTCGCACCTCTACGGTGAACCGGTCGCCCTCCGCTGTGGAATCCATGGGGACCCCCTTCCGCACGTGGCTCCGTACGGCGCCTACCCGGGCCGGGGGCGCGCATTCGCGCCGGGCCCGGGCTCCTCGCGGCAGGGCCCGAGACGGGCCAGCGGGTGCCGTCCGGCCGTCAGTCGCGCAGCACGGGGATGATGTCCTGCCCGTACGCGTCGATCGTCGCCTCCTTCGCGTCGTGCATGTCGTAGACCGCGAACTGGTCCACTCCGAGGTCGCGCAGGGCCCGCAGCTTCTCGATGTGCGCCTCGGCCGGGCCCAGCAGGCAGAACCGGTCGACGATCTCGTCCGGGACGAAATCGGTGGACGGGTTCCCGGCGCGGCCGTGGTGGCTGTAGTCGTAGCCCTCGCGGGCCTTGATGTACTCGGTGAGCTCGTCGGGGACCATCGAGGAGTGCTCTCCGTAGCGGCCGACGAGATCGGCTACGTGGTTGCCGACCATCCCGCCGAACCAGCGGCACTGGTCGCGGGCGTGTTCGAGGTCCTCGCCGACGTACGCGGGGGCCGCCACGCAGATGGTGATCGCGTCCGGGTCGCGTCCCGCCTCGACCGCCGCCTGCCGGACCGACTTCACCATCCACTCGGTGAGGTAGAGGTCGGCGAGCTGGAGGATGAAGCCGTCCGCCTTCTGGCCCGCCAGGGCGAGGGCCTTCGGCCCGTACGCGGCCATCCAGACGGGCAGCTTCCCGTCCCGGATCCAGGGGATCCGGATGGGGTTGCCGTCGACCACGGCCTCGCGGCCCTCGGCCAGGTCCCGGATGACGTCGATGGCCTCGCCGAGCCGGGCCAGGGTGTTGGGTTTGCGCCCGGCGACCCGCATCGCCGAGTCGCCGCGCCCGATCCCGCAGACGGTGCGGTTGCCGAACATGTCGTTGAGGGTGGCGAAGGTGGAGGCGGTGACCTCCCAGGTGCGGGTGCCGGGGTTGGTGACCATGGGGCCGACGTGGAGCTTCTGGGTGTGCTCCAGGATCTGGCTGTAGATGGTGAACGGCTCCTGCCACAGCACGGCGGAGTCGAAGGTCCATCCGTAGCGGAAGCCGTTGCGCTCGGCGCGGCGCATGAGGCTGACCACCTGCGAGGCGGGCGGATCGGTTTGCAGGACGAGGCCGAAGTCCATGGGGTGGCTCCTTGCGGGTCCGAGCGGCTTACAGGTACTGACAGGTGGATCGGGGGATGTACGCCCCGTGGCCGGCCCGGCCGGTGAATTCGCGCCGGTCGATGACGAGTTCGCCGCGCGAGAGCACGGTGTCGACGCGTCCGGTGATCCGCTTGCCCTCGTACGCCGAGTAGTCCACGTTCATGTGGTGGGTCTCGGCGGAGATGACCTGCTCGGCGTGCGGATCGTAGAGGACGATGTCGGCGTCGGAACCCGGCGCGATGGTGCCCTTCTGCGGGTAGAGGCCGAACATCCGGGCAGGGGTCGCGCAGGCGATCTCGATCCAGCGGCGGCGGCCGATGTGCCCGTCGACGACCGCCTGGTGGAGGAGGTCCATGCGGTTCTCCACCCCCGGCAGCCCGTTCGGGATCTTGGAGAAGTCGCCCCGGCCCAGCTCCTTCTGACCGCGGAAGCAGAACGGGCAGTGGTCGGTGGAGACCACCTGGAGGTCGTTCGTGCGCAGCCCCCGCCACAACGCCGCCTGGTGCTCCCGCGGCCTCAGCGGGGTGGAGCAGACGTACTTGGCGCCCTGGAAGTCGGGCTCCGCGAGGTTGTCGGTGGACAGGAACAGGTACTGCGGGCAGGTCTCCCCGAAGACGGGCAGCCCCTTGTCGCGGGCGGCGGCCAGCTCGGCGACGGCCTCCTCCGCCGAGACGTGGACCACGTACAGCGGGGAACCGGCCACGCGGGCGAGCTGGATGGCGCGGTGCGTGGCCTCGGCCTCCAGGAGCACCTTGCGGACCTCGCCGTGGTGGCGGGGGTCGGTCTCCCCGCGCGCCAGGGCCTGTTCGACGAGGACGTCGATCGCGATGCCGTTCTCGGCGTGCATCATGATCAGCCCGCCGTTGCCGGAGGCCCGCTGCATGGCGCGCAGGATCTGCCCGTCGTCGCTGTAGAAGACGCCGGGGTAGGCCATGAACAGTTTGAAGGAGGTGACCCCCTCGCCGATGAGGAGGTCCATCTCCTTGAGGGTGCCCTCGTTGACGTCCGAGAGGATCATGTGGAAGGCGTAGTCGATCGCGCACTGCCCGTCCGCCTTGGCGTACCAGGTGTCGAGCCCCTCGCGCAGGGCGTGGCCCACGCTCTGCACGGCGAAGTCGACGATGGTGGTGGTGCCGCCCCAGGCGGCGGCCCGGGTGCCCGTCTCGAAGGTGTCCGAGGCGGAGGTCCCGCCGAAGGGCAGTTCCATGTGGGTGTGCGCGTCGACCCCGCCGGGGATGACGTACTTCCCGCTCGCGTCGAGCGTGCGGTCGGCCGTCCAGGCCTCGGCGGCCGCCGAGCCGTGTGCGGCGAGGGCCGCGACGCGGCCGTCCTCGATGAGGACGTCCGCGTGCAGTTCGTCGGCCGCGGTGACGACGAGGCCGCCGCGGATCAGGGTGCGGATGCTCATGTGCGGTGCGTCCCCCTCTACTGGATGCTGTGCAGGGCCTGTTCGAGGATGTCGGCGCCCTCTTCCGCCTCGGCGACGGTGAGGGAGAGCGGCGGCGCGATGCGCAGCACGCTGGTGTTGTGGCCGCCGCCCTTGCCGATCAGCAGGCCGCGTTCGCGGGCGGCCTCCTGTACGGCGCCGGCCGCGTCGGGGTCGGCCTGGTCGGTGCCGGGCCTGGTGAGTTCCAGGCCGGCCATCAGGCCCCGGCCGCGGACCTCCCGTACGGCGGGCACGTGCGCGGAGATCGCCCGCAGCCGCTCCAGGAGCAGGCCGCCGACGCGGCGGGCGTTGCCCTGGAGGTCGTGCTCCAGGAGGTAGGCGAGGTTGGCGACGCCCGCGGCCATGGTGACGGGTGAACCGCCGAAGGTGGAGATGGAGTTGGAGTCGACGCAGTTCATCACCTCGGCGCGGGCCACGACCCCGCCGATGGACATGCCGTTGCCGATGCCCTTGGCGAAGGTGAGGATGTCCGGCGGGCCGTTCTGGGCGTGGGCCTGCCAGCCCCAGAAGTGTTCGCCGGTACGGCCCCAGCCGGTCTGCACCTCGTCGCTGATCCACAGGATGCCGTGGCGGTCGAGGACCTCGCGGAAGGCCCCGTACAGGCCGTCGGGCGGGGAGGTGAAACCGCCGACGCCCTGGATCGGCTCGGCGATGAGGGCGGCCACTCCCCCGCGGGCCTGGCCCAGTACGTCTTCGAGGTCCGCGACGGCGGCGGCGGTGAAGGCGGCGTCGTCGAGGTGGGCGAGGGGGCCCCGGGTGCGGACCGCGCCGTGGACGTAGTACGTCTGGAGCGGCGAGAGGCTGGTCGGGGACCAGGCGCGGTTGCCGGTGATCGAGACGGTGGAGAAGGACCGGCCGTGGTAGCTGTTGCGCATCGCCAGGATCTGGTTGGAGCGGCGGTACGCCGTCGCGAGCAGCAGGGCGGTGTCGTTGGCCTCGGTGCCGGAGGTGGTGAAGAAGACCCGGGCGTCGGGGATCCCCGACAGGGCCGCCACCCGCTCGGCCAGCTCGATCATCGGCCGGTTGAGGTAGAGGGTGGAGGAGTGGATGATCCGCCCGGCCTGTTCGGAGACGGCCTTGGTGACCTCGGGCAGGGCGTGGGCGGTCATCGTCGTGAGGATGCCGCCGAAGAAGTCGAGGTAGCGGTTGCCGTCGGAGTCCCAGACGTGGCGGCCCTCGCCGTGGGTGAGCTCGATGGGGTGCTTGTAGTAGAGCGCGAGCCAGTCGGGCATGACGGTGCGGTGGCGGCTGTGGAGCGGGGTGGGGTTGGTCACGGCTGTACGAGCCCTCCGTAGGCGTCGGGGCGGCGGTCGCGGTAGAACGCCCACTGGGTGCGGACCTCTTCGATGAGGCCGAAGTCGAGGTCGCGGACGAGGAGTTCCTCCTCCTTGTCGCTGGCGACGTCGCCGACGAACTGGCCGCGCGGGTCGACGAAGTAGCTGGTCCCGTAGAAGTCGTTGTCGCCGTACTCCTCCTGGCCGACGCGGTTGATGGCGGCGACGAAGTACTCGTTGGCGACGGCGGAGGCGGGCTGCTCCAGCTGCCACAGGTACGCGGACAGGCCCCGGGAGGTGGCCGACGGGTTGTAGACCAGCTGCGCGCCCGCCAGGCCCAGTTGGCGCCATCCCTCCGGGAAGTGGCGGTCGTAGCAGATGTAGACGCCGACCTTGCCGACCGCGGTGTCGAAGACGGGCCAGCCGAGGTTTCCCGGGCGGAAGTAGTACTTCTCCCAGAATCCCTTGACCTGGGGGATGTGGTGCTTGCGGTACTTGCCGAGGTAGCTGCCGTCGGCGTCGATGACGGCGGCGGTGTTGTAGTAGAAGCCGGCGCTTTCGAGTTCGAAGACCGGGACGACGATGACCATGCCGGTCTCGCGGGCCAGGTCCTGCATGCGGCGGACGGTCGGACCGTCGGGGACTGCCTCGGCCCAGCGGTAGTGCTCGGGCTCCTGGACCTGGCAGAAGTAGGGGGCGTTGAACACCTCCTGGAAGCCGATGATCTGCGCGCCCTGGGCGGCGGCGCGGCGGGCGTGCTCCTCGTGTTTGGCGATCATCGAGTCGGTGTCTCCGGTCCAGGTGGCCTGGACCAGCGCGGCGCGGACGACTTGGGCCATGAGCTGCTCCTCGCGACGGGAACGCCGGTTCTACGCACGTAGACGATGTACGTAGGGAGTAGAACGTAGGCCTCGTCACAGCCTGGGGCAAGACCACCTTGCGCAGTTGGAGTAGTCGATCAAGTTACGTCACCACGCGGTCGTTTGCGGTCGCCGAGCGACCGGTTGACGGGCCGCTGAAGTGCGGGTGTGCCGGGAGCGGAGCGCGATGGGAGCACGCACCACGAAGGCACGGCGCGCGGCGGCGCGCGGCGACCGGTCCGGGCGGCGGGCCTGGGGCCTGTCGTCACGTTCCCGTCGTCGCCCGGAGCATCGCGGGGCAGAGGGGTGAAGGCAGGCCCTGGGCTCAGGCAAGGGCGACGCCGGACACCCGCAGGGCGTGGGACAGGTCGCGGTGATGGGCTCCGGACAGCGCGCGGGCCGCGCGCAGCAGGCGCGGGGCGAACCACTGCGGGTCCTGACGGGCCAGGGCGGCGGACTCCTCGGCGGTGTGCAGCCGGACGTAGGCGCCGAGCAGGGCCTGGGCCTCGCGGTCCCGGCCCGCGCCGCCGAGGGCGAGGGCGGCGTCGGCGATCTCGGCGGCGGGGCGGGCCGCGCCCTGGCGCAGCAGCAGGTCGCAGTCGGCCTCGCGGCCGGCCTCGCCGAGGGCGGCCGCCGCGGCGGCGAGGCGCTCGGGCGGGAGCGAGGCCGCCTCCCAGAGCAGGGTGGCCCAGTCGGCCGCGAGTCCGGCCCGGTGCAACTCGGCGGCCAGCGCGGGCAGTCGCCCGGCGGGCCAGGCCGCGGCCTCGCACAGCAGGGCGTGCGCCTCGCCGCTGCGGTGCTGCGCACGCAGCGCGAGCAGCGCCTCCACGACCCCCGGCACGGAACCCCCCGCGCCCACCCCTGCGTTCCCCCCGGGAACACCACCCGCCACGGGCTCACCCAGCCCTGCCGGAGCTCCTGCGGACGCCCCGGCGAACCCACCCACGACCGGCCCACCCCGCCCTGCCGGACC
>NZ_JBIWFI010000033.1:0-62896 GCF_044762985.1 Streptomyces sp. NPDC096339 | reverse complement strand
CCTCCCGCCGCAGACTCGGGATACCTCCCCACCACGGGGCTGCCCGGGCCCGCCCCGGCCCCTGGACCGCCCGGGAAGCCACCCGGCACCGGGCCGCCGTGCCCGGCCGCCACCCCCGCCACGACTCGCGCCGGATCCCCGGGGAACCCACCCACAACCGGCTCGCCGCGCCCTGCCGGACCTCCCGCCGCAGACTCGGGATACCTCCCCACCACGGGGCTGCCCGGGCCCGCCCCGGCCCCTGGACCGCCCGGGAAGCCACCCGGCACCGGGCCGGCCTGCCCGGCCGCCACCCCCACCACGACTCCCGCCGGATCCCCGGGGAACCCGGCCGCCACCGGCGCGCCCCGCCCTGCCGGACCTCCCGTCACGGGCCCGCCCGGGACCGGCCGGACTCCTGTGGGGTCCCCGGGGAAAACGTCCGGTGCGGGGCCGCCCCACCCGGTCGGCGTCCCCGCCGGGGGCTCGGTCCGCCGGCCCGGCGGGGGCGGTTCGCGGTGGCCGGCGTCCGCCGGGGCCTGCTCGCGGGGGCTGCCGAAGCGGGCTCCGCGCGGGGCGGGGTTCGGAGCCGTCTCGTCGGCGCCCGGCGGCGGGGTGAAGACCGGGGGCTCGGGGGCCGCCGAACCGGCGTACCGGGCGCCCCCCGAGCGGCGCCCGCCCCGCAGCCACCGCCCCTCGGCGCGCCCGACGGGCCGTTCACCGTCCTCGGGCACCCGCTGCCGCGGGACCCCTTCCAGCGGCTCGTCCCCGGGGGACCGGGCACCGGCGCCCGCCGGAACGGGGTTCACGGGCGCAGCGGGCCCCGGCCGGGGCGCTCCGTCGGCGGAGCCGGTGCGTGCGGGCCCCGCCTCCGGAGGCCTCGGTCGGTCCGGGCCGGGAACGGATCCCGTGCCCGCTGGGCCGCCGGGCACCGCGGGACCCGGCGCGGCCGGGGCCGCAGGGGCCTGGGCCGCTTCCCCGGCAGGGGACACGGCGGCCAGGCGGGACGTCAGGTCGGCCTGGCGGGACGTGGCACGGGTGGCGTCGTCGCGGGTCCACGCCAGCTCCCGGGACAGGGCTTCCGCCTGCGCCGGGTCGCTCGTGGCGGAGAGCCGCGCCGTGAGGTGCCGCAGGGCCGCCTCCGAGTCCGCGCGCTGCGCCGCCGACGCCGCCAGCAGCGTCCGCAGCTCCGCTTCGCCGCCCGGCAGCCGGTCCCAGGCCGTGACGGCCGCCGCCCGCAGCCGGGCCGCGTACGCGGTCTCCCGCCCGGCGAACTCCGCGCCCCGGGCCACCGCCAGGTCCGCGAGGAGGGACTCCACCACGTCCCACGGCGCCATCGCGCGCCCGTCGAGGCAGGCCCGCACGCCGTCCGGGTCCCGGCGCAGGAACTCGCCGTACCAACCCGCCCCCGGATCCAGCCTCTGCGTCAACCCCCGCAAATAGTCGGCGAGTTGTATGATCACCAGCGAAGTCGCGGTCTCCATGGACCGCATTCGATCGCACGAGTGTTACGGGCGGGCTACGCCCACTTCAAACCTTGACGGCGATCGCGGTGTGCGGCCGCTTCCCCAGTCGGACCACCGCGGCGGGCAGGTCCAGCGCCCAGAACTGCCACGTGTACTTGCGGGACATCAGCTTGCGCACCCGCTTCAGACCCGCCTCGTCCAGGAGCCTCGCCTCGCCCTCCGCCACCGGCGCCCCCTCGGCCACCCGCCCCTTCACGTCGCACGGCGCGACGGTGACCCGCGCGTTGTTGCGGATCCGTTTCACCTTCCAGGTGTCCGTGCGCGTCCACACGTACAGCTCACCGGCATTCGCGTCGGCCACCGCCCACACCGGCGTGGCGACGGGCGTGCCGTCCTTGCGGAAGGTGGTGAGGCTGACGTACCTGCCCCGGTTGAGCTCGTCGAGAGTCGCGGTCCCAGTCATGGCGTGAGCCTAACCCTCGGTCATCGCAGCACGCCGGAGAACGACACGGGCCCGGACGTCAGGCGGGCACCAGGGCGCAGCGGCGGATCACGTCGTCCAGGGAGAGCCCGAGGGCCTCGGCGAGGGCGGCGACGGTGAAGAAGGCGGGCGTGGGCGCCCGGCCGGTCTCGATCTTGCGGAGGGTCTCGGCGGACAGCCCGGCGCCGGCCGCGACCTCGACCATGCTGCGCGCGCCGCGGGCTTCCCGCAGCAGCGCGCCCAGCCGCTCGCCGCGCTCGCGCTCTTCCGGGGTCAGGGGGGTACGCACCATGTGGCCAGCCTACCCCGCCACGCCAATAAGTATCCCGGTAAAGTTATACCGGTATAGTTATTGGCATGATGGAACTGAAGACGGACCGGTCGATCGACGAGATGCGCGCCGCGGGCCGGGTGGTCGCGCACGCCCTGGCCGCCGTGCGCGAGAGCGCCGGAGTCGGTGTCTCCCTGCTGGAACTGGACCGGGTGGCGCGGGCCGTGCTGCGCGAGGCGGGCGCCACCTCGCCCTTCCTGGGCTACCGGCCGCGGTTCGCTCCGGTGCCCTTCCCGGCGGTGGTCTGCACCTCGGTCAACGACGCGATCGTGCACGGCGTCCCGAACGGATACCGGCTGCGCGACGGCGACCTGGTCAGCATCGACTGCGGCGCGAAGCTGGGCGGCTGGGTGGGGGACGCGGCCGTCAGCTTCACGGTCGGCCGGCCCCGCCCCGCCGACCTGCGGCTCATCCGGGTTGCGGAGGCGGCCCTCGCGGCCGGCATCGCCGCCGCCGTGCCGGGCAACCGGATCGGCGACATCGCCCACGCGATCGGCACGGTGTGCCGCCGCGCCGGGTACGGGATCCCCGACGGCTTCGGCGGCCACGGCGTGGGCCGCACCATGCACGAGGACCCGGGCGTCCCCAACGAGGGCCCGCCGGGGCGCGGCGTTCGGCTGCGCCCCGGCATGGTCCTGGCGATCGAGCCGATGCTGATCGCGGGCGGTACGGACGACTACACCTGCGACGGGGACGGCTGGACCCTGCGCACCACCGACGGCAGCCGCGCCGCGCACGCGGAGCACACGGTCGCGATCACCGCCGACGGCCCGAGGATCCTGACCGCCCTGTAGCCGTGACGGGTTACGGCTTGCCGTGCGGGCGTACGACCATCGCCGAGCCGCCGCCGCGGCGGGTGGTTTCGGCGGCCGCCAGCCAGCGGCCGTCCGGCAGACGCTGGACGCCCGTGGCGGCGCCGATCTCGGGGTTCTGCCGGAAGCCCTGGCCCAGGGCCTCCAGCTCCGCGCGCAGCGGGCTGTCCCACAGGCCCGGCTCCAGCTCGGTGGTGGTCTGGTTGCGCTGGCTGGCCCGCGGTGCGGCGATCGCGTCGACGAGCGGCAGGCCCCGGTCCAGATGGCCGGTCAGGGTCTGCAGGACGGTGGTGATGATGGTGGCGCCGCCCGGGGAGCCGACGGCCAGGACCGGCCGGCCGTCCTGGAGGACGATCGTCGGGGACATCGAGGAGCGCGGCCGCTTGCCCGGGCCGGGCAGGTTCGGGTCCGGCACTCCGGGGGCGGCCGGGGCGAAGGAGAAGTCCGTCAGCTCGTTGTTGAGCAGGAAGCCGCGGCCCGGCACCGTGATCGCGCTGCCGCCGGTGGACTCGATGGTCAGGGTGTAGGAGACCACGTTGCCCCAGCGGTCTGCGACCGTCAGGTGGGTGGTGTTCTCACCCTCGTAGGTGGTCGGGGCGGCCTGCCCGGTGGTGGCGCAGGGCGCGGGGCTGTGCGGATCGCCGGGGGCCAGCGGGCTGGTCAGGGTGGAGTCGGGCTTGATCAGGCAGGCACGCGAGTCGGCGTACGCCTGGGAGAGCAGTTCCTTCGTCGGGACGTCCTGCGCGGCCGGGTCGCCGACCCAGCGGCCCCGGTCGGCGAAGGAGATCCTGGAGGCCTCGATGAAGCGGTGCAGGTACTGGGCCTCGGAGAGCTTCGAGAGGTCGCTGCCCTCCAAAATGTTCAGGGCCTCGCCGACGGTGGTGCCGCCGGAGGAGGACGGCGCCATGCTGTAGACGTCCAGGCCTCGGTAGCCGATCCGGGTCGGGGCCTGCCGTTTGGTCCCGTACGCCCTCAGGTCCCCGCTGGTCAGGTCGCCGGCCCGGACCTTGCGGGTGGCGGCCGGGTCGACCGGGGGCGTGCGGACGGCCCGGACGATGTCCTCGGCGAGCGGGCCCCGGTAGAGCGCGCCGGTGCCCTTGCGGCCGAGTTCCTCGTACGTGGCGGCCAGGTCGGGGTTCTTGAAGGTGGAGCCGACCACCGGCAGGGCTCCGCCCGGCAGGAACAGCTTCGCGGTGTCCGGGAAGTCCCTGAACCGGGCCTCGTTGGCGGCGGTCTGGGAGCGGAAGGTGGCGTCCACGGTGAAGCCGTCGCGGGCCAGTTTCTCGGCGGGGCGCAGCAGTTGGCCGAGCGGTCGGGTGCCCCAGGCGTCGAGTGCGCTCTTCCAGGTGGCGGGGGTGCCGGGGACGCCGACGCCCAGGCCGCTGGTCTGGCCCTCCGCGAAGGGGATCGGGACGCCGTTCTCCTGGAAGAGGGTGGACGTGGCGGTGGCGGGGGCGGTCTCGCGGCCGTCGATGGTGTGCACGCGGCGGGACCCGGCGTCGTAGTAGACGAAGTAGCCGCCTCCGCCGATGCCCGCCGAGTACGGCTCGGTGACCCCGAGTGCGGCGGCGGTGGCGACGGCCGCGTCCACCGCGTTGCCGCCGGAGCGCAGCACGGCGATGCCCGCGGCGGAGGCGTCGGCGTCGACGCTGGCGACGGCCCCGCCGTAGCCGGCCGCGACGGGCACCTTGGCCGGGGTGCCCGTGTTGCCGGGCGGGGCGGCGGCCCCGGTGGAGACGAGTGCTCCGGCGAGGGCGACGAGCGCTAACTGACGTGCGGCGGGACGGTGCATCCGGACCTCCAGTGGCAGCGTGCGCCGAGCCTAGCGGCCGTACTGGCACCCCGTCAGGGCATCGAATGCGCGGCCCGGTTCGCCGGTCGGCGCGGCCGTGCCGCACCGAGGGCGTCCGGGTGCGGACGCGGTCCGGTGGCTCCGGGCCCGCCCGCACCCCACCTGAGCGGTACCGGCCCCGTGAACCCGCCACCCGGATGCCTTAGCATCCCGCGCATGAACGACGACCTGCGCAACATCGTGCTCGGGGTGATAGCCACCGCCGTCAGCGGCGGTTTCGGCTGGTTCACCCGGACCTACCAGTGGCGGCGGGCGCTGCGCCGCAAGCAGGCCTTCTTCGGCCTGCCCACCGGCTCCGACTGCCTGTTCGTGGTCAACCGGCAGATGGGCGGCACCGATGCGTCCCTGCACCGCAACGATGCCTTCGCACTGCTGGAGATATCCGCGCTGATCAAGGACTGCGGGGCGAACCTCCAGATCGTCACCCACGACACCGCCCGCCAGGGCTTCGGCGAGCGGGCCGAGTTCTGCGTCGGCGGGCCGGTGTCAAACGCCCGGACGACGGCGCACCTGACCTCCATGCTCCCGGGGGTGCACGTCGACGTGTCCACCGAGCCCGGTCCGGACCGGGGGTCCATCCGCGTCGGCGGGGAGACGTACCGCTGGCAGCGAGGTCTGGTCGAGTACGTGCTGCTGGCGCGGCTGACGACGGAGCGGGGCTCGCGGCCGGTGTTCCTGCTGTCGGGGCAGACCGCCAACAGCAACCAGGCCGCCGCCCGTTACCTGGCCAGGCACCACCACAAGCTGGCCCGCAAGTACGACGGGAACTCCTTCTGCCTCGTGCTGAAGGTGGTCAACTCGGACGCCTACGGGCCCGACGTGTCGGAACTGGTCGCGGACGTCACCTCGGCGGCCCGGACACCCGTAGCGGCAGCCGTGTGATCCCGTTGATGAAGTTGGAGACCAACCGGCGTGGAGCACCCGCCAGTTCGGGCGGGGGCATGGCCGCGCACCACTCCTCGTAGAGGGTGCGCAGCTGGAGCCGGGCGAAGTGGGCGCCGAGGCAGACGTGCGGGCCGTCGCCGAAGGAGACGTGCGGGTTGGGCGTGCGGTTCAGGTCGAGCCGGCCGGGGTCGGTGAAGACGTGTCCGTCGTGGTTGGCGGAGGCGTGGAAGACCACGACCTTGTCCCCGGCCCGGATCGACCGTCCGGCGAGCGTGGTGTCCACGGCCGCCGTGCGGCGGAAGCTGAGCACCGGCGGGTGGACGCGCAGCAGTTCCTCGACGGCCCGGTCCTGCGGGGCGCGCCCGTCGGCGAGCGTCCGGTAGGCGTCCGGGTCACCGGCGAGCGCCAGCAGGCCTCCGGGGGCGGCGCTGCGCACGGTGTCGTTGCCGGCGACGGTGAGCAGGAAGAAGAACATCTCCAGTTCGGCCGGGTCGAGTCCGGCCAGGGCCAGGGCGGTCATCACGTCGTCGCCGGGGTGTGCGCGCTTGTGGGCGGCGAGTTCGCGGGCGTACGCGAACATCTCGCCGAGCAGGGCCGGGGAGCGCGGGTTGAGGGGTTTGCCGTCGGGGTCGAGGAGCGGGGCCGGGGCGTCCTCGGGGTCCTGGTAGCCGATGATCCGTACGGTCCATTCGAGCAGCAGGGCGCGGTCGGAGGCCGGGACGCCCAGCAGGTCGGTGAGGTTCAGCAGGGCGTACTCGTCGGTGACGGTCCGCACCAGGTCTGCGGAGCCGTCCTCGGCGCCGTCCCGGGCGGCGGCGAGCAGGGATCGGGCGCGGTCCCGGACGCGGCCCGCGAAGGCGTCGACCCGGGCGGGGGTGAAGGCGCGGGAGACGAGCCGGCGCAGCCCGCCGTGGTCGGGGGGATCCTGGTTGAGCATGGTGCGGCGCAGGAAGGGCAGGTCGGCCGGGTCGGGGTCGCGGATCTGGGTGGCGCCCAGCCAGGAGGAGTACGTGCGGTGGTCGCGCAGGACGCGTACGACGTCCGAGTGCCGGGTGACGGCCCAGAAGCCGGGGCCGACGGGCCAGCCCAGGATCTCGGGCTCCGCCTGCCAGGCCACCGGGTGCCGCTCGCGCAGCAGCCGGTAGCGCTCGTGGGGGACGCCCTCGGCGTAGACGCGGGGGTCGAAGACGTCGGGGACGTCATCGGCGTGATCCACCTGATCCATGGGGCCACGGTGGCGGCCGCCGGCCCTTCCGCGCAAGGGGACGGTCCGGGCCCGGGCCGCCGGACAGGCCCTACGGCAGGCCGTCGCAGCCGACCGCTTCGAGGGAGCCCGTGGGCCCCTTGAGCACGACCGTGATCCGGGCCCCCTTCGCTCCCGTGGAGGCGAGGCTGCACACCAGCTGGCGGCGGGCGTTGTCCGTCAGGTCCTCGGCCGCGAACGGCAGCCGCGCGGTGATCTCGTTCCGCGGCCCGAAGGAGACCGCTGCGGAGTCCAGGCGCCAGCCGTGGAGCGAAGGGACCTCGGTGGTGAGCCCCGCTTCCTGCTCGCGCTGGCCGGGGCCGTCGAGCAGCCGGTTGAGCACCTCGAACGGCGGCACCTTGGGCATGTCCCGCTGCGGGGACGGCACGAGACGGCCGCCCGGGCCGAGGAAGTAGAGCACGGAGAAGCCGTCCGGGCCGGCCACGACCACGGTGGCGGCGGAGCCGCTGTCGACCGGCCCGGTGGGCTTGATCCCGCATCCGGCGAGCAACAGCGGGCCCAGCAGCGCGGCTGCGGTGGCCAGCGCCCGTACCCGGGTCATGCGCGGGCCTCCAGGGGCATGTCGAGGGTGAACACCGCTCCCCCGGCCGGCCCGTTGGCCGCGCGGAGTGTGCCGCCGTGCAGGCGCGCGTTCTCCAGGGATATGGCGAGGCCGAGGCCGCTGCCCGCCGAGCGGGTGCGGGCCGCGTCGGCCTTGAAGAAGCGGTCGAAGATGTGCGGGAGCACTTCGGGGGCGATGCCCGGCCCGCTGTCGGCGACCTCGATGAGCAGCCGCTCGCCGTCCTCGTCCGACCCGGGGCCGGTCCGTACGGTGACCCGTACGGGTGCGCTGCCGTGCCTGAGGGCGTTGCCGACGAGGTTGGCGAGGATCACGTCGAAGCGGCGCGGGTCGAGGCGGGCGCGGACCTCGGCGGCCGGGTCGGAGGCGACGAGCACCCTGCCGTCGTCCCAGTGGCGGCGCTCCAGGGTCTTGCGGACGGCTTCGGCCAGGTCCACGACGTCGAGGTTGAGCTCGGCGGCGCGGGCGTCGAAGCGGGAGATCTCCATGAGGTCCTCGACGAGGACGGCGAGCTTCCCGGTCTCGGCGCTGATCAGCCGCAGGGCCTTCGCGGTGTCCGGGTCGAAGTGCTCGGCGTCCTCGTCGAGGACCTCGGTGACGGCGAGCATCCCGGCGAGCGGGGTGCGCAGTTCGTGCGAGACGTCGGCGGCGAAGCGGCGGGCCCTGACCTCGGCCTCCTGGAGTTCGGTCACGGACTGTTCGAGGGCGCGGGCGGTCTCGTTGAAGGTGCGGGCGAGCCCGGCGAGTTCGTCGGCGCCCCGGACCTCGATACGGGTGTCCAGGCGGCCCCGGCCCATCTGCCGGGCGGCCTCGCGCATGTCCCGTACCGGGCGGAGCACGCTGCGCGCGGCGAGCAGCGCGGGGATCAGGGCGATGGCGAGGCCGGGGACGGCTCCCTGCTGGGCGGCGTCGACCATGGCCTTGACGGTGGCCCGTTCGGCATCGAGCGGCATGGTGGCGTAGAAGACGACGCCGGTGGCCTCGCGGACCCCGTCGTGGACGAAGACGGCCGCCATGGCGACGACGAGGTACGGGTTGCCGAAGCGGTCCTCGACGCGCTGGAAGGCTCCGTGCGGGTGGACCGTCACGTTCCGGCGGAGCGCGTCGGTGACCAGGGGGGAGGTGGTCGGGCTGATGTTGGAGGAGGCCCGCAGCGTGCCGTACTCGCCGAAGATCGTCCAGGGGTGCGGCTTGCCCCGCTTGGCGATGTCGCTGACGCGGCTCTGGAGTTCCTCCTGCTCCATGGGCAGTTGCATGCCCTCCTGCTCGATCTGGTCGCGCAGGGTGGAGACGGCGGTGTCCTGGGTCTGGGTGAGGATCGCGTTGCGAGCCTTCTGGTAGGTGAGGGCGGCCGTGCACACCGCGGTGATGGCGGCGACCAGGAGGAAGGCCGCGATCAGCCGGGTGCGCAGGCCGAGCGGCGCGATGCGTCTCACCTCGTACACCCCCTACAGGGGGCCGAAGCGGTAGCCGAAGCCCCGCACCGTCTGTATGTAGCGGGGGGCGGCGTCGGGGTCCTCGATCTTGTGGCGCAGCCGGCGGACGCACGCGTCCACGAGCCGGGCGTCGGCGTGGTAGCTGTGCTCCCACACGTACTCCAGGAGCTGCTGGCGGGAGAAGACCTGCTCGGGCGAGGCCGACAGGTGCAGCAGGAGCTTGAGTTCGCTGGGGGCGAGGGGTACGCGCTCGCCGTTCTTGGCGACGGTCAGGCCACTGCGGTCGATGGCCAGTCCGGCATGGAACTCGATCTCGTGGCGGCCGCCCACCGGGTCGCCGAGGCGGCGCAGGACGGCCTTGATACGGGCCTCGATGACCTCGGTGCGGGCGGGCTTGACGATGTAGTCGTCGGCTCCGGCCTCCAGGCCGACGACCACGTCGAAGTCGTCGCCGCGCGCGGTGAGCATGATGATCGGCACCTCGCTGGTGTCGCGGATCCGGCGGCAGACCTGCACGCCGTTGATCCCCGGCAGCATCAGGTCGAGCAGGACCAGCTCGGGGCGGAAGCTCGCGAGCAGCGCGAGCCCGTCCTCGCCGGTCTCGGCGGCGCTCACCTCGTGCCCGCGACGGCGCAGGCCGAGGCCGACGCCCTCCCGGACGGAAGGGTCGTCCTCGATCAGCAGTACGCGTGGCATGCGGTCAGTATCCAAGATCTTTTTGGGGCGGCCTCCCCCTAACGGCCGATCTTGCGCCGCAGGGAGTCGCGCAGGTCGGTGATCTCCGTCAGGCGCAACGGCCCGGCAAGGAGGACGACGACGAGTGCGAGGGCCGCGGTTCCCGCCGCCGCGGCGGCGAGGTTCCCGAGGGGGTCGGCGGTGCGGGCGACGGCGTACCCGACGGCGGCCGCGGGCACGCAGGCGGCCAGCAGCCGCAGGTGCGTGGCGACGGCGCTCGCCTGCCGGGCGGTACGCGTTCCCGTGCGCGGGCCGAGCCGCCGGGCGAGGACGTACGCGGTGACGGCGGCGCCCGCGGTGAAGGCGATCGAGCAGGCCGCGGCCATGCCGGTGACGGCCCAGCGCGGCGGCAGCAGGAGGTACGCGGCCGCCGAGAGCCCGGCGTTCAGGGCGGCGATGACCAGGTTGAGGAAGAAGGGGGTCCGGGTGTCGGACAGGGCGTAGAAGCCGCGGGAGAGCACGTACTGCGCGGAGTAGGCGATCAGGCCCGGCGCGAAGGCCGCCAGCATGCCGGCCATGACGGCGATGTCGGCCTCGTCGGCCTGCCCGTACTCGAAGACGCTGCCGGTCACCCAGGGCGCGAGGGCGGCGAAGAGCGCGGCGGCCGGGACGACGAGGGCCGCGCTGGAGCGCAGCGCGTAGGAGACGTCGGCGCGGACGCGGGCGAGGTCGCCGTCGGTGGCGGCGGCGCTCATCCGGGGCATGAGGGCGGTGACCAGGGAGACGGTGATGATGCCCTGCGGGACCATCCACAGCAGGTAGGCGTTGCTGTAGGCGGTGTAGCCGGCGCCGCCGGCGAGGCCCGCCTCGACGGCCTGCTCCCCGGTGGCGGTGGAGAGCCGGGTCACCACCCAGTAGGCGAGCTGGTTGGTCAGGACGAGCAGGACGAGCCAACCCGCGTTGCGCAGGGGACGGGTGAGGCCGCTGCCGCGCCAGTCGAAGCGGGGGCGCCAGCGGAAGCGGGCCGCGCGCAGCGAGGGGACGAGGGCGAGGGCCTGGACGACGATGCCGGCGGTGGTGCCGAGGCCCAGCAGCCGGGTCTCCGAGGCCGTCAGGCCGTCCGCCGCGTCGTGGGAGAGGTACAGGAACAGCCCGAAGACGACGATGACGACGAGGTTGTTGAGGACCGGGGTCCACATCATCGCGCCGAAGCGGCCGCGCGCGTTCAGCACCTGCCCGAGCAGCGTGAACAGTCCGTAGAAGAGGATCTGCGGGAGGCAGTAGCGGGCCAGGGCGACGGTGGTGGACTCCTGACCGCCGGTGTAGGGGGTGTACGCGGAGACGATCAGCGGGGCGGCCAGCACAGCGGCGGCGGTGAGGACGAGCAGCGCGGCCGTGCACACCGTCAGCAGCCGGTCGGTGTAGGCGGCTCCGCCGTCCTCGTGCTCCTTGGCGGCGCGGACCAGCTCGGGGACGAACACCGCGTTGAGGGCGCCGCCGATGAGCAGGATGTAGAGGATGTTCGGGACCGTGTTGGCGACGGCGTAGGCGTCTCCGAGCATTCCGGTGCCGAGCGCGGCGACGACGACGGCGGAGCGGACGAATCCGGTGGCGCGGGAGACGATCGAACCAGCGGCCATGACCGCACCGCTGCGCAGCACCGAGGTCTTCTGCCGCGACGCGGGGGCGGCCGCGCCGCCGGAGGCCGGGGCGGCCGCGCCACCGGAGGCCGGGGCGGCCGCGCCACCGGAGGCCGGGGCGGCCGCGCCTGCGGGGCCGGTACCCGGCCCGCCCGGATGCCCGCCCGTGCCCGCGTCCCGGGGAGCCGCGCCCGCGCCGGGGGAGGCCGTGGCCGCGTCCCCGGCGAACGCGCCCGTGCCCACGCCGGGCGTGGCCGTGTGTGCCGTGGCCGCCGGTACGCCCGGGGCGCCGGCCGCGCCCGTCGTCGCCGCTGCCGTCGTGCCCTGGTTCACCGGCGGGCCAGGTAGGCCTGGAAGGCCTTGTAGAGGGCCGTGTTGGCGTATCCGTCCATCGGGGTCTCCCACTCGCCGAGCATCTCGACGACCTGCCCGCCGGTGCCGAGCTTCCAGCGCAGCAGCCCGAAAGCACGTTCGTCGGGGTCAAGGGTGGAGGGTACCCCGCGCATGTCGTACTCCTCCGCCCCGAGCTCCAGGGCGTCGCACATCATGCGCCACTGCAGCGCGTTGCTGGGCCGTACCTCGCGACGGTGGTCGGCGGAGGCTCCGGTCTGGTACCAGACCCGGCGCCCGGCCACGATCATCGTGTGGGCGGCGAGTATCTCGCCCTGGTGCACGCCCAGGTAGAGGCGCATCCGGCCGGGCTCCTCGGCGTTGAGTTCCTCGTACTGGCGCTGGTAGTAGGCGAGGGAGCGGCCGAGCCGGAAGCCGTCGCGCTCCTCGGTGATCCGCAGCAGCCGGTAGAACTCGGGCAGGTCCTCCGCGGTGCCGACGACCGTCTCCACGCCCAGCTTCTCGGCCTTGCGCACGTTGCGCCGCCATTCCTGGTTCAGGCCCGACCACAGGTCGCCCCGGGAGCGGCCCGCGAGCGGCACGCGGAAGACGTGGCGGGGCTGGGCGTCGCCGTCGTCCTCGCCGCCGCACCGCTTCCAGCCCCGGGTGCGCAGCCGGTCGGCGAGGGCGGCGCCGACCGGGTCGACCTCGGTGGCGAGGACGTCGGACACCTGCCGGCCCGGCCCGGTGGCGGACTTGACGGTGGCCGCGTCCCAGCGGCGGTAGGCGGGGCTGGGGCCGATGCGGACGGCGAAGGCTCCGGCGGCCTTCAGGTGGCGCATGAGCGGGGTCAGCCAGCGGTCGATGTGCGGGTCGGACCAGTCGGCGACGGGGCCCTCGGGAAGGTAGGCGAAGTATTTGCGGGTGCCGGGAAATTGGCGGTAGAGAACGAGTCCGGCACCCTCGATCCGGCCGTCGGGGTAGTGCCATCCGACCCTTTCCGAGCGCCAAAGGTCCTTCACTTCCGCCCATGACGGGTACTGGAGAAAGCTCGCCCGCCGATGCCGCGCAAGGAAGTCCCGGTACTCGGTGACGGACAGGGCGCGCACCCGGGGCTCTTGGTCCTGGTCGCGCTGAGTGGGGGTCACGAGCAGTGCACACACGGCTGACGGCCTTCCTGTTCGCCGGATTCGATGGCTCACAGGACTCTCACAGCCACGCGTGACCGAAGTGCGCGGCGATTGTGACCGGACGATGACCGTTTCGCTGCGGTCGATGTCACAGCAGCCGAACCGAACTTTTCCCCGAGTTCCGCAACCTAAAGTCGGCTCGTTCGCTCTTACTTTGCGTACGTTCACACTTCGGAGGGGTTTTCGTTGAGCCGTATACGCACTCGTCACGCCGTGATGGCGGGCACCGCGGTCCTGGCCGCCACACTGACCGCCTGTTCGGGCGGGAGCGGGAGCGGGAGCGCGGCGGCGGCCAAGGCCGAGGTCAAGCAGAAGCCGGACATGGCGATCTCGGTGAACCTCACGGGCGATCAGGTCAAGGCGGGCGAGCCGGTGAAGGTGACCATCGCCGACGGCAAGCTCGCGCAGGTGAAGGTGTCGGACGGCAAGGGCGGTGAGCTGGCGGGGCAGATAGCCGCCGACGGCAAGACCTGGACCTCCGAGCGGAACGCCTCGCCGGGCACCGACTACAAGGTCGAGGCGCAGAACACCGACAAGCAGAGCGCCACGACCCAGTTCAAGACCGGTGCGGCCGACAAGGTCAACAAGGTCTCGATCAACATCTCGAAGGGCAGCACGGTCGGCGTGGCCATGCCCGTCTCGCTGGTCTTCGACAACCCGGTCACCAACAAGGCCGAGGTGGAGAAGCAGTTGAAGGTCACCACCTCGAACGGCACCGAGGGGTCGTGGGGCTGGTTCAAGGACTACTCCGGCAAGGACCGAGTCGACTGGCGGCCGAAGGAGTACTGGAAGTCCGGCACCGACGTGAAGGTCGACATGAACCTGGGCGGCGTGGACTCCGGCAAGGGCGGCGGGCTCTTCGCCCGGGACTACAACACCGAGTTCAAGATAGGCAAGGACCGCCGGATGGAGGTCAGCCTCGACACCAAGAAGATGACGGTGACCGAGGACGGCCAGACGGTGAAGACCATCCCGATCTCGGCCGGTACGCCGGGCGGCCAGAAGGCCTCGTGGTCCGGGAAGATGGTGCTGATGTCCAAGGAGGGCACCATCAACATGAACTCCGAGACGGTGGGCCTGGGTGACGCCTACAACAAGATGGTCGACTACTCGATGCGGCTCACCTGGTCGGGCATGTACGTGCACGCAGCGCCGTGGAATTCGGGGAACTTCGGCCGCGCCAACGCCAGTTCCGGCTGCGTCGGGATGAGCGACGCCAACGCCGCCTCCTTCTACGCCGAGGCCCAGGTCGGCGACGCGTTCGAGGTCGTCGGCGACGGCTCCAAGGGCAATGCCGACCTCGGCAACGGCTACGGCGAGTGGAACCTGACCTGGGACCAGTGGAAGGCCAAGAGCGCCCAGTCCGGAGCCCCTCAGAACGGCTGACACCGGGGACCGGCGCCGGGGACTGACTTCGACGTGCCCGCGGGCCACCGGCTCGCCCTCGTCATCGACACCGTCGACCCGCTGTACATCGAGCACAACCGTTCCTACTCAGTGAGCAGGAGTGGGTGTTGGACCCATTCCTGCCCGCTGCGGACATCCCGAACGGTTTTGGGTGTCCTGGTCGCCCGCGTTCGCTCCGCGTCCGGTGACACGCATCGTGTGCGTGGTCCGGGGACGCGGGGGCGGGGTTCCTCACACCCAAGGGTGGCCGGTCGGGCCTGGACGGTCCGATGCCCACGACGATCACTCTGGTCGTCGTGGGGCGGTGTCGTCCGTCGCCCGATCGGGTGCCCTTGAGCGCGCCTGCCGATCGCGATGCTCGCCGCATCGTGGCGGCTGGTTGTGCGGTTCTTGGTGGTGAGGGGCTTCTGCCAGTGCTGGGCGCCCCACTTGCTGGTGTAGGCCGGGTCGACGGCGATCACCGTGATACCGGTCTGGTCGGCCATGGAGGACAGCCGGGCCCGCAGCTTCCCCGTGGGCATGCCGGAGATCAACTGCCGGAAACGCTTGCTGCCCCCGTGCTTCTCGCGGGTTTTCTCCGCCGCGAACTCCAGGTCCTCGACCGCGATCGCGGCGACGCCGCAGACTTTCGCCCAGTGCAGCAGTCGGGTCAGCGCGTGGCGGACCTGGGCATCCCGATGCTGGGCGGTGCCGCTGAGGTCGTAGAAGAAGCGGTGCGGCTGTCCGATGGGGTTGCCGTGAGTGTCGAGGCGCCATGCAGCGAGGTGGTCGGCGTTGGTGTCGACACCGATGACACCGTGCGCGAGGGCCGCTTCGAGCGGGATGGTCTTGGTCGGCGGGTATTGCCAGGAAGCGGTCAGGTACCAGCGGTCCCGGTCCGTGTCGTAGCGGATGCGGTAGGCGATGGCCCGGTTGGCTTCCACGCGGTCGGCCCACTCCGGCCCACGGTGGGCGAACGCGACGCGGCAGGACAGGACGTACCGGCCGTGCCCGGCGTTGGCCAGGCCGGTGAGCGGGGAGGGCAACTTGATGCTCACCTCGCCGTCGGGCGTGACGCGGATCGTCTCGTTCCCGAACCGCTTACCGGACTCCCCGTCGGCCTGGAGGAACCAGCGTTCGGCTTCCCACCGGCGGCGCCACTGGGTCTCGGTGAGCTGGGCGGCATCGAGGTGGTGCCGGGTGCCCAGGAGGCGTTTGCCGCCCCGTACGATCCGGACCCGCCCTGCCTCGCGGTCGGCCCGCGCACGGGCCAGCCGGTCTTCCAGCACGTGCAGGCGCCGGGTCTTGGCGAACCATTCCGGCTTACTCCGGTAGCCGCCCGGAGAGCGCCGGCGGCCCTTCTCCCCGACCGGGAGCGACAGGCGGCGGGTGATCGTCCGGATCCCGGCTTCCAGGTTATGGATGTACGCCGCCTGGCCGCGCCGGGCCAGCGCCCACTGGTCATGCGTCGCCTTGGTGACCGACCCCGCCCACCGCGACGACGACACGGCAGTGAGTCCCCGCTTCCGCGCGGCCCAGGCGTCCGTGGAGTGATCCAGCCCGTCGGCACAGCGTGCCTTGAGATCGCGGGATGCCAGCGCGCCGAGGTGCGCGCCGGTCAGGCGCAGCACCTCCTCGTCCAGCGGCGTGAGGTTCTTCAGCCGGGTCCGCACCGCGACACCGGCCGGCCCGAGCGCGACGAACGGCGCCGACAACTCCCGCAACCCACCCACCCCGCACCCCCTCAGCCGCCGAAAGCCGTCCCCATGCTCAACGACCGCCGCTCGCGAGGGTCACCCATTCGATCCAAGAACTCTCGTTCCAACCGGCCACCGACCCGCCCCCCACCGACGAGACGCTCACTCACACACGCCAGAACACACTCACACCCGGTCGACAAGCAGCAGTTCCAACCCCTGCGCGAGCCGTGAGCCCGTGCGTCAGTGCTTGAGGATCTTCGAGAGGAAGTCCTTGGCCCGGTCGCTCTCCGGGGCGGTGAAGAACCGCTCCGGAGTGCGGTCCTCGACGATCTGGCCGTCGGCCATGAAGACCACGCGGTTGGCGGCGGACCGGGCGAAGCCCATCTCGTGGGTGACCACGACCATGGTCATGCCCTCCCGGGCAAGCTGCCGCATGACCTCCAGCACCTCGTTGATCATCTCCGGGTCGAGCGCGGAGGTGGGCTCGTCGAAGAGCAGCGCCTTGGGGTCCATCGCGAGGGCCCGGGCGATGGCCACGCGCTGCTGCTGGCCGCCGGAGAGCTGGGCCGGGAACTTCGGTGCCTGGTCGGCCAGGCCGACCCGGTCCAGGAGCTCCAGGGACCGCTTGTCGGCCTCGGCCCGCTTGCGTCCTCGGACCTTGATCTGCGCGAGCGAGACGTTGGCGAGGACGGTCTTGTGCGCGAAGAGGTTGAAGGACTGGAAGACCATCCCCACCTCGGCCCGGAGCCGGGCCAGTTCCTTGCCCTCCTCGGGCAGCGGCTCCCCGTCGAGGGTGATCGTGCCCGATTCGATGGTCTCCAGCCGGTTGATCACCCGGCACAGGGTCGACTTCCCGGAGCCGGAGGGGCCGATCACCACCACCACCTCGCCGCGGCCGACGGCGAGGTCGATGTTCCGGAGCACGTGCAGGTCCCCGAAGTGCTTGTTGACGCCCCGGAGCTCGATCAGCGGATCGACGGCCATGCCGGTCACCCCTCCGAGGCCTCGGCGTAGGCCTGGCTGAGCTCGGGGGAACCGGTCATCGCCCAGGAGACCCCCGACTCGATCACGTTCAGCTCCCGGCCCGAGGCCAGCCTGATCACCGGCTGGCCGCTCGGCCAGACCTCCCAGCCCGTCCCCGGGATGGTGCGGATGATCACGGTCCCGAGGTAGAAACCGGCGTCGTTGCCGAGCCACGGCACGATCTCGGGATCCCTCCGCCAGCGGGGCATCAACTGGTCGAGGGCCTCCAACGAGGCAACGCTCTCGTCGAGTTCGAGCCCCGCCGCCCTCGCCTGGACGCGCAGCATCTCGCACTCCGAGAACAACTCGGCCACGCCCTCGGGGTCGTCCGCGAAGGCGGCGGCAAGTCCCCCGCCCTGTTCCGTTTCGTGTCGGTTCAGCCAGTTGTCCAGGAAAGGGATGTTCATACCGCCCAGCGTGGCACCAGGATCCGCCGCCGGCCACAGGGCGCGCCTGGATCGGACGGCACGGATCTGGCGGCGCCGCCCTAGAGCTCCAGGTCCACGACGACCGGGGCGTGGTCGGAGGCGCCCTTGCCCTTGCGCTCCTCGCGGTCCACGTAGGCGTCCTTGACGGCCTTGGAGAAGGCCTCGTTGCCGTACACCAGGTCGATGCGCATGCCCTTGTTCTTGGGGAACGCCAGCATCCGGTAGTCCCAGAACGTGTACGGGCGGTCGTACTTGAGCGCGCGCGGGAAGACATCGGAGAGCCCGGCCGCGCGCAGCGCCTCCAGGGCGGCCCGCTCGGCGGGAGTCACGTGCGTGAGGCCCGCGAAGACGGCCGGGTCGTAGACGTCCTCGTCGGTCGGCGCCACGTTGAAGTCGCCGAGCACCGCGAAGGGCCGGGCCCCGGCCGCGTCTTCGGCGACGGCCGCGGTCAGGGCGCGGAACCAGTCCAGCTTGTAGCCGTAGTGGTCGTGCTCGACCTCGCGGCCGTTGGGCACGTAGACCGACCAGACCCGGACCCCGCCGCAGGTGGCGGAGATGGCGCGGGGCTCGTCGACCTCCTCGTAGAGGGGCCCGCCGGGCAGGCCCGTGACCACGTCCTCCAGGCCGACCTTGGAGAGCAGGGCCACCCCGTTCCACCGGCCGGTGGCGTTGACGGCCGCCTCGTAGCCCAGCTCGCGCAGCGCGTCGTACGGGAACTGCTCCGCGGAGCACTTGGTCTCCTGGATGCACAGGACATCCGTGCCGGAGCTCTCCAGCCAGGCCAGCAGGCGCGGCAGCCGGGCGGTGATGGAGTTGACGTTGAACGTGGCGATACGCATGTGTTCAACCTACCGCCCGGCACCGACATCACAGCTCGGCGGTGTCTCCGGCGGTGAGTCGCCCGTGGTCCGTGCCGCCCAGGGCGTCGAGGGTGAAGTCGTAGATCGGCCGCGCGATGTCGGCGAGGTAGGCGTCGTGGATGTCGATGGCCCGGCGCGGCTTGACCTCGCGGAGGTAGTCGACCACCTCGCCGATCTTGTTCCAGGGGGCGTGCACCGGGAGCATCAGGGTGTCGACGGGGGCGTCGGGCACGGTCAGCGCGTCCCCCGGGTGGAAGAGGGAACCCTCGACGAGGTACCCGACATTGGTGACCCGGGGCATGTCCGGGTGGATCAGGGCGTGCAGTTCGCCGTGGACCTGGACGTCGAACCCGGCGGCGGTGAAGGCGTCGCCGTTGCCCACGGTGTGCACCCGGCCCGGGTAGGCGGGGGCGATCTTGTCCGCGACGCTGCGCAGGGTCCACAGCTCGGCCGCCGGATTCGCGTCGAGCGCGGCCCGCAGCCGGCCCTCGTCGAAGTGGTCGGGGTGTTCGTGCGTGACGAGCAGGGCGTCCGCCCCGAGACCGGCATCGGATTCGCTGAAGACGCCCGGGTCGATGACGAGCACGCGCCCGTCCTTCTCTAGCTGGACGCAGGAGTGCAGCCGCTTGGTGAGCTTCATGATCCCAGGCTACGGAACCGCGGTGGAGACCACGTAGACCTTGGGGTTCTCCGGGTTCGTGAGGTCGACCGTGATGTCGCGGGTGGGGCGCGGCTCCGGCTGCTCCAGGGTGATCCCGTACCAGCTCGCCTTCGGGCTCCAGCTCCAGCCCGCGACCTCGGAGTCGTGCGGGGAGATCGCGATCTCCCCCTGGGCCAGGGCGTCGCGGCTGGTGCCGGCGGAGGCGAGGAAGGCGTCCAGGTCGGCCGGGGTGACCGAGAACGCGGTGAACAGCCGGCTGGTGTGCCAGTTGTTGGTCTCCAGGAAGCCGACCCGCCAGGCCTTCGGCGGGATGGGGACCTCGTAGATGCTGCGCTGCACCTTGGAGGGCCAGCCAGGCCGGACCTTGGAGGCGCCGACCCGGGCGGCCTTGTCGCGGCCGCTCTCGCGACTCTGCTGGGTGGAGATCGCCAGGTAGCCCGCCGGCACGCCGATCAGCAGCAGGATGATGACCGCGGTGATCCAGCGGCGCTTGACGACGTGCCTGCGGTCCTCGACGGGGCGCGGGGTGGCGTCGCCGTCGGGGGAAGGGGCCTGGCGGGGCAGGGTGGGCGGGTTCACGGCTGGTCGTCCAGGTGCTTGGGGCCGGGGATCTCGGGGCCGGGCGTCTTGGGGACGGGGGCTTGCGGGGCCTTGGTTTCGGGGGCCTCGGTTTCGGGGGCCGGGGTCTCGCGGCGGCCCAGCTGCTGCGCGTAGCGCTCGTACCGTTCGTAGCGCTCGACCCTGCGTCGGGTGGCGCGGCGGAAGCGGCGGGCGACGAGCCGGGCCAGGTCCGCCGCGCCGACCATGCCGGCCTCGGGGCCGAGCTGCGCCTTGGCGATGCGGGCCTCGGGCCGGTAGCCGCGGCCGGTGAGGTGGCGCCGGAAGGCGTCCCGGGCGGGGCCGATGAGGAGGTCGTCGGCGGCGCTGACGCCCCCGCCGATGACGAAGCAGGAGGGGTCGAGGGCGGCGGCCAGGTTGGCGATGCCGACACCGAGCCACTGGCCGATGTCCTGGAGCAGCTCGACGCACATGGCGTCGCCCTCGCGGGCCAGCTCGGTGATGAGCGGCCCGGTGATCTCCGAGACGTTGCCACCGACGCGGGCGATGATGTTGTACGCGACCGGGGAGTCCGCGGCGGCCAGTTCACGGGCCTCGCGGACCAGGGCGTTGCCGGAGCTGTACTGCTCCCAGCAGCCGCGGTTGCCGCAGGGACAGCGGTGCCCGCCGGGGACGACCTGCATGTGGCCGAACTCGCCGGCGACCCCGTAGCGGCCGCGCTTGACCTGGCCGCCTTCGAGGATGGCCCCGCCGATGCCGGTGCCGAGCGTGATCATGACGAGGTGGTCCTCGCCGCGACCGGCGCCGAAGCGCCATTCCGCCCAGGCGGCGGTGTTGGCGTCGTTGTCGACCATGACGGGGACCGCGAGCCGGGACTGCAGCGCGTCGCGCAGCGGCTCGTCGCGCCAGGCCAGGTGCGGGGCGAACAGCACGCGGGAGCGGTCCGCGTCGACCCAGCCGGCGGCGCCGATGCCGACCGCGTGCACGTCGTGCCGGTCGGAGAGGTCCAGGACCAGTTCGACGATGGTGTCCTCGACGACCTTGGGGCTCTTGGACTTGTCGGGGGTCTCGGTGCGGATCTTCTCCAGGATGACCCCGTCGGCGTCCACGACGCCGGCCATCACCTTGGTGCCGCCGATGTCGATGCCGACGGTCGGGACGCGCGGGGCGGTCAGGTGGGACCGGCGCTCACGGGTCCCGATGGTCCGCAGGACGGTGCCTCTCGCCGCCCTCCGGTGGGCGAGCGTGAAGTCCCGGTACGTGCTCATCGAGTCGTGTCGTCCCTGTCGGTGGTGGCGGTGTGCGTGGTGCGGTCGTCCCCCGATTCTGCCACCCGCTCCAGCTCGTGGCTCAGCTCGTCGAGCTCGGAGCCGCCCGCCATCTGCCGGGTGAGCTCGTCGAGGGTGATCGAGTCGCGGGTGTGGCTGCCCGCCATCGTGCCGCGTTTGAGGAGCACGAAGCGGTCCCCGACCAGGTGCGCGTGGTGCGGGTTGTGGGTGATCAGGACCACGCCGAGACCCGCGTCACGGGCGGCGGCGACGTACTTGAGGACCACTCCGGACTGCTTGACGCCGAGGGCGGCGGTGGGCTCGTCGAGTACGAGGACCTTCGCGCCGAAGTGGACGGCGCGGGCGATGGCCACGCACTGCCGCTCGCCGCCGGACAGGGTCCCGATGGGCTGGTCGACGTCGCGCAGGTCGATGCCCATGCGCAGCAGCTCGGCCCGGGTGGTCTCCCGCATGTGCCGGACGTCGAGGCGGCGCAGGAGCCCGCGGCCCTTGGTGGGCTCGGAGCCGAGGAAGAAGTTGCGCCAGACCGGCATGAGCGGGACCACGGCGAGGTCCTGGTAGACGGTGGCGATGCCGCGGTCGAGGGCGGCGCGCGGGTTGGGGAGCACGGTCTCCTCGCCCTCGATCTCGAAGGTGCCGGCGTCGTGCTGGTGCAGCCCCGCGATGATCTTGATGAGGGTGGACTTGCCGGCGCCGTTGTCGCCCAGCACGCAGGTGATCTCGCCCGCGGAGACCTCCAGGGAGACGCCCTGGAGGGCGCGGATGTTGCCGTAGTACTTGCTGACGTCGGTCAGCTTCACCAGTGCGGTGCTCACTTTGCCTCCGCCCGCTTGCGGACCCACGCGTTGAGGAGCGTCGCGAGCAGGAGCATCGCGCCGAGGAAGAATTTGAACCAGTCCGGGTTCCACTGGGCGTAGACGATGCCGTTGCTGGTCATGCCGAAGATGAAGGCGCCGACGGCCGAGCCGATGGCGGAGCCGTATCCGCCGGTCATCAGGCAGCCGCCGATGACGGCCGCGATGATGTACAGGAACTCGTTGCCGACGCCCTCGCCCGACTGGACCACGTCGTACGAGAAGAGGATGTGCTGGCCGGAGATCCAGGCGCACAGGGCCACGCCCATGTAGAGCCCGATGCGGGTCTTCACGACGGGGACGCCGGTCGCGCGGGCCGCGTCCGCCCCGCCGCCGACGGCGAAGATCCAGTTGCCGGCGCGGGCGCGCAGCAGGATCCAGGTGGCCACGGCGACCAGGACCAGCCACCACAGGATGGTGACCTTGAGGGTGACCGATCCGATCGTCCACTGCGAGGCGAACAGGGCGCGGGCCGAGGAGAAGCCCTCCATGTCGGCGATGCTCTTGGTGGAGACCGAGCCGCTGATCAGCTTGGTGAATCCGAGGTTCAGGCCGGTCAGCATCAGGAAGGTGCCGAGCGTGATGATGAAGCTGGGCAGCTTGGTGCGGGTCAGCATGAAGCCGTTGAAGAACCCGATGGCGAGGGTCACGACCAGGGACACCAGGACCCCGACCCAGACGTTCGCGGTCATCTGGTAGCTGAACATCGAGCTGACCAGCGCCGAGGTCGTGACCATGACACCGGCGGAGAGGTCGAACTCGCCGCCGATCATCAGCAGGGCCACCGGGCAGGCCATGATCCCGATGGTGGAGGCCGAGTAGAGGATCGTGCTCAGGCTGGAGGCCTGGAGGAAGGTGGGGGCGGCGATGGAGAAGAAGACGAAGACGGCGGCGGCGCCGACCACCGCGCCGAATTCGGGACGCCCCAGCAGCTTGCGGACCAGGGAGGTGGGCGCGAGCCGTTCGTCCGCGGTGGCGGTGGCGCTCATCGCCGACCCCGCTTGATGTAGTCCTCCAGCCGGGCGGCCTCGGCCCCGGTGACGATCTGCGGTCCGGTGAGGACCGGGCGGCCGCCGCCGAGCACGTTCGCGTTGTAGCGGTAGAGCCAGAGCAGGTCGATGGCCTCGTAGCCCTGGAGGTAGGGCTGCTGGTCGACGGCGAAACCGAGGGCGCCGGACTTCAGGTCGCGGGCGACGGCGTTGTTCAGGTCGAAGGTGTCCACCTCGGCCTTGCTCGCGGCCGCTTCCTTGGCCTTGATCGCGGTGGCGGCGAAGGGCGCGCCGAGGGTGACGATCGCGTCGACGGAGGGGTCCGCCTGGAGCTTGGCCTGGATGGCCGCCTGCACGGAGGGCATGTTGGTGCCCTCGACGTACAGGTTCTCCATCGTTCCGTCGAACGTCTTCTTCGCCCCGGCGCAGCGCTGCTCGTGGCCCACGTTGCCCTGTTCGTGCAGGACGCAGACGGCCTTCTTGCGGCCCCGCTTGCCCAGCTCGGTGCCGACCGCCTCGCCCGCGATCGTCTCGTCCTGGCCGATGTGGGTGAGCGCCCCGTACTCGGCGGACTGGGCGGATCCGGAGTTGACCGTGATCACCGGGATGCCGGCCTTGACGGCCTTGGCGATGACGTCCTTGAGGGCCTCGGGTTTGGCGAGGCTGACAACGATGCCGTCGACCTTCTGGTCGATGGCGTTCTGCACGAACTGAGCCTGCTGCTGGGCTTGGTCGTCGTGGGCGTAGACGAAGTTGATGTTGTCCTTCGCCGCCGCTTCCTTGGCGCCCTTCTGGACGATGTCCCAGAAGGTGTCGCCGTCGCCCGCGTGGGTGACCATCGCGAAGGTCCAGCGCGGGGTGGACACGGCGGGCCGGCCCGCCTCGGCGGCCTTCGCGCGCTCTTCGGCGCGCTTTCCGCCCGTACTGCTGCAGCCCGCGAGCGAGGCTCCCAGTACCGCCGCGAGCACCGCGCCAACGACGCGCACCCCTGTCCCAACCCTAGCCACGTCGCCGCGCCCTTCCCTCGTCCGTCTCGTCCGTCATGTTCGTCACGACCGTCATGATTCGGTCATTCCGGTTCCAGCCGCTCAGTATCCGCCACAGTGGACCATGCGGGCCCATCGGGGCATGCCCGGGCAGATTGACAGGTCCCCCGTACGGGGTCACGTTGAGTGCATGCGCATCGGGCTCATCGGTACGGGCCGGATCGGCTCCTTCCACGCGGCGGCACTGGCCCGCCATCCGGAGGCGGGCTCGCTCCTGCTCGCGGACGCCGATCCCGCGCGGGCGGCGCGCCTCGCCGACCGGCTCGGGGCCACCGCCGCGCCCTCCGTGGAGCAGGTCTTCACCTGGGGCGTGGACGCGGTGGTTGTGGCCTCCGCGACCGACGCCCACGCGGACCTCGTCGTACGCGCCGTGCGCGGCGGGCTCCCGGTGTTCTGCGAGAAGCCGCTGGCCCCCGACCTGACCCGGACCCTGGCGGCGCTGCGCGAGGTGGCGGCCGCGGGCGGCCTGCTCCAGGTGGGGTTCATGCGGCGCTTCGACGCGGGCTACCGCACGGCGCGGGAGCTGGTGCGTTCGGGCGCGCTGGGCCGGCTGCACACCGTACGGACGATGACGGCCGATCCGGCGCCGCCGAGCGCCGAGTACCTGGCGACCTCGGGCGGGCTGTACCGGGACTGCCTCGTGCACGACTTCGACATGGTGCGCTGGGTGACCGGGCGCGAGGTGGCCGAGGTGTACGCGGCCGGGTCGGACGCGGGGCCGCCGAGGTTCCGGGAGATCGGGGACGTCGACACGGCGGCGGCCCTCCTCACCCTGGACGACGGGACCCTCGTCACCTCGACCGGCACCCGGTGCAACGGCGCGGGCTACGACGTGCGGATGGAGCTGGCCGGGGAGCTGGACCAGGTCTCGGCCGGGCTGGACGACCGTACGCCGATCGCCTCGACGGAACCGCACGGTCCGCCCCCGGCGAGCAAGCCGTGGACGGGCTTCCTGGAGCGGTTCGCCCCCGCGTACGAGGCGGAGCTGGCGGCCTTCGTGCACCTGGTGCGGGGCGAGGGCGCCAACCCGTGCGACGGCCGGGAGGCGCTCGCCGCGCTGCGGATCGCGGAGGCGTGCGAGCGCTCGCGGCGGGAGGGGCGCCGGGTGCGGATGGAGGAGCTCCCGGATCTGTGAGGGGGTGGCCATTCGTCACGCCTACCAGCGCACGGGAAGCCTGGTCACGCCCCGCATCAGGCTGCCCCGCTGCCAGAGCGGCGGCCCGCCTGCCGGGTCCTCCTCCAGGTCCGGGAAGCGCTCCAGCAGGCCCCGGATCGCGATGCGGCCCTCCATGCGGGCCAGCGGGGCTCCGATGCAGAAGTGCGGGCCGTGCCCGAAGGCCAGGTGGCCCTGCGGGGCGCGCCGGATGTCGAAGGCGTCCGGGTCCTCGTACTTCCCCGGGTCGCGGTCCGCGGAGGCCAGCGAGACGAGGACGGTGGCCCCGGCCGGGATGACGGTGGAGCCGAGCGCGACGTCCTCGCGGGCGTAGCGGTAGGTGGCGTTCTGGACGGGGCCCTCGTAGCGGAGCATCTCCTCGACGGCGCCGTCGAGGAGCCCGTCGTGGTCGGCGCGCAGGTCGGCCAGCTGGTCGGGATGGGCCAGCAGGGCGCGTACGCCGTTGCCGATCAGGTTCACGGTGGTCTCGTGGCCCGCGACGAGCAGCAGGAAGGCCATCCCGATCACCTCGTCGGACGAGAGGGCCTCCTCCCCGTCCTCGCCCTCCTCCCGGGTGCGGATCAGGGCGCTGAGCAGGTCCTCGCCGGGATCCTTCGCCTTGGCGGCGACGAGGTCCGCGAGGTAGCCGCTCAGCTGCCGGTGCGCGGCGCCGTCGGGGCTGCCGGCGCCCGGGGAGAGGATCTCGCGGGACCAGGAACTGAACCGGTAGCGGTCCAGGTCGGGGACGCCGAGCAGCTCGCAGATCACGGTCATCGGCAGCGGGAAGGCGAGGGCCTTGACCAGGTCGGCGGTGCGCTCGCGGCGGGCGGCCATCGCGTCGAGGAGCTCGTCGGTGATCTGCCGGACGCGGGGGCGCAGGGCCTCGACCCGGCGCGTGGTGAACTCGCGGGCGACCAGGCGGCGCAGCCGGGTGTGCCGGGGCGGGTCGGATTCGAGCATGTTCGCGTTGCTCGCGGCGGCGAGGGTGTCCGGGAAATGGCCGGATTCTCGCCAGTCCTTGGCCAGGCCGGGGTGGGTCAGTGCCTCGCGGGCCTCGGCGTGGCCGACGACGAGATAGGTGGGGTCGTACTCGGGGGCCTGGGCGGTGACCCGGTGGACCGGTCCCGTCTCGCGTAATCGGGCGTAGAACGAGTGGGGGTCGGCGGAGAAGTCCGCGGCGTTCGCGCTGATGTCCACGACTGGCATTGGCCCACAGTACGGCGGCGGTTCGCCCCCTGACGCGGCGTTTTCGGCCACTCCTCAGGAGGCGGCGCGGCGCCCCCAGGCCGTGCCGGCGAGGACGAGGGCCGCACCCGCGAAGCCGAGCGGGGCGAGGTGTTCGCCGCCGATGGCGATGCCGGCGGCGGCCGCCCACAGGGGCTCGGTGCCCAGCAGCAGGCTGACGCGGGAGGGCGAGGTGCGGCGTACGGCCCACATCTGCACGAAGAAGGCGAAGAGCGTGCAGAAGAGGGAGAGGAACGCCAGCCCGGCCCACTGGGCCGCCCCGAAGCCGGCGGCGGTGGCCCAGGGGCTCTCCCCCGTCCCCGGCACGGCCGCCAGCAGCGCGAACACGGCGACGGCCCCGCCGAGCTGCACGGTGGTCAGGGACAGCGAGTCCGCGTCCTGCACGGCCCGGACCCGGGCCATCAGCAGGACGTGCAGGGTCCGGGCGAGGGCGGCACCGAGGATGAGCAGGTCGCCGAGGCTGGGCGCGGTGAACCCGGCGCCCTGGGTGAGCAGCAGGACCCCGGCGACGGAGACCCCGGCCGCCCCGAGGAACCCGGGGGAAGGCTTCCTCCGCTCCACCAAGGCCTCGGCCAGCGGCGTGAAGATCATGGTCAGGCTGATGATCAGCCCGGCGTTGGTGGCGGACGTGTGGACGACCCCGTAGGTCTCCAGCAGGAAGATCCCGCCGAGTACGAGGCCCAGTCCCCCGGCGCCGCGCAGCTGCGCGGGGCGGAGCGCCCGCAGCCGCGCCCACCCGGCGACGGCCAGCACGGGCAGTACGAGCGCGAACCGGAGCACGAGAACGGCGATCACGGTGTGGGTGGTGGTGACGCCCTTGGCCGCGAGGTAGCTGCCGCCCCACACGACGGCGACGGCCAGCACGGGCAGGTCGGCGAGCCAGGCCCGGCGGGGGGCGGTGGCGAGGGCGGGCGAGGTCACGGTCATCGAAGCTCTCCAACGGTGCTCGGGAAGTGGAGACTTCGGCGGCTCGCACGGTGCGGGGCCACCGTACCGGAGGCGATCATGCCGGTCGAACGATTTCCCTACCTGTCAGACCGGCCCCGTAGCATCGCGGTATGGCCGACCTCTACGCCCTGGACCTGGCGTTCGACCTGCTCGAATCCACCCCGGACACCGTGCTCGCGGAGCTGCGCCGCCAGCTCGCGCCCGGCGGGATCCTCTCCTCGCGCGGCCCGGCCGCGCGGATCGGAGGCATGCTCGTGGGCGAGTTCGCCCCGGCGTCCGGCCCCGGCTGGGCGCTGACCAGCCGCCAGGAGGTGCACGAGGAGGGGCTCCCCGCCCTCGAGGACCTCCTCGTGGTCCTCGCCCCGCACATCCGCCGGCCGGGCCCGGTGGGCCGGATCCGGCACTGCGAGCACGAGTCCCCGGACCTCCTCGTCCTGCGCGAGGGCCGTGTGGTGCAGGTGGCCCTGGATCCCCGCTGACCGCCGGCCACCGCGTGCGCCGCGTCAGTCCGCGAACGTCCCGAAGGCGGCGCGCCCGGTGGGCCGGTAGGTGTGGATGGCGGTCCCGCTCGACGTGGTCCTGGACCCGGTCAGCTCGAAGGCGGTCGGCAGCCCGCCGGTCGGGAACAGCCGCCGCCCGCCGCCCAGGAACACCGGGAAGACCAGCAGGTTCAGCTCGTCCACGAGGTCCCGCGCCAGCAGCCACTGCGCGAGCTGCCCGCTGCCGTGCACCTGCAACTCCCCGTCCAGCGCGTCCTTGACCCGGACGATCTCGCTCTGCAGCTGCTCCCCGTCGAGCACGGTGACCGGACCCCACTGCGGCTCCTTGAGGGTGGTCGAGGCCACGTACTTGGGCAGCCGGTTCAGCTTGCCCGCGACGGGGTCGGCCGGGTCGTCGTGCTGCGGCCAGTAGCTCGCGAAGATCTCGTACGTCCGCCGCCCGAGCAGGAACGCCCCGGTCCGGCCGAAGACCTCGGTGATGAACTCCCCCATCCCCTCGTCGGCGAACGGCACGAGCCACCCGCCGTACTCGAACCCGCCGCTGCGGTCCTCCTCGGGCCCGCCGGGGGCCTGCATCACCCCGTCGAGGGTCAGGAAGGTGGTGAGGGTCAGCTTGCCCATGGCTCTGCGCTCCTTGCCCGTTCGTCGCCGTGCACCGGCCTACACCGGTTCAGACTCCCGCCCACCCGGTTCCCCATCGCTCCGCCACGCGGGGAGGGCACCCGCACGCCGCGCCCGCTACGGGCCGTGGACCGGGAACGACGCCTGGAACGCGAGGCGCAGGTCGGCCCCGTCCCCGATGCGGGTGAGGAGTTCGTCGAGCGCGATGAACTCCTCCCAGACCGCCCGGCCGCTCGCCCCGGCCAGTGCGGTCACGACGAGGTCCTCCAGCTCGGGGACCCGCTTGTTCTTCCAGATCTTGTCGGCGAGGCTCACCAGCAAGTCCTCCAGGCCGATGCCCGGTTCCGCCCACGACGCGTGGTTGGCGGCGAAGCGGGGATCGGTGCTGCCGTTCAGGGCTCTCGCGAGGAGCGTGGTGGCCGTCATCGCGTCAGGGTAACGACGGTGACCCCTGCTCGGCCCTCCCCTACGGTCCTGTCATGAGCGCATCCACCCGTGGCCTGATTCCGCCCGCCCTCCCCCACGTCTACCGGGTCACCAAGTACGACCCCGCCGACCGCAACCGGCACGGCCACTACACCGGCACGGAGGACGTCGTCAGTGACCACGGCCCGGTCGAGGCCGCCTACCTGGAGGCCGTCGCCGCCTTCGCCCGCGACACGGGCGTCGACCGGGTGGCCGTCCGTGAACCGGGGGTCGGCGGCTTCGTGCACTTCGGGGCGGAGCCGACGGTCGAGGGCCACGGTCTGGCCGGCCTGTTCCCGGCCGACCTCACCGGGTTCCACGACGGTGCCGAGGTGTCGATCCCCGTCGCACAAGAGCTCGTGCGGGCCATGCTGCGCGACAACGGGGCCTGGTGCCGTCTGGAGGTGGAGGGAGCCTTCGCCGTCCACATCGGCTACGACCAGTACATGTACGTGGGCAGCAGGCACCCCTGCGGGACGGCCCTGGACCGGACCCGCTCCCTGGGACTGTTCCCCGAGCCCATCGACGCTTCGCCGTACGACTTCGAACCGGACGGTCCGGACGGTCCGGAGATTCCACGCCCCGCCGACGAGGACTTCTGGGCCCGGGTGCGCCTGGTGGTCGCCGACTCCCGGGAGACGGTGCTGGAAGAGGGCCACCTCAGCAACGCGACGCGCTGGCACCGGCTCACGGACGCGAACCTCGACGCGGTGCGTGCCGGGCTCGCACCCCGGGCCCGGCTGGCCGTCTGGCCCGATCTGTTCACGGACATCGCCACCCTCCTGGACTCCCTGCCGGACGAGTTCGCGGCGGAATTCGTCTGGGAGGACGCGGCCGGCCGGATCGAGTACGCCTTCGTCGACGAGACCGAGCTCGACGAGCTGACCTCCCGGCTCGCCGGTGCGCGTGCCGGGGCCTTCCTGTCCCCGGACATCGGTGGGCGGCGCCCGCTGCTCGCGGCGGTGCTGCCCGATGCCGACGGAGTCCTGCGCGCACGCTGGCAGAGCGACCGGACCCCCGTGGACGGGGCCCGGATCCGGGACTGAGTCGTCTCAGGCGGGGCCGCCGGGGTCGAGGAGCCGGTCGCCGAGCGGGGTGCGGCGGTAGAGGACGTGGCGGGCGTCGCGGGCGCGGGTGACCAGGCCGGTGGCGTGGAGGACGGCCAGGTGCTGGGAGACCGCGCTGGGGGTGACCCGGAGGCGGCGGGCGAGTTCGACGGTGGGCAGGGGACCGTCGAGGAGGGCCAGGAGGGTGGCCTTGGGGGCGCCGATGAGCCTGGGGAGGGCGGTGGCGTCGGGCGGGCTCGGGGCGGACCACAGGGTCGCCACGCCCCGGCTGGGATAGGCCAGGCCGGGCGGCTGGTCGGCGGTGACGGGCGGGGCGGGCTTGTGGGCGAAGACGGAGGGGATCAGCAGCAGTCCGCGCCCGGCGGCGGGGATGTGGAACTCGCCGAGGACGTTGTCGATGCGCAGGGTCCCGCCGTCCCAGCGCAGGTTGGGGTGCATGTCGGCGAAGAGGCGGCGGGCGCCGCCGACGGCCAGCTGCCGGGCCCGGTAGGTCATGTCGGCTTCGAGCACGAGCCGCATCGCGGGCCAGGTGGGCTGGAGAGCGAGCGTCCAGTACCGGTGCAGCAGTTCGCAGATGGTGTCGCGCAGGGCGGTGACGGGGCGGTCGTCGGCGGCGAGCGCGGGGTGCAGGGGCGCGGGGAGCGGGTCCGGGTGGTGCGCGTCGAGCAGGTCCCGGCGGACGACGGCGGCCGGGGTCCGGCGTACGACGGCCAGTTCCTCGGCGAAGGTCGCGGAGAACCGCTCCGGACGGGGCGTCAGGAAGTCGGGCGTCGTACGGTGCTGCGCGACGAGCGAGGCGAGCAGTGCCGTGTCCAGCGTGCCGCTGACGCGGGGGACGGTCGCCCTGCGCCAGGGGGCGTGGATCGCGGACAGTCCCGGCTCACGGAGCACGCGGAGGCTCAGCACGGTGTCCATGAGCGGGGACAGGGCGAAGCGGGTGTCCGCGAGGTCGTCGGCGTCGAGCCCGAAGCTGATCATTAAGCCCGAGGCTACATCCATTGGCCGGGCCTACGGGGTGGGCTGAACTGCCGGGCATGACGAAGCCCTCCCGCGGCCGGCGCGGCGGCCGGACACCCACCGCCCGACCTGCCGGACCGCCGGCCCCGACGCACCGGCCGACGCCACCCCGTCACCCCGGACCGCCGGCACCGGTTGCGGCGCCCGCGCCCGCCTCGCAGGCACCCCCGGCGCCCTCCGCGCCCCGGGCGACGCAGCTGGCCAAGGCCTCCCCGGCGGTGACGACCCCCGCGGGCACCGAACAGGCCGCCCAAGAGACCTCCGTGAAGCAATCCGCGGCGGCAGCCGGGCCGCGCACCTCGGCGGCGCGCCAGCCGCGGGTGGCAGCCCCGGGAACACCGGCGGACCGGCTCGATCGGCGGCTGATCGCGATCCTCTCGCTGACCTGCGCCGTCGCCGTGGGCAACATCTACTTCCCGCAGGCCATCGTCCCGTTGATCGCCGCCGGCCTCGGGACTTCGCCCGACAAGGCGGCCGCCATCGTCACCGCCACCCAGGTCGGCTACACCCTCGGCATCTTCCTGCTCGTCCCCCTCGGCGACCGGCTCCCGTACCGCCGTCTCCTCGTCGCCCTCCTCGCGGCCGGCGGCGGGTCCCTGCTGGCCGCCGCCCTGGTCCGCGGTCTGACCCAACTCCTCGTCGCGGGCGTCCTCGTCGGGGTGACCACCACGGCCGCCCAGCTGATCGGCCCGATGACCGTCGGCCTGGTCGCGGAGCGGCGGCGGGGTGTGGTGATGGGGACCCTGCTCAGCGGGTCCATCGGCGGCATGCTCCTGGCCCGTACCTTCAGCGGCGCCCTCGGCGAGCGGTTCGGGTGGCGGGCCCCGTACTGGGTCGCCGGGCTCGTCATGCTGTGCCTCGCCGTCGTACTGGCCCGCGCGCTGCCCGCCGGCGAGGCGGCCCCCGCGCCCCGGGTGCCGCTCCGCTCGCTCCCCCTCCGGCCGCTGCGGCTGCTGCGCACCGAGCCCGAACTGCGCCGCTCCGGCTGGTACCAGGCCTCCCTGTTCGCGGGGTTCTCCGCGATGTGGGTCTGTCTGGCGCTGCTCCTCACCGGCCCGCTCTACGGTTTCGGCCCTCAGGCCCTCGGCCTCGTCGCGCTCACCGGCGTGGTCACCATGGCGTGCACCCCGGTGGCCGGCCGGCTCGTGGACCGCCTCGGCCCCGACCGGGTCAACCTCGCCTGCTTCCTCGCCACCCTCACCGCCGCGGGCGTACTCGCCGTCGGGGCCCGGGGCGGCACCGCCGGCCTCGTCGGGCTCGTCCTCGGCACGCTGCTGCTGGACACCGCCATGCAGTGCGGCATGGTCGCCAACCAGGCCCGCTTCTACGCCCTGCGCGCCGACTCCCGCAGCGCGCTCAACACCGCCTACATGACCTGCGGTTATCTGGGCGGCAGCGCCGGGTCCTGGCTCGGACTGATGGTCTACCGGCACACCGGCTGGCCGGGGGTCTGCGTACTGCTGGCCCTGCCGGCCCTCCCCGTCGTCGACTCCGTCCGCCGGGTACGGGCCGCGAAACGCGAGGTCGGATTCCCGCCAGCGGACCGGACCTCCCGGAGATTTCATTGAACCCGCAACCAATCACGGGAATCGACGAGATCGACGAGCTCAACGGGAGGAAACACCATGCACAGCACCACAGTTGCCCTGGTGACCGGCGGCAGCCGCGGGATCGGGGCGGCGAGTGCCCTGAGGCTCGCCGAGGACGGCGCCGACGTCGCGATCACGTACGTCAACGACGCCCGGGCGGCGGCCGAGGTCGTCGGCAAGGTCGAGGCCCTCGGGCGGCGCGCGGTCGCCGTACGGGCCGACGCGGCGGACCCGGCGGCCGCCGCCCTGGCGGTGGAGCGGACGGTCCGGGAGTTCGGCCGGCTCGACGTGCTCGTCAACAACGCGGGCATCGGCGTCCTCGGCCCCCTGGACACCCTGGCCCCGGACGACGTGGACCGGGTGCTCGCCGTGAACGTACGCGGGGTGTTCCTGACGGCGCAGGCCGCGGCCGGTCACATGCGGACCGGCGGGCGGATCATCACCATCGGCACCTGCATGACCCAGCGGGTGCCCGGTCCCGGCGGCACGCTCTACGCGATGAGCAAGTCGGCGTTGATCGGCCTGACCAAGGCCCTGGCCCGGGAGTTGGGCGGGCGCGGGATCACCGCGAACATCGTCCACCCCGGGCCGGTGGACACCGACATGAACCCGGCGGACGGCCCGTACGCCGGCCCGCAGGCCGCGATGACCGCCGTGGGGCGGTTCGGCACCGCCCATGAGGTGGCCGCCATGGTGGGCTTCCTCGCCGGATCGCAGGCCGCCTTCGTGACGGGCGCGGAGTTCGCCGTCGACGGCGGCCACGCCGCCTAGCCTCCCGACCGCCGGTCACGACAACCAGCGGCCGCCCGCCATCAGGTCACGCCCGGCGATCTCGTTCGCCTCGCGCCAGGCCTGGATCCACACCGGCGCGACCCGGAAGTACGGGTAGGGGACGGCGAAGCCGCCCGGGTCGAACCCGGTGTGGGCGGCGAAGGCCTCCCGCTCGCCGGGGGCGAGGTCCCCGACGTCCAGCGTGGTCGCGGCGCCCTCGACGAGGACCACGTCGCGGGTGACGCCGAAGGCCAGCCGTACCCGGCCGTTCGCGGCGAGGTTGCGCCCGGTGGGCACGGTGGCGCGGGTGGACAGCAGGAAGGTCTCGCCGTCCCACCGGAAGGAGAGCGGCACGAGGCACGGCACACCGTCGGCGTCCGCGGTGGCGACCCAGACGTCGTTGTCGTCCTGGAACCGGGCGAGGGTGTCCTTGAGACGGACCTCACGCTCGCGCGGCGCGGCGGGAACCTCGGTCATGTACGTGCCCTCCCCGTCGGTGCGGGGCCCGCGCATCGGGCCACCGAGGCCCATCCTGCCCCACCCGTAACGGAGTTCACATGAAAAAGCGCCGGAGGGGCGCACCGCTCAGCGGTGCGCCCCTCCGGGCCGTGCGCGCCCCGGGGGTGTCGGCCCCCGGGGCTGGATGTGGGTGGCGTCAGCCGCCCAGCTCCTGGTGACGGGCGGCCAGGGCGGCCGCGCCGTTCTCCGTCAGCGAGCCGAAGAGGCGCAGGCGGGAGAAGCCGCCGTCCGGGAAGATGTCGATCCGGACGTGCGTGCCGACCGCCGGGGCGTCCAGCACGAAGCGGTGGTTGGTGTCGGGCTGCAGGCGGGTGCGGGGGAGGAACTCCTGCCACTCGCCCTCCTCGCCCGTCTTGATGGACAGCGAGGCCCAGCCGGCCGAGTTGCCCTTCAGGTACGCGGTGTCGATCTCGACGGCGCGGATCTCGGACTCGGTGACGAGCTGGTAGCGGATCCAGTCGTTGCCGTTGTCACGGCGGCGAGCGGTCTCCCAGCCGTCGTCCATCTTGCGGGAGCGGCCCGGGTTGATGGTGTTGGTCGGCGGGGAGTAGAAGCGGTTGGAGGCGTCCTGGACGGAGCCGCCGTTCTCCAGCGCCACCACGTCGAAGGAGCCGAGCGCCTCGAGCCACTTCGGGTCCGGCAGGACCTCGCCGTAGACGCGCAGGCGGGCGATGCCGCCGTCGGGGTGCTGGTTGACGCGCAGGTGCGTGAAGCGCTGCGGGGCGGCGACCTCGAAGCCGTTGGCCGCGTGGCCGCCGACCGGGGTGCGCTCGACCAGGGTCGTCCACTTCACGTCGTCGCCCTGGAGCTCCGCCGGGGTCGGCGCCAGGGCGCCCTCCCAGTTGGTGCCCTCGATGGAGACGGCCTGCGGCATGTTGCCGCGGAAGTGGGCGGTGTCGACGACGATGCCGCGGATCACGCCGGGGGCGCCCAGGCGCACCAGCGCCCAGTCGTGGTCCTCGGGGGTCGGCCAGGGCTGGGTGGCGGAGACGCCACGGCGGCGGCGGGTCTCCCAGCCGTCCATGACCTTGCCCTTGTGACCGAAGTCCTCGGGGTCGAAGTGCGCGGCCTCGGAGATCAGCAGGTTCTCGCGCTGGGCGAAGAACTCGTCGTTGGCGTCGATGACACCGGCGCCCAGCTCACGGGCGGCGAGGTTCGCGTACTGGGTGAACGGGAAGTCCGCGGTGCGGTAGTCCGCGTACGGGTCGCCGCCTCCGTACGGGTTCGCGTTACCGGTGAAGGAAGGAATCGCCACTGTCAGTTCTGCCTTTCGAGGAGGAGGCCCGTGGGCTCGGTCGGGTTGCCGTGGTCGGCGATCTGCGTGCCGCGCAGCCAGGTGGACTTGACGACGCCGTGCAGGGTCTTGCCCGCGTACGCCGTCACCTGGTTGCGGTGGTGGAGCTCGGCCGGGTCCACGGTGAACGTTTCTTCGGGGGCCAGGACGGCGAAGTCGGCGTCGCGGCCGACCTCGATCGCGCCCTTCTGCGCCAGTCCGGCGAGGGCGGCCGGGGCGGCGGACATCCAGCGGACGACGTCCTCGAGGGTGCGTCCGCGCTTGCGCGCCTCGGTCCAGATCGCGGGGAGGCCCAGCTGCAGGGAGGAGATGCCGCCCCACGCGGTGGCGAAGTCGCCGGTCTTCAGGTCCGCGGTGGAGGGCGAGTGGTCGGAGACGATGCAGTCGATCGTGCCGTCGGCGAGCGCGTCCCACAGGACGTCCTGGTTCGCGGCCTCGCGGATGGGCGGGCAGCACTTGAACTCGGTGGCGCCGTCCGGGACTTCCTCGGCGGTGAGGGTGAGGAAGTGCGGGCAGGACTCGACCGTGATCTGCACGCCCTCGGCCTTGGCGGCGGCGATCAGCGGCAGCGCGGAGGCGGAGGACAGGTGCAGGACGTGGACGCGCGCGTTCAGTCGCTTCGCCTGGTCGATCAGGTTCTGGATCGCGGTGTTCTCGGCGTCCTGGGGGCGGGAGGCCAGGAAGTCGGCGTACTTGGGGCCCGGGTTCTGCGGGGCGGACTCCAGGTGGTGCGGGTCCTCGGCGTGCACGATCAGCAGGCCGCCGAAGCCGGTGATCTCGGCGAGCGAGGTGGCCAGCTGCTCCTGGTCGAGCAGGGGGAACTCGTCGACGCCGGAGGGCGAGAGGAAGCACTTGAAGCCGTAGACACCGGCGTCGTGCAGCGGCGCCAAGTCCTTGACGTTGTCCGGCAGGGCGCCGCCCCAGAAGCCGACGTCGATGTGCGCCTTGGTACGGGCCACCTCCTGCTTGACGCGGAGGTTGTCGACCGTGGTGGTGGGCGGCAGGGAGTTGAGCGGCATGTCGAGGATCGTGGTGATGCCACCGGCCGCGGCGGCGCGGGTGGCCGTCCAGAAGCCTTCCCACTCGGTGCGGCCCGGGTCGTTCACGTGGACGTGGGTGTCGACCAGACCGGGGAGCAGGACGTCGTCGCCGAAGTCCTGCAGCCGGGCTCCGGCCGGTACGTCCGCGTCGTGCGGCAGCACGGCCGCGATCTTCCCGCCGGCGACGGCCACCGAGGCGGCACGCGTCCCCTCGGGGGTGATGACGCGCGTCGAGCGCAGTACCAGTTCCACAGCCACGTCGGACACCGGAACCTCCCCATCTACTTCCACAGAGCGAAATTCAACGTTCTGTTGACGGAGTCTGCGGGGCGATGGAGAACCAGTCAAGAGCGCCCGGAGGGACCGCTGATCCACCAGCACCGCAATTGGATGTTTCCACAGGATGGAATTAAGATTTCGCTATACAGAATGTAGCTACCACCACCGGGAGTCGGGCAGGTAACTTCGCGAGGACGTCCGCCCCCGGACATACCGCCTCTGACCGGCGGAGACGGCATCGCCCCTGGTCTAGGGCCGACGCCGACTGACCGGTAGGCTGCTTCCTTGCCTGCCAGCACCGAAAGGACCGCGCCGTGCCGACGTCCAGCGCCAGCACCACCGACGCTTCCGCCAAGCCCACCGCCGCCAGCGGTGGCGTCCAGTCCCTTGAGCGCGCCTTCGATCTGCTCGAACGCATGGCCGACGCAGGGGGCGAAGTCGGTCTCAGCGAGCTCTCCGCCGCCAGCGGTCTGCCGCTGCCGACGATCCACCGTCTCATGCGCACCCTCGTGGCGTGTGGCTATGTCCGCCAGCAGCCCAATCGACGTTACTCCCTCGGGCCGCGTCTGATCCGCCTCGGCGAGTCCGCGTCGCGCCTTCTGGGCACCTGGGCCCGCCCGTACCTGGCCCGCCTGGTCGAGGAGACCGGCGAGACGGCCAACATGGCGCTGCTCGACGGGGACGAGATCGTCTACGTCGCCCAGGTGCCGTCCAAGCACTCCATGCGCATGTTCACCGAGGTCGGCCGCCGCGTGCTGCCGCACTCCACCGGTGTGGGCAAGGCGCTCCTCGCGTACACCCCCGCGGAGGAGGTGCGCGCCCTGCTGGCGCGCACCGGGATGCCGGCCGCGACCGAGAAGACCATCACCACGCCCGAGGGCTTCCTGGAGGCCCTGGAGCAGGTCCGCAAGGCCGGCTACGCGGTCGACGACAACGAGCAGGAGATAGGGGTCCGCTGCCTCGCGGTCTCCGTGCCGAACTCGCCGACCGCCGCGGCGATCTCCATCTCGGGCCCCGCGGGCCGCGTCACGGAGGCCGTGGCCGAGTCGTTCGTGCCGATCCTGCAGGGTGTGGCCGCCGAGCTCTCGGTCGCGCTGGCGAACCAGAACCCCGCGTAGCGGCCGGCTGCCGTACGTACGCGAAGGCCCCGGCTCCCCTCGCTTCGAGAGGGGAGCCGGGGCCTTCGCGCGTCCTGCCCGCTCAGGACGCCGGGACCCGCTCGGGCTCCGCGCCCTGGGTCAGGCGGCCGTCCGTCATCGTCGCCGTGCGGTCCATCCGGTCCAGGTGCGCGTGGTCGTGCGTGACCAGCACGGTGGCCGTGGAGCGCTCGCGGGTCAGGGTGACCAGCAGGTCGAGCACGGCCGCGCCGCGCTCGTGGTCCAGGGCGCTGGTCGGCTCGTCGACCAGCAGCACCGCCGGCTCGTTCATCAGGGCGCGGGCGATGTTGATCCGCTGGCGCTGGCCGCCCGAGAGCTGGTGGGGGCGCTTGTCGGCCTTGTCGGCCAGCCCCACCGCGTCCAGCAGTTCCAGGGCGCGGCGGCGTACGGTGCGGGCGGGCCGGCCCGAGAGGTGCGTCATGACCTGGAGCTGTTCGGCGGCGGTGAGCGAGGCGAGCAGGTTCGGCTGCTGGAAGACGATGCCGATCTTCTCCCGGCGCAGCGCCGCCTTCTCGGCGGCGCCGAGCCCGGTGACGTCCGTACCCGCGACCACGACCCGGCCGGAATCCGGGGTGACCAGGGTGGCGGCCACCGCGAGCAGGCTGGACTTCCCGGAGCCCGAGGGCCCGATCACGGCCGTCAGGGTGCCCGGGGGGACCTCCAGGCCGACCGAGTCGAGGGCGGTGAGCCTCCCGTCGCCGTCGGGGTAGGTGAGCGTCACGTCGTGGACGAGGAGGGTCATCGGGCGCTCCCGAGGGCGGTCAGCGGGTCTACGGCGGTGATCCGCCGGATGGACAGGGCGGCGCCCAGCGCACCGAGCACGATCATGATCGCGGCGGGGACGAGCACGGTGGCGGCGTCGAGGACGAAGGGCACGTCCCCGCCGCTGATCAGCACGCCGAAGCCGGCGGCGAGGGCGGTGCCCAGCCCGGTGCCGATGGCGAGCATGACCACGGCCTGCCCCAGGGCGTCCTTCAGCAGGTAGGGGGTGGAGGCACCCAGTGCCTTCAGGACGGCGATGTCCCCACTGCGCTGGATCGTCCACACCGTGAAGAAGGCTCCTATGACGAGCGCGGAGATCGCGAAGAGGAAGCCGCGCATCAGCTGGAGCGAGCCGTTCTCGGAGGTGTACGAGCCGATGGCGCCGAGCGCCTCGTCCACGGTCATGGCCTTGGTCCCGGCGGTCTTGTCCGCGGCGCCGAGGTCCGCGTTCCCGTCGGCGGAGACGGCGACGACGGTGGCCACGGTGGCGGTGGAGGTGCCGGGGTTCCCGATGCGCTGCCAGTCGGCAAGGTCCATCCACACGACCGGGGTGTGGCTGAAGGCGGCCGTGCCCGAGACGCCGGCCACGGTCAGTTCCAGTGGACCGATCCTGACCTTGGCGCCCGCGGTGAGTCCGCCGAGCTCCTTGGCGGCCTTCTCGGTGAGGACCACCCGGCCCGGTGCGAGCCCGGCCCCGCCCGGGGCGAGCCCACCCGACGGGTCCACGCCGAAGACGGAGACACCGGCGGTGCGCTCACCCGAGACGGCGTTGGTGGTGCGGATGCCGAGCGGCTCCGCGGAGCTCACCCCCGGCCGCCCCCGCCAGGCCTCCCAGGCGCTCGCGGGCACCTGGGAATTGGTGAACGACACCTTCTGGTCCCCGGACGGTGCGGCGAAGGCCAGATGGGTGGCGGGCAGACCCGTGATGGCCGAGATGTTCTCCCGGGCCAGGCCGGAGGTGAGCCCGGACAAGAGGCCGACCAGCAGCGTGATCAACAACACGACCGAGCCCATGAGGGCGAAGCGGCCCTTGGCGAACCGTAGATCTCTCCATGCGACGAACATGTCCCCCACCTTGGTCTTCCGGGTGGGCACGGGGCATCGCGCCACGGGAGCGATCCTGGTATCGAAGGACGCACGCGGACATCAAACTTTTGGTTGACCGGGGGTGCCCGGGCCCGACTTACGCTGGTCGGGCCATGGCTGTTCTGAATCCCCCCGCACCGCGCCCCCTCACCCCCGTCTCCCGCGTCCTGCGGCTGTGCCTGCACGCCCTGCTCTTCGGGCTGCTCGCGCTGGCCGCCGGGCGGGCCGTCGCCGACTCCGAGCCACGGGCCGGCTCGGTGGTCGCCGTCTGCGCCCTGCTGACCACCGTGTACGTGGCCGGCGTACGAGCCCCCTCGGTGCACGGCTCGCCGCGCGCCGCGGCGGTGTGGCTGGCCGCGCTGGGCGCCGTCTGGGCGGCGCTGCTCGTGGTCTCGCCCGACGGACTGTGGATCGCCTTCCCGCTGTACTTCCTGGAGCTGCACCTGCTGCGGCTGCGCTGGGGCGTCACGGCCGTCGCGGTGACCGCCTGCGCGGCCATCGCCGGTTTCCTCGGGCACAGCGGCGCGGTGACGCCCGGGGCCTTCCTGGGGCCGCTGCTGGGCGGCGCGGTGGCGGTGGCGACCGTACTGGGTTACCAGGCGCTGTACCGCGAGAGCGAGCGGCGCCGGGAGCTGATCGAGGAGCTCATCGCGACCCGGGCCGAGCTGGCCGCGGCCGAGCGGGGCGCCGGGATCATGGCCGAACGGGAGCGGCTCGCCCGGGAGATCCACGACACCCTCGCGCAGGGCCTGTCCTCCATCCAGCTGCTGCTGCGGGCCGCGGAGCGGGCGCTCCCGGAGCGGGCCCCGGCGCTGGAACACATCGCCCGGGCGCGGGAGGCCGCCCAGGAGAACCTCGCCGAGGCACGCCGCTTCGTACGGGCCCTGACCCCGCCGGACCTGGAGCACGGGTCGCTCGCGGCCGCGCTGGAGCGGCTGTGCGCGGGGGCGCCGGGACCCCGGGTGCGGTTCTCGCTGAGCGGCGGCCCGCGCGAGCTGCCGACCCCGTACGAGGTGGCCCTGTTGCGGATCGCGCAGTCGGCGCTGGCCAATGTGGTGCGGCACGCGCGCGCGGACCGCGCCGAGATCACGCTGACCTTCATGGACGCCTCGGTCACCCTGGACATCGTCGACGACGGGCGGGGCTTCGACCCTTCCTCGGCCGCGGCGGCCTCGGGCGACGGGGGCTTCGGACTGCCCGCGATGCGCTCGCGCGCCGAGACCCTGGGCGGGCTGTTCACCGTGGAGTCCGATCCGGGTCAGGGCACCGCCGTGGCCGTCACCCTGCCGTTGCCCCTGGAGGCGTCCCGATGACGATCCGGCTGCTGCTCGCCGACGACCACCCGGTGGTCCGGGCCGGGCTGCGCGCGGTGCTGGACACCGAACCGGACTTCGCGGTGGTCGCGGAGGCCGCGACCGCCGAGCGGGCCGTGGAACTGGCCGCCGCCGAGCCGGTGGACGTGGTCCTGATGGACCTCCAGTTCGGGCCCGGCATGCACGGCTCCCAGGCGACGGCCCTGATCACGGCCCGCCCGGGCGCGCCGCGGGTGCTGGTGCTGACCACGTACGACACGGACGCGGACATCCTGGCGGCGGTGGAGGCGGGCGCGTCGGGCTACCTGCTCAAGGACGCGCCGCCGGAGGAACTGGCCGCGGCCGTGCGCACGGCCGCGGCGGGGCAGTCGGCGTTGGCCCCGGCGGTGGCGCTGCGGCTGATGGACCGGATGCGGACGCCGGCGGAGGCGCTGACCAAGCGGGAGCTGGAGGTGCTGCAGCTGGTCGCGGACGGGCTGTCGAACCAGCAGATCTCGAAGAAGCTGTTCCTCAGCCAGGCCACGGTCAAGTCCCACCTGGTACACATCTACGCCAAGCTCGGCGTGGACTCGCGCACCTCGGCGGTGGCCGCCGCCGCGACCCGCCGCCTGATCCGGACGCCGTAACCGTCCTGGTGGGGCTGGCCCCCGTACCGGGACACCGGTAGGCAGGCGGGCGGGCGCGGGCCCCCGGGCGGGAGCATCGGGGCATCGAGTTCCCGATGCGAGAGCGAGCCTCCGATGCAGACCGTGCAGACCGTGTTACCGACCCGTCCGACCACACCGCCCGCCGAAGTCCGTACGGCCCACCGGCTCTGGCTCACGGCCGTGGCCGCCGGGGCCTTCGAGACCGTGCTCGCGATCGGCCGGATGGTGGCCGACGGGACCGCCTCCGCCGGGGAGATCGGCGTGGGCCTGGCGGTGCGGCTGACCGTCTTCACCGTCGCCGTGCTCGTCGCGGGGAGGATGCGGGGCGGCGCCCGCTGGGCCCGGATCACCCTCGCGATCGGTCTCGGGGTGCTCGGTACGGCCTCGATGGTGGTGCAGCCGCTCGGGTACCTCGCCGACGGCGGTTCGCTGTCGGCGGCGCTGTCGCAGGCGGGTGCCCTCGACTGGGTGTTCGGCGCGAGCCGGGCCGTGCACGTGGGGGCGGTGCTCGCCGCCGTCGCCCTGATGTTCCGCCCGGCGGCGAACGCGTACTTCCGGCCCCGCAGCTGAGCCGCCGGAAACCCCTGGGGCCTGTCGTCACATTCCCGTCGTCGCCCGGCGTCGCGGGGCAGACGGGAATGTGACGACAGGCCCTACGCCACCCAGTGGGGCCGTTCCACCGCCGAAGGCAGCGGCACCCCGTCGTGGAAGGCGCTCGCGAGGCGGCGTACGCCCTCGTCCAGGCGGTCTGCGGGCAGGGTGTAGGGGATCCGGAGCCGGTGTTCGAAGGTGCCCGGATCCACGCCGAAACGGGCGCCCCGGCCGATGTGGACGCCGGCCGCCGCGGCCCGCTCGGCCAGCGCGGAGCTGACCGGCTCCCCGAGGTCCACCCAGAGCGAGAGCCCACCGGGCGGGAGCTGCCAGGACCATTCGGGGGTGTGCCGCTGGAGGGAGCGTACGAGGGCCGCGCGCTGGGTCCGCAGCTCCTCCAGCCGGGCCGGCAGGGACCGGTCGAGGCCGTCCATCAGGGGGAGGGAGATCAACTGGTCGAGGACCGAGCCGGTCATGTCCGCCGAGACCCGTACGGCCGTCAGCTCGGTGATCATCTTCGCGGTGGCCCGGATCCAGCCGACCCGCAGGCCGCCCCAGTGGGTCTTGCTCAGCGAGCCGATGGTGATCACGTGGTCGGCGCCGCCGCGCGGGGCCAGCGAGGCCATCGGCGGGGGCGCGGGCACGTCCAGGGCGATGTCGGCGATGGTCTCGTCGACCACCAGCCAGGTACCCGTGGACCGGGTCGCCGCGAGCAGCCGCAGCCGCTGCTCCGGCGGCATGAGGTTGCCCGTCGGGTTCTGGAAGTCGGGGATCACGTAGGCGAGCCGGGGCACGGTCTGGCGCAGCGTGGACTCGGCGATCTCCATGTCCCAGCCCGCGTCGGAGACGGCTATGGAGCCGGTGCGCACCCGTGCGTGGCGCAGGGCGTCGAGGGCGTTGGCGTACGTCGGGTTCTCGGTGACGACCCGGTCCCCGGCCCGGCACAGCAGGCTGACGACCAGCGCGAAGGCCTGCTGCGCGCCGGCCGTGACCAGGATCTGCCCGGGGTGCGTGGGCAGTCCGCGCCGGGTGAACCGGTCGGCGACGGCGGCGCGCAGGTCGAGCAGGCCGTAGGGGTGGTAGCCGGGGCTGCGGGCGAACTCGGGCAGCCTCGGCGCGGCCCAGGCGAAGGCCTCGGCCAGGCTGCCCTCGGGGGCGCCCATCGCGGCGATGGCGAGGTCCACACCGGAGTCGCCGTCGGCGCGCGCGCCCGTCCCGACGATCGCGGGGGATCCGACGGGGAGGTGGCCGTCGGGGAGTTCGGTCCAGGTGCCGGCCCCGCGCCGGCTGCGGACGTAGCCGCTCTCGCGCAGCAGGTCGTAGGCGCCGGTGACGGTGGCCCGGCTGGCGCCGACGGCCTCGGCGAGCTCGCGCTCGGCGGGCAGCCGCACGTGCAGGGCGATGCGGCCGTCGAGGATCAGGGTGCGGATCGCGTCGGCGAGCGAGCGGTAGCCGGGGCGGACCAGGACCTCCGCGGGGAGCAGGGCCGCGAGCTGGCGGCTGCCGATCGTCCTGTCCGCTGTGTGGACGACTCGCCCGTTTGCCATGCCAACCTCCCCTGATTGGCTCTGCCGGCCAGGCCAATCGAGGACCAGACTCGCCGTATTGGCCCCCGATTGGCAAGGAGCAGCCGAGATGCTGACCGACCGTGACGAACGCGCCCTGCTGGCCTCCACCGAGAACCGGATCTCCGCGCCGCTGCGCGTCGGCGCCGCGCTGGCCTCCGTACTGGCCTTTGTGCCGGGTGTTCTGAAGAGGCGCCGCCGGGCCTCTCCGCACGAGCGAGAATCGGAGACGTGCCAGCCGACACCGACGCCGAAACCGACTCCCCTGCCCACACCGCTCCCCCGGTGATCGCGGGCCTGCTCCTGGCGGCCGGCGGCGGCCGGCGCCTCGGTGGCCGCCCCAAGGCCCTGCTCCCCTACCGCGGCCGCCCGCTGGTGGAGAACGCCGTACGGGTGCTGCGCGAAGCGGGCTGCGGCCCGGTGCACGTGGTGCTCGGCGCCTCGGCCCCCGAGGTCCGCGAGCGGGCCGACCTGGCCGGCTGCACGGTCGTGGACAACCCGGACTGGGCGGAGGGGATGGGCTCCTCCCTGCGGGCCGGCCTGGCCTCGCTGGCCGGTACGGGCGCGAGCGCGGTCCTGGTCTCGTTGGTGGACCAGCCCGGGATCGGCCCGGCCGCCGTGACCCGGGTCCGGGAGGCGTACCGCTCTCCGGCGAGCCTGGCCGCCGCCGCGTACGACGGGGAGCGCGGCCATCCCGTGCTGTTCGGCGCGGAGCGCTGGGCGGACATCGCGGCGACGGCGACGGGCGACAAGGGCGCGCGGGTGCACCTCGCGCGACACGTCGGGGAGCTCGTCCTGGTGGAGTGCGGGGACGTGGCGGAGGCCTTCGACATCGACACACCCCCCGACCTGGCCCGTCTCTCCTGAGCACGGTGTGACGGTGATGGCACTGAGGGCCACGAGGATACGGAATATGTCGACTCAGAGAATCTCGACATCAACAAACCATTGAACTTCCACCATGAGGAAATTACTATCCACTGGTCAGAAGCGCCCTGAACCACATTCGGCGCCCGCGACCGTATGCCGGAACTCTCCACACCCGACGACACTGCGTGCCGTCCAGCGCGAGCATTCCCCCGCGGCCGCCAGGCACCGCCGCTGAAGGAGTGACAGATATGTCCGCACCAGCGCCGTCCCCGCTGGCCATCGTCGATGCCGAGCCCCTGCCCCGGCAGGACGAGGTCCTGACCGAGGCGGCTCTCGCCTTCGTGGCGGAGCTCCACCGGCGGTTCGCCCCCCGCCGGGCCGAGCTCCTCGCCCGCCGCGGTGAGCGCCGCGCCGAGATCGCCCGGACCTCCACCCTCGACTTCCTCCCGGACACCGCACAGGTCCGCGAGGGAGACTGGAAGGTCGCCCCGGCCCCGGCCGCGCTGAACGACCGCCGCGTGGAGATCACCGGTCCGACGGACCGCAAGATGACCATCAACGCCCTGAACTCGGGCGCCAAGGTCTGGCTCGCCGACTTCGAAGACGCCTCCGCCCCCACCTGGGAGAACGTCGTCCTCGGCCAGCTCAACCTGATCGACGCCTACGAGCGCCGCATCGACTTCACCGACGCCCGCACGGGCAAGGCGTACGCCCTCAAGCCCGCCGCCGAGCTGGCGACCGTCGTCATGCGCCCGCGCGGCTGGCACCTCCAGGAGCGCCACCTCCAGTTCGAGGGCGCCCCGGCCTCCGGCTCGCTGGTCGACTTCGGCCTGTACTTCTTCCACAACGCGCAGCGCCTGATCGACCTGGGCAAGGGCCCCTACTTCTACCTGCCGAAGACGGAGTCGCACCTGGAGGCGCGCCTCTGGAACGAGATCTTCGTCTTCGCCCAGGACTACGTCGGCATCCCGCAGGGCACCGTCCGCGCGACCGTCCTCATCGAGACGATCACCGCCGCGTACGAGATGGAGGAGATCCTCTACGAGCTGCGCGACCACGCGGCGGGCCTGAACGCCGGTCGCTGGGACTACCTCTTCTCCATCGTCAAGAACTTCCGTGACGGCGGCGAGAAGTTCGTCCTGCCGGACCGCAACGCGGTGACGATGACCGCCCCGTTCATGCGGGCGTACACCGAGCTGCTCGTCCGCACCTGTCACAAGCGCGGCGCGCACGCCATCGGCGGCATGGCGGCCTTCATCCCGTCCCGCAAGGACGCCGAGATCAACAAGATCGCCTTCGCGAAGGTCAAGGCCGACAAGGACCGCGAGGCGGGCGACGGCTTCGACGGCTCCTGGGTCGCCCACCCCGACCTGGTCCCGATCGCGATGGCCTCCTTCGACGCCGTGCTCGGCGAGAAGCCGAACCAGAAGGACCGCCTGCGCGAGGACGTCTCGGTGGCCCCGGGCGAGCTCATCGCCATCGACTCCCTGGACGCGAAGCCCACCTACGACGGCCTGCGCAACGCGGTCCAGGTCGGCATCCGCTACATCGAGGCCTGGCTGCGCGGCCTCGGCGCCGTCGGCATCTTCGGCCTGATGGAGGACGCGGCCACCGCCGAGATCTCGCGCTCGCAGATCTGGCAGTGGATCAACGCCGGTGTCGTCTTCGAGAACGGCGAGACGGCCACGGCCGACCTGACCCGCAAGATCGCGACCGAGGAACTGGCCGCCATCCGCACCGAGGTCGGCGAGGACGCCTTCACCTCCGGCAAGTGGCAGCAGGCCCACGACCTCTTCCTCCAGGTCTCCCTGGACGCGGACTACGCGGACTTCCTGACCCTCCCCGCGTACGACCAGCTCGCCGGCTGACCATCGCACAGCAGCCGCGCGTGAACGACTCCGCCCCCGTCGCCCCACGGCACGGGGGCGGAGTCGCGTCCGCGGCGTCCGCGGGTCAGCGCTTGCGCTTGCCCCGCAGCCTGGCGTTGGCGATCAGCGCCCGCGCGTGGTCCGGTGGCCGCTGGGTGGGGACCCAGCCCCGGTCGAGCGCCGCCTCCAGCGGTTCGAGCAGGCCGGCCGCCTCCGCCGCGGCGTCGTTCTCCAGCAGGACCGCGCCCAGCAGCAGGCGGCTCTCCAGGGTCTCCGGGGCTTCCGCGCCGAGCAGGTCCGTACGCCCGGCGATCACGGCCCGGAGCAGCGGCACCGCCTCCTGGCCGCGGCCGCAGGCCGACAGGCAGAGCGCGAGCTCGTGGGCGGCCCGCTGGTACTCCGGGGAGTAGGTCCCGTGGGTGTCCTGGCGCGCCTCGACGATCCGCGTCAGCGGTACCACCGCCTCTGGGAACCTCCCCAGGTATCCGAGCCGGCTGGCCCAGGCCCGCAGCGAGAGGATCGCCTCGTCGTTGTACGGGCCCAGCACCGCGACCCGCTGCTCGGCCAGCTCCTCACTGAGCGCCAGCGCCTCCGTCAGGTCCCCCAGGGTCCACAGGCAGTCGGCCTCCACCCGGCGGGCTCGCAGGGTCGCGTCCGCCTGCGGGCCGTTGACCAGCGTCCTGCGGCGCACCACCTCCCGGCTGGCGGCGAGTCCCGCCTCCGGCCGGTTGGAGAGCCAGTTGTGCTCCGCGTCCCGCAGCATCCTGTCGGTTTCCGCGTCGTGGGCGGCGAGCCGCTGCCTGGCCCGCACCGGGCCCCAGGCCTCCAGCGGCGCCACGTCCATGACGATGGCGGCGAGTTCCGCGGAGGCCGGCCGGTCGCCGGGGCGCTTCTCCAGCAGCGCGGACACCAGCAGGTCCAGGGCGGGCGGCAGATCGGGGCGCAGGACCGACAGCCGCTCGGGCCGGTGTTGCAGGTGGGCCCGGCGGTACGCCTCCCTGGAGTCGTGGGTGCCGAAGGGGCGGTCCCCCGTGAGCAGTTCGTACGCCAGGCACCCGAAGGCGTAGAGGTCTCCCTGGAAGGTGACCGTGCCGCCGGTCCACTGCTCCGGGGGCATGTAGGGGGCGCTGCCGAGGATCTGGCCGGGGGCGGTGAGCTGGGTGACCAGTTCGTTGCCGACCGGTTTGGCGATGCCGAAGTCGCAGACCTTGACGTGGCCGTCGTCGGTGAGCATGACGTTCGACGGTTTGATGTCCCGGTGCACGACCTCGGCGGCGTGCACGTCGACGATGCCCTGGACGATCCCGCGCAGGACGGACACGGCCCAGCCCCGGGTCCGGTCGGCGACGAACCGCCGCGCGAGCTCCCGCTCCAGACTGCGTCCCCGTACGTACTCCATGACCAGGTAGTCGACTCCGGCGTCCGAACCGGAGCCGAGCAGGCGCACGGTGTACCGGCTCACGACGCGCTCGGCGGTGCGCGCCTCGCGCCGGAAGCGGGCGCGGGCCTCGGGCGAGGCCGGCGTCTGGCCCAGGAGCGTCTTCACGGCGACGGTGGCCCCGGTCGCGAGGTCGCCGGCCTGCCAGACCTCGCCCATGCCGCCGCGCCCGAGCAGCCGGTCCAGTCGGTAGCGGCCGTCGAGGACGCTCCCGTCCAGGGGGCGGTCGGACGCGGTCATACGCGGCCGATCGCGGTGTGGACGAGCGGCAGGACGTGCGGGGTGCGGCCGACGACGTGGTAGGCGGGGGCGACGCACAGGGTGAGGGGTTCGCGTTCGTCGGCCCTGGGCCACAGCTCGTGCAGGCCGGTGTCCAGGTGCCGGCCCAGGCGCAGTTCGAAGTTCCAGCGGTGGACCCCGCCGAGTTCGGCGATCCGGGCGCGCAGTTCCGCCGTGTGCGCGTGCAGGTCCGTGACCGGGCCGAGCTTCCCCTCGGCCCCGAGCACCCGGGCGGCGGTGCGGTGCCACTGCTCCTCGGCGGCCGGGTGCTCGCCGAAGGCGGTGCGGAACATCGCGGCGGTGAGCCGCACATGGTTCTCCCACCGCTCCTGCCGGTCGTACAGCTCGTCCGCCCCGGCCTCCACGGCGTCCGCGCAGCGGCTGACGATCCGCTCGCGCAGCGCGGCGTACTCCCGGGCCGTCTCGTTGTGGGCGCTCTCCAGTTCGGTGGTCCGGTCGGCCCGCAGTCCGTGCACCACCTCGTAGAGCTTGTCGAGCCGGTCCCGGCGGTCCTCCGCCTCGGTGCGCAGGGCGGCGATCTCGGCGCGCAGCGACTCGACCTCCGCCCGCAGGACCCGTGCTTCCTGGAACACCTTCCACGGCAGGAACCCCCGGCGGGCGTCGTCCTGCTGTTCCTCGGCGCGGCCGGGTACGCCGGACGGGTGCGGGGGCGGCTGCGTGGGCGCGGGCGGCAGCGGGGACGGCGCGGGGTGACGGCCGGCGGGCCACGCACCCGGTGCGGCGGGCAGTCCTCGGTCCGGTTCTGAGCGCTCCATCTGGCGTTCCTCTTCTCGTACTGCCTACTCGGGTACTCCGACGAACTCGACGACGGTGTCTCGGCGTGCCTGGGTACGGGGGTTGACCACGGCCACGCCGATCTCCGTGCCACCGAAGGTGAAGTACAGGTCCACCGCACGGTGCTCCACCGCGCGGTGGAGCGACTCCGAGAGATCGACGACGACCGAGCCGAGGAGCCGGGCCCCGGGCGTCTTGACGGTGAGGTCGTTCACCTGGGGAACGGCGTACAGCGCCACGCGCAGTTCGCGCTGGTCGCTGCTGAGCGGGGCGAGGGAGTAGGTGCGCTCGCTTCCGACCCGGACCGATTCCCCCATGAGGACGAGGGGGTCGAGCACCCCGTCGCGGAAGGCCCCCTTGCCCTTGACCTTGGTGATCTTCAGCTCGCGGACGCTCCCGGACTCCCGCAGCACCCCGCCGAACTTGCGGCGCGCGGAGATTTCGAGGGCGTACGTGTTGGCCGCGCGCCGGGAGTGCACGACCTCGGGGCGGCAGGCGTAGTGCACGGCCCCGCCGAGCACCGCCCGGGACGGGTTGGGCGGGATCATGAGGTGGACCCCGCCCGGGAACTCCTTGTCGATGTGGTGGCCGAGCCTGCTCTGGACGTAGGGCGACTGGGCGAACCCGCCGACCAGGACCACGCGCAGCCCGTCGGCGGCGACGGCGGGGTCGGCGAGCAGCTTGTGGATCTCGGTGCTGACCAGTTGCACCAGCGGATCGATCGTGCCCTGGAAGAGGCCCCGCATGACGTCGGGCTCGATGACGATGTGGTCGTCGACCCCCTGCTGCTCCGCGGCGAGGCGCTCGGATCCGCCGTGCGGGTCGATGATCCGGCTGGCCTTGAGGGAGATGGGGATCCGCACCACGCTGTCGCCGTCGCCGCGGAAGGAGGTCTTGACCCGTTCGAAGGCGTCCATCAGCTCCAGGAGCTGGGCGGGGGCGGCTTCCAGGGCCTTGAACGCCTCCTGGCCGAGCCTCGGGGCGAGCACCTGGACCTGGAAGCGGCGGTTGATGTAGTTGGAGCCCAGCTTTCCGCCCTTCGGCGGGTGCAGTTGCTCCAGTGAGCCGTCGTCCCGGGAGCGGTAGGCGGCGATGTCCACCGTGCCGCCGCCGCAGTCGACGACCAGGGTGGCCAGGGAGCCGAGGCCGCCGATGCCGGCGGCGTCCTGGGCGCAGTACACGGTCGCGGCCTCCGGCTCGGTCACCAGGAGCAGCCGGCCGCGGTCGTGCGCGGGGAAGCCGGCCTGGCGGGCGGCCTCGCGCATCAGGTTGCGTTCCTCCGGCTCCCAGATGGCGGGGACGGTCAGGCACCAGCGGATGTCCGACTCCAGGAAGCCGCCGCCCGTCACGATCCGCTCCAGGGCCGCTTCACGCAGTCTGCGCAGGTAGGCGGCGATGAGCGGGACGGCCTGCTCGGGGGTGCCGACGAGTCCGTTCCCCGGACCCTGCCCGGGCTCGCGGTCCTCGGTGCGCAGCCACATCTTGAAGCCGTGCTCCAGCCGTCCCGGCTCGCCGGCGGCGCCCGCTCGGCGGGCGGAGTATCCCCAGTGCCGGTCCACTCCGTCGGGGTCGAGGAAGAGCGCGGAGAGGTTCTTCGGGTAGGTGACGGGAGCGTCGTCCCACTGGTCCGGATAGTCGATCTGACGCTCGCCGGGGACGTCCGCGCCGGCCGGGAGGACCGCCCAGGCGAATCCCGAGCCGTGCGTCCCGAAGTCGATGGCAGCGACAACCCTGTGGGTCATGTGCGGTGTCCCCCTCGCTCTCACCGGTGCCCGCGGCCGGGAGGGACGACATTGTTACACACGGATCCGGAATGATCGGACGGCCCGTCAGAAGGGTTGAGGGGCACGGGATTTGATCCGGCCACGGTGGCCGGAAACGCCGAACGACCGGTCGGTCGTTACTCAGTCGTAACCTGCGGCTACCTAGCGGTAACAACGTGGGCCGTGTCACCTTTCCGGTTGCCACCGGCCGGCGGTACCCCCACTTCCCAGCCATGCAGCGGAGTCGTTGCCGACTTCGGCATGGCCGAACGCAGGAGTTCCGCAGTGATCGGATTCCGCACCTCAAGCAAGGACCGGGACCGCCGTCGGGTGCGACGGCTCGCCGGGGCCGGCATGGTCCTGCCGCTCGCCGTCGGGGCGCTGCTGGCCGGCGGGGCCGGGACCTCCGCCGCGAGCACCGGGAGCGGCCCCACCGCCGTGGTGTCCATGGGCGACAGCTACATCTCCGGCGAGGCCGGGCGCTGGAAGGGCAACAGCCTCACCAACACCGGGAGCCGGGGCGGCACCGACCGGGCCTGGGTCAGCGGCAGCACGTACGACCCCGCCAAGGTGTACGGGACCACCGCCGGCGGGTGCCACCGGTCGGACTCCGCCGAGGTGCGCAGCGCCGGTGCGGTCGCCGACGTGGCGGTCAACCTCGCGTGCTCCGGGGCCGTCTCGCAGAACGTGTTCCGGGCGGCCAACGGCGGTGTGGCGTTCAAGGGCGAGGCCCCGCAGGCCGATCAGCTCGCCGCGGTGGCCGCGAGCCACGACGTCAAGGTGATCGCGCTGTCCGTCGGCGGGAACGACCTGGGCTTCGCCGACATCATCAAGGAGTGCGCGTACGACTTCATCCTCTGGAACTCGTACTGCTACGACGACCAGCAGGCCGTGGTGGACGGGAAGATCGACGCGGCGATGGCGGGCGTGGGCAAGTCCGTGGACGAGATCCGGGCCGTGATGCGGGCGGCCGGGTACGCCGACTCCTCGTACCGGATCGTGCTGCAGTCCTACCCGTCGCCGATCCCGCGCGGCGCGGAGAACCGGTACACGCAGAGCGACTGGAGCCGGCTCAACAGCGGCGGCTGCCCCTTCTGGAACCGGGACTCGGACTGGGCGCGGGACTCCCTCGTGCCGCAGATCGCGAACCGCATCAAGGGGGTCGCCGCGGCCAAGGGCGTGCAGTTCCTGGACCTTCGCGACATGCTCCAGGGGCGCGAGGTGTGCGCCAAGGCCAGCAAGCTGGTGAGCTCGACGGTGCCGGCCTCGGCGAAGACCAGCGAGTGGGCGCGCTGGATCGACAGCAGCGAGACCCAGGGCCTGGTCCAGGAGTCCATGCACCCCAATTACTACGGCCAGCTGGCGGCCGGCCGCTGCCTCGCCCTGGCCCTCGGCCAGCCCGCCGGCTCCGCCGTCGGCTGCAAGAACACCGCCGGCGGGGACGAGACGGGGATGTACCTGACCCCGGCCCCGTAGCGGTCCGGCGGGGCCGCGGTCCGGCGGCCGCGGCCCCGCCTCTTACAGGGCCGGCCTGGGCCTCGTCGCCGCGCTGCCGACCCGGCGCGGTGGCCCGGCGGCGGCCTCCGTCCGACCTCTGCTCCCGGACAGCCCCCGCACACGGCTCGTGTGCGGGGGCTGTCGGCGTGCACGGGCTCGGTCAGGCGCCGGGCGCGGTCGACTTGGTGCCACCGTGGCAGGGGTGTGCGGCTTCGACGCTGGTCCTGGTCCACATCCACGCAAGGATCTGGAACCCGAGGTCGTGGAGGAGGAGTCGGGCCTCGTCGACCTTGACGTCCTGGTCGGTGGCTTGCTTCACCAGGGCGCAGACGTAGTGGACGCCGCCGCCGACGAGGGCGAACCAGACGGGGTTGCGGGGGCTGGTCTGGTGGGCGGGGGTGAGGCGGGAGGCTGCGGCTTCGACGGCGGCGCGGGTGATGGTGTGCGTGCGGTCGCCGTTGGTGAAGGTGAGGGTGTCGGCGTAGGTGGCCATGTGTGGTGTGCCTCTTCGTGGTGGGTGGTTGAGGGTCAGCGGGTGCGCTGCGCGCAGATGCCGCACAGGGTCAGGCCCATGGGGCCTTCGGCTTCCTCGCGGCTGTGGGGGGCGTAGCCGTCGCAGGTGTCGCGGTCGGCGAAGGCCAAGGGGTGGCAGTCGCGGTACAGGTGGTACCGCTCCCGCACGTCGCCGTGGCGGACGTAGACGACGGGTCCGCAGTGGGAGCAGGGGGCGAGTCCGGCGGTGAGGGCTTCGAGTTCGGTGATGCGCTGGTCGTCGGGGACGGGCGCGGGCAGCTTGGGGCACCGGGTGTCCTGGTGGAAGACGCGGGTGCCGGGGTGGAGGTGGATGTAGGGCAGCATGCGTGTGCTCCTTCGGGGTCAGGGGGCGAGGTCGGCGCCGGTGGCCGGCCGGACGTACAGGACGGTGACGTGTGTCCCGTCGTCGGGGTCGGCGGTGGCCGGACACCCGGCGGTCATGCCTTTGAAGGCTTCCCCGGAGACTTCGGTGTCGGGGCGCTGTCCGGTGGTGCCGAGGAGGTTGGCGACCATGCCGGAGCCCATGCACGTGCGGCCGGCCTGCGTGTAGCGGATGCCGACGATGTAGGAGGCGATCCCGAAGGCGCCGCTCTTGGTGAGGTCGGCGGGGATGGTACCGGTCATGCTGATGAATCCGGCGCCGTGCCAACACTCGACTTTGGTGAAGCTGATGTCGCTCCGCGGGAGGGGGTCGGTGCGGTCGAGGCAGTCCACGAACCCCTTCGAGATGTCGGGCAGCTTGGTGGGCGCGGCGGGGGCGGGGCCCTGCGTGATCACGGGGGTGGGTGGCAGGGCGGTTACGACCGTGGGGGACGGGGTGGCCTGCGTGGGCGTCTGCGGGCCGCTGGTGCAGCCGGTGAGGAGAGCCGCACCGGACAACGTGAGAGCGGCCGTACGAACGAGGCCGGAGGCGGTGGGATTGGCCATGGCGTGTGTCCTTCGTGGTGGGCGGCGGGTCAGCGGCCGAGTTCGGTGCGAGATGCGGTGGCGACGCGGATGGTGGCGATGTCGCGGAGGATGCGGGCGTCGGCGTCGATGGGGGTGAAGTCCCCGAGGAGGGTCTTGCCGGACGGGATCGACTCGACCTTGAGGGGGGCGGAGTCGAGGACGTAGCCGGAGGCGTCGAGGAACTCGAACTTCACCCGGTAGTCGGCGCGCACGTCGCTGTGGTTGGTGATGCAGTACGTCACGCGATAGCCGGCGCGGACGGGCTTTCCCGTGGCGGTGACATCGCCGGTGGCCGGTGCGTCTGCGCGGGTCTCCACCTCGTCGGGGACGTTGCACGTCTTGCGGACGCGTTCCTCTTCGCTGCGGACCTCACCGGAGGAGGCGGTGTTGTCGCCGCTCTCGTCGCCGTCGGCGAGGTTGGCGGCGCAGGAGGCCAGGAAGAGGAAGCCGAGGACGCTGGTGGCGATCTTCCACCCGGTGGCGCTGCCCTCGCGGGGCGGCGGGGGCGGCGGGTGTCCCCACCCGGGGAACTGCGGCTGCTGCGGGGGGTGGGGTGGCGGCGGGGTGGTCACGTGGTGCTCCTGGTCGAGGCGCGCCCGACAGCGTTCTGCCGGGCCCGCAGGTGGCGATGGTCAGTAGGAGCCGGTGCGGGCGGTGTCGGTGCAGGCGTCCACGCACTCCTGGCGGTCCGCTTCATCGTTCGGGTAGTGGTTCATTGACTCGCCTACGCATGAGCCGAGTTGGCGGCCGCCGAGTCCGCCTGGTCCTGGCCGGTGCCCCACGGGCGGCACGGCTGGGGTGTGCTGGTGCATGACGCGTGTTCCTTGCGGTGGCGTGCGTGGCCGGGCAGGACGGTGCGCGGCGAGTGTGGTGGTGCTGCCTGCGGGGGCGGACCGGCGTCGCCCGGGGTGCGGGGCGGGGCGGGTCCGTCCGGGCCGGTCGGCCGGTCACGGGAGCCAGTAGGCAGCGTACGCGGCAGTAGCGGCACGGTTTGCCATGGGGGCGAAACGCGCCACGGGCGGCCGGTTCCGAGGTGGAGTTCGGACGTGCCAGGCCCCTCTGGGGGGCGGGTTGGTGGGTGCCGTACGCGAGGTCGCAGGAGGGGCGGTGCGCGGACGGTGGGCCGGTGAGGACTCGGCAGGTGCAGGCACGTCGCCGTGCACCGGGGGCGTCTCGTCCCGCAGTTCGCTGGTGGCGGAGGCGGTCTCGGCGCACATCCGGTCGAGGTGCCAGATGTCGAACCCGTACCGGCGGGCGGCGGCGTCACGGCCGGTGTCGATGAACTCCCGGGTTACGGCGTCCGCCCAGCCGCTGAGCCGCTCGGCGACGTACCAGGTGGCCTCGACGTAGCTGACGGCACTGAAGCCGGGGCAGGTGCGGATCGCGGTGAGGACGGGGCGGGGCATCGCCTCACGGTCGAGCATGTGGAGCGCGAGGCGGGAAGAGGGGCGGACGATGGCGGTCGGCTCGTCGGCGGCCGGCCGTCGCAGGAAGGTCCGGGCGGGGCACCCGCCCGGTGGTGGGCGGGTGCGACGGGTGCGATGGTCACGCGGCCACCGCCAGGGCAATGGCTCGGGCGTCGGCCGGGGTGGGGAGGCAGTGCACGCGGATGGCGGGGGCGCGGTGCCCGGGGGTACCGTCGCGAGACGAGCCCGTACGGGGGACATGGCACGGGAGGAACCGTTCCGCCGCATCCGGCAGCACCTACCGTCGGCCGGATGCGATTGCTCCTCGTAGGCCTCGCGGCGGCCGTCACCGCCCTCGCCCCCGTCACTCCCCCGTCGGCCGCCGCGGTGGTGGCCGCGCCGTGCGTGGACACCACCGGCCGGGACTCCTCCGAGACCCGGGAGGACAGCTCCGTCGACGAGGGAGAGATCCGGTGGACGGACGCCACCGGCTACGACACCGCGCGCAAGCACGGACTTGCGGCGTGGCAGTACAAGGGCTCCACCATCAAGCTCCTCGCCGACTCCGCCACGACCGTCAACGACCTGGAGTTCGCCGACTACTCCGATGCCGGGCAGAAGAAATCGGCCTACTGGGAGCGGAACGGCGGGATCGCCGCGACTGACTACATCCGGTTCAACAGGGCGACGTTGGACCGGTCCAGTCCGGCGATTCAGCGGCAGGTCGCCGCACACGAGATCGGGCACGCGCTCGGGCTGTGCCACAAGTCGGACGGCGGAGGGTCGTACGTGAGGTCGCTGATGTGGAAGGAGCCGCAGGACGTGTTCGACTCCCCGACCGACACGGACAAGGCGAACTACAAGGCACTTTGGAAGTGATCATGAACGGTAGGCGATGGGCAGTCGCCGGGCTCGCGGCCGGAGCTCTCGTGGCGGGCGGCGCGTGGTGGGGACTGGACCCGGGCGGCCCGACGGCAGTGCACTCGGTGTGCGGGCCGGACTTCAGCGACGACGCGAGCATCGCCGACGAATCGAAGGCTGTCGCGGTGGTCGAGGCGGTACGGACGGGCGCGTACCGGGAGCCGGCAGGGGAGCCGAACGCGGCCCTGACGACGCAGGTGAAGGTGCTGGAGACGGTGAAGGGTGAGTTCCCGGCCGAACTCGCCGTGACGCAGTCCGCACGGCGGGGCGGGGCACCGGGCCGGTACGCGGTGCCCGACGGACTCATCCGGTACGCACTGCTGGAGCCCGGCCGGCAATACGTCGCCGGCTTCACCGGCGAGACCAGCGGCGCGCCCGGTACGGAAGCGTGGGTGTGGTACGTGGAACCGGTGGAACGCGGTGTGGCCGGTGAAGTGGCGCACTGGCGAAAAGCACTGGCCGCACCGCCGAAGGCGGCCGCGGCCGAGGAATGCGACGACACGATCAACTAGGGCGGACGCCGTGGTGTGAGGCGAGGCCGCGGGCCGCTGTGAGCATGCCCGGGTCCACGGTTCGGCGTGGCCGTCGGTGGTCTGCTTCCAGACGCCGGCGGTGGCGGCGGCGACCGCGGAGCGCGGGAACGGGACCTGTGGATGCACCCGGCCCCGGCCCCGTGCGGTCCCGCGGCCGCGGCCCCGCTCCTACATGGACTCGCTGAGCACGGACAGGACGTTGCCCGCAGGGTCCTTGAACCAGGCGATGGCGGCGGGTCCGTCCTCCTGGCGGACGATGCCCTTGGCGTCGGCCTCGAAGCCGTCGTAGCGCTCGAAGCGGACGCCCTTCGCGGTGAGTTCGTCGACCGTCTTCTCGACGTCGGCCACGGGGAAGTTGAGGATCGTGAAGGTCGCGGGCTCGTGGTCGTCCTTCGCGTAGACCATCACCTTCGTGCCGCCGGCGAGGTGCAGCGTCAGGAGCGGCATCCGCGGCTCGTCCTCGGTGACGCGGAGCCCGAGCGTGCCCGCGTAGAACTCCTTGGCCCGGCCCAGGTCGTCGACGGAGAAGCCGCTGAACGCCTTGGTGTCCTCGAACATGATCCCTACCTCGATCCGGCGCGCACCCCTCTTCCCAGTCTCCTCCCGGGCCCCACGGCCGTCGACCGGGAAATGGGGTGATCACGCGGGGCGCAGCCGGCATGCTCTCGCGCATGGCAGTCCGCAGCGCACGTCCCAGCCTGTACATCTCCGTCGACATCGAGGCCGACGGACCCATCCCAGGACCGTATTCGATGATCAGCTTCGGGGCGGCGGTCGCCGGCCGGCAGGACGGTGATTCGTATACGGCCGCCGACCCCGAGCAGCGGACCTTCTACCGGGAGCTGCGGCCCATCAGCGACGAGTACGTGCCCGAGGCGCTCGCCGTCAGCGGGCTGGACCGCGACCGGCTCGTCCGCGAGGGCGAGGATCCGGCGGCCGCCATGGACGCGTTCCGCGCCTGGGTGCGGGAGGTGTCGGCGGAGGCGGGGGCGCAGCCCGTGATGTGTGGCTATCCGGCGTCCTTCGACTGGACCTTCCTGTACTGGTACCTGATGCGGTTCGGCGGGGACAGCCCCTTCGGGCACTCCGGCTGCCTGGACATGAAGACCCTGTACGCGACGAAGGCGCGGGTGCCGCTGCGGGCCGCGGTCAAGGGCCGGATGCCGCGCGAGCTGCACAGCTCGCGGCGGCACACGCACCACGCGCTCGACGACGCCGTGGAGCAGGCCGAGCTGATGAGCAATCTGATGCTCTGGACGCCCTGAGTCTCAGACTTCCGGGAGCAGGCGGCGCAGCGGGGTGCGGGCGCCCTCGCGGAGGGCCGAGCGGAAGGCCTCCGGGGTGAGCCGGGCGCGCAGGACCCGTTCGGCGCGGGGGGCGGGCGCGGCGGCCGGACGGGTGCGCGAGACGCAGCCGAGCAGCCGCGCGGCTTCCAGGTACCGCCCCCGGTCCGCCTCCAGTTCCGCGAGCACTTCCGCCGCGAAGGCCTGGCCGACGCCGTCGCCGAGGGCGAGCAGGGTCGCCAGGGTACGCAGCAGGGCTTCCCGCGCCGCTGCCTGCCGGCCCTCGTGCCGGTGGACCATCGCATGGGCGAAGTCGCTCCAGGCGCGCGCCCACGGATCGGCGGGACGGCCCGGCGGGCCGGCGGCCGAACCGGACGGCGAGTCGGGCGAAGGGGCGATGGCGGGGCCGAACGGCGGGCCGGTGAGCGGACCGGGCAGGCCGGTGGCGGGACCGGGCGACGGGTCGGTGAGCGGACCGGGCAGGTCGGTGGCGGGGCCGAACCGCGGGTCGGTGAGCGGGCCCGGCAGGTCGGTGGCCGGACCGAACCGCGGGTCGGTGAGCGGGCCCGGCAGGTCGGTGGCCGGACCGAACCGCGGGTCGGTCAGCGGGCCCGGCAGGTCGGTGGCCGGACCGAACCGCGGGTCGGTCAGCGGGCCCGGCAGGTCGGTGGCGGGGCCGAGCGACGACGGGGCGGCGTGGGCGAGGGCCAGGGTGTGCGCGGCTCGCAGTGCCTCCCGGCCGGGGCCGAACTCCGGGTGCTCCGGCAGCAGTTCCAGCCCCTCCAGGAACTCCGCGACGGCGTCCTCGTGCCGCTCCTCCCACAGCGCGACCGTGCCCCGCACATGCGCGAGGTAGGCCAGGCAGGTGTCCTCCCCCTCCTGCACGGCCGCACTCCACGCCTCGACCAGCAGCGGGTCCGCCCCGGCCGCCTCGCCGAGGCTCGCCACCAGCCAGGCGGCCAGCCACAGCGCGCGGGCCGGCCGCGGCGCCGGGTGCAGGGCGAGGGCGCGTTCCACATGGCGCCGGCCCTCCTCCGTCAGCCCGCACGCCGACCACAGGAACCACAGCGACACGGCGATCTCCAGGGCGGCGGCCGGGCCGGTCGCGGACAGCGGGTTCATCGCCACCCGCAGCTCCGGCAGTTCCCGCAGGGCCAGTTCCCGCGCCTCCGCCTGCGCCCCCTCCCGCCACAGCTGCGCCGCCCGTTCCGCCAGCACCCGGCAGCGCTCGTGGTGGCGCCGGGCGGCCGTCGTCCCCTCCCCGGCCGGGCCGTGCGCGAGCAGCCGGGCCGCGTGGGCCCGTACGGACAGCGGCAGCCGGTAGCGGCCCGGCCCGCCGTCGGCGAGCAGACCGGGGACGAGGTCCCGCAGCACCTCGGCGGCGCCCTCCCGGGTGAGCACGCCGAAGCCGCACACCTCCGCGGCGGCCGCCAGGTCGAAGGAGCCGGCGAAAACGGACAGCCGCTCCCGCAGCAGCCGCTCGGCGGGCGACGCCAGCCGGTACGAGCGTTCCGCGTCGACCCGGGTGCCCCGGCCCGCGCCGCCCGCGAGGAAGGTCAGCGGATCCGCGGCCAGCCGGCGCAGCGCCTGGTCGGGGGCGTACTGGTGGGAGCGTCCGGCGGCGAGTTCCAGCGCGCCCGGGATCCCGTCGAGGGCCCGGCACAGGGCCGCCACGGCTCCGGCGTTGCGTTCGGTCAGCTCGAAGAAGGGGTCGGCGCCCCGGGCCCGTTCCTCGAAGAGCCGTACGGCCGCGTACCCGGCGATCTCGGCCACCGGCATCCGTCCCACGGGCCCGGCGGGCCCGGCGACCGTCACGGGCGCCGGCGGCAGCGACAGCGGCGGAACGGCCGCCTCGACCTCCTCCCGGAGCCACAGACGGCGCTGCGAGGTGGCCAGAATCCGCAGCCCGGGAAGGTCGGCGAGCAGCCGCCCGGCCAGGCTCCCGGCACGCCCCCGGAGCTGCTCGCAGCCGTCGAGGACCAGCAGCGCCTCGCGCCCCGCGAGGGCGACCGCCAGCCCGGCCTCCAGCTCCGACAGCCCCGGCGGATCCAGCCGGGCCAGGTCGACCCAGCACACGTCGATGCCGTCACTGCTGGTCAGGGACCGTACGGTGCGCACGGCGAGGCGGGTCTTGCCGATGCCGGCCGGGCCGGTGAGGGTGACCAGTCGTTCGACCGCGAGCAGTTTCGCGACGGCGGCCAGCTCCCGCTCCCGGCCGATGAAGCCGGACAGCTCCGCGGGCACCGTCTGGCGCATGCCCGAGCCGGCCTCCCCCACAGATCCTCCCCCGATGTCCTGAACCCGCCTTCGGCAGCCCGGGTGAGCTGTTGAATGCAGGAAGAGAGATGATCGGCCGAAAGTCCGGATGACCGAACGGCTACCGGGAGATCCACCAGGTGAGGGTGATGAATTCGGCCATTTCCGCCATGGACGACTTGGACCGGGCGCTCGTCCACGCACTGCAGCTCGCTCCGCGCGCGAGCTGGGAACGGCTGGGGCCGGTGCTCGGTGCCCGCCCGGACACCCTCGCGCGCCGCTGGGAACGGCTGACGGAGTCCGGCGAGGCGTGGATCAGCGGGATCGGTCTGCGCACGGGCAGTACGCCGCCCCGGATGGCCTGGGTGGAGGTCACCTGCTCCGCGGGCACCTCTCCGGCGGTCGGGGCCGCGCTCGCCGGCGATCCGCACGCCCTGGGCGTGGAGCACCTCACCGGCGGTCGTGACCTGCTGGTCTTCGTGGCGGTGCCGGACCTGCACGCGCTGTACCGGTACCTGTCCTTCCGGGTGCAGCTGATCCCCGGGGTGGTCTCGACGCGGTCCTCGGTGGTCACGGCCGTGCACTACGCCCCGGACCGCTGGCGCCTGGACCAGCTGACCCCGGCGCAGAGCGACCGGCTGACCGGACGGACCGGCCGTACCCGCCGCCCGCCGGGCGGGCCGCTCTCGGCGGCGCCGTCGGCCACGGCCTCGATGGCGGCGGAGGAACGGCCGCTCGTCCTGGCCCTGGCCGCGGACGCGCGGCGCAGCGTGGCCTCGCTGGCCAGGGAGTTCGCGATGAGCGAGTCGACCCTGCGCAGGCGCCTGGCCCGGCTGGAGGCGGGGCAGAGCCTGCGCTTCAGCAGCGCGCTCGCGTCGGGGCTGTCGGGGTGGCCGGTCGCGGCGACGGTGTGGGCGGAGGTGGCCGAGTACGAGGTGGCGGACTGCGCGGCGGCCGCGGCGGGGCTGCGCGAGACCCGTACCTGCATGTCGGTGAGCGGGCGCTGGAACTTCATGATCAGCGCGCGGCTGCGCACGTTGGAGGACCTCTCGCGCTACACCTCCGACCTCGCCCGGCGGCTGCCCGGGCTGCGGATCACGGACTCGGCGGTGTCGTTGTACGTACGCAAGTGCGAGGCGCAGGAGTTGGACCACGAGGGCCGCCGGATCCGGACGGTCGCGCCGGACATCTGGTCGGAGCCGGCACCGGAAGCCTCCGGGGCGGTCTGAGGGGCGCACGGGGCGCGGACACGGCTGTGCGCACGCCACACCCGCAGTGGGTGGCGTGCGCACAGCCGTGAACGGTTCGTACGGGGCGGGGTGCCCGGTCAGTGCACCGGCACCGGTTCCGGGCCGGAGGCCAGGGCCGCGTCCTTCTTGGCACCGAGGTGGTTGAAGGCCAGGTTGAGCAGGATCGCCACGACGCAGCCGGTGCTGATGCCGGAGTCGAGGACGACCAGGAGGTCCTTCGGGAAGGCGTGGTAGAAGTTGGGCGCGGCGATCGGGATCAGGCCGATGCCCACCGAGGCGGCGACGATCAGGGCGTTCTCGCCCTTCTCCATGGCGGCCCCGGCCAGGGTCTGGATTCCGCTGGCGGCGACCGACCCGAACAGGACGATGCCGGCGCCGCCGAGGACGGGCAGCGGGACCACTCCGATGACGGAGGCCGCCATCGGACAGAGGCCGAGCAGGATCAGGATCCCGCCGCCGGCGGCGACGACGAACCGGCTGCGCACCTTGGTCATGGCGACGAGCCCGATGTTCTGGGCGAAGGCGCTGCACATGAACCCGTTGAAGAGCGGGCTGAGCGCGCTGCCGAGGGTGTCGGCGCGCAGGCCCCCCTCGATGGTCTTCGCGTCCGCCGGACGGCCGACGATCTTGCCGAGCGCCAGGATGTCGGCGGTGGACTCGGTCATGCAGACGAGCATGACGATGCACATCGAGATGATCGCGGCGACCTGGAACTGCGGGGCGCCGAAGTGGAACGGGGTCGGGAAGCCGACGACCGAGGCGTTCTTGACGGCGTCGAAGTTGGTCATGCCGAGCGGGAGCGCGATGAGCGTGCCGGCGACCAGGCCGAGCAGGATGGAGATCTGCTGGAGGAAGCCGCGCAGGAACTTGCGCATCAGCAGGACGATCACCAGGGTGAGCGCGGCCATGCCGATGTTCTTCATCGAGCCGTAGTCGGTGGCGGTGCGGTTGCCGCCCTGCGACCAGTTGAAGGCGACGGGCAGGAGCGAGACGCCGATCAGGGTGATGACCGTGCCCGTGACGACCGGCGGGAAGAAGCGGACGAGCTTGCCGAAGTAGGGAGCGGCGAAGAATCCGACGATCCCGGCGACGATGATCGCGCCGAAGATGACGGGGATCGCGTTGTCCCCCTCCCCCTTGCCTATCGCGATCATGGGGGTGACGCCGGCGAAGGAGACGCCGTTGACGAAGGGGAGCTTGGCGCCGATCTTCCAGAAACCGAGGGTCTGGAGGAGGGTGGCGAGGCCCGCGGTGAAGAGGGACGCGCCCATCAGGAAGGCGGTCTCGGTGGCCGAGAGGCCGACGGCCGGTCCGACGATCATGGGCGGGGCGACGACACCCGCGTACATCGCGGCCACGTGCTGGAGCCCGCTGGTGAACATCTTCAGCGGGGGAAGGGTCTCGTCGACCGGGTGTTTGCCCCCGGATCCCTCCGGTACTGCGACTGCGTCTTTGCGAAACCTGGGCGGCAGGGCCACGGCTTCCTCCGGTCGTTATTTAGACACGTCGCCAGGGACGACGTGGGTTCAGGGAGGTGATGCGAAAGCAATGCGAGTCGAGCCTGTATGGAGTTGTGGTGGTGCGAATGCTTTTCCCAAGGGGTGCGGAAGCGACGGCAGAACGTTCGCCCAAACGGTTCTGCGGCTGCTTTCGCGCATGGCGAAGCCACACGGCAACGCCGAGTGGCGCTGCCGGGTGGCAAGGTGATGCCGGTTGGCAAGAGTCACCGCCCCCAGGGGCGCCCGTGGTGAACCACGGGCGCTCCCGGGAACGGCTGCCGCGGACCCCGCTCGGGTCCGCGGCGGGGGGGGGGGGGGGGGGCCCCCCCCCCCCCCCCCCGCGGGGGGGGGGCGGGCGGGGCCAAACGCCCGGCCGGGGGGGGCGGGCCCGCCGGGCGACCCCCCGCGGGGCGGCGGCGCCCCGACGTCCGGG
>NZ_JBIWFI010000032.1:0-106197 GCF_044762985.1 Streptomyces sp. NPDC096339 | reverse complement strand
TGCATTACGGTGGGGCACGAGGGCCTTTCTGGTCGCCGGTGCAGATGTCGCAATCCACACCGAGCCAGAAGGCCCTCACCCATTTCAAGATCCCTTAGTCGAGACCTGCATCACCCGTCCACAACCTCCCGGGACAGAACAGCTAGGGCTTGACCGACCGGTAGTACCGGCGGGCGCCCTCGTGCAGGTCCAGCGGATCGGTGTAGATCGCCGTCCGGAGGTCCACCAGCTGCGCCGCGTGCACCACGTGCCCGATGCGGTCGCGGCTGAGGATCACGGTCCGGGTGAACTGCTCCGTCAGCTCGGGGTCCATCCCCTCGGTGGTCACCAGCAGGTTCGGCACGGCCAGGGTCGCCACCGCGCTGGTGTTCCGTGCCCGCGCGTACGCGTCCTGCGGCATCACCGCGGCCCGGTAGTAGCGCGCCGGGCTCCCGCTGCCCTGGAGCTGCTCCACGAGGTCGCCGAGCTGTACGAGCCGGATCTCGAAGCGCTCCGACAGCTCGCGCACCGCGTTGGTCGGCAGGCCGCCGGACCAGAAGAACGCGTCGATCCGCCCGGCCTCCAGTTCGGCCGGCATGGTGTCGATGCCGATGGACACGGTGGTGAGGTCGCGGGCCGGGTCCAGCTTGGCCGCCGTCAGTAGCCGCTCCGAGACCAGCCGCACCCCGGATCCGGGCTGGCCGACCGCGACCCGCTTGCCCCGCAGGTCCCGCGCCGACTGCACCGGTGAGCCGGCCGGCACCACCAGCTGCACGTAGTCGTCGTAGAGGCGGGCGCACCCGCGCAGGTAGGCCGCTCCGGGTTTCCCGTCGAGCCGGTACTTGGCGACCGCGTCGGCCGTCGCCACAGTGAAGTCCGCCTCACCGGCGGCCACCCGCTGGAGGTTCTGCTGCGAGCCCTCACTGGTTTCCAGCCGGACCTTCACCCCGGGCATGTCCTGCTTGAGGGCCTGCTCCAGCAGCTGCCCGTAGCGGTGGTACACCCCGTTCCGGACGCCGGTGCTGAAGGTCAGCTCGCCCTTGAGCTCGGGCTCCCCGAAGGGCCGCAGCCACCACAGCAGGACCCCGAGCACGGCCAGTACGGCCACCAGGACCCGCAGGGCGTGGCGCCTGCTGATCCGGGGCGGTACGAGAGGCATGCCGGCGATCCTGCCACCCCCCTGCCCGCCTGTCACGCCCCGGCCGCCCCGCCGGCCCCGGCCCGCGGCGCCACGGCCCTGCCCGCGGCCCCGGCCCACGGCGGGCCGGAGGGCTTCCCGGCACCGCCTACCCTTGTTGCATGACCAGCAGCGACCGGAGCCAGGCAGTGGACGTGAAGCGAAGCTACGAGGTGCGCACCTACGGGTGCCAGATGAACGTGCACGACTCGGAGCGCCTCTCCGGTCTGCTGGAGGACGCCGGCTACGTCCGGGCGCCCGAGGGCTCCGACGGCGACGCCGACGTCGTGGTCTTCAACACCTGCGCGGTCCGCGAGAACGCCGACAACAAGCTCTACGGCAACCTCGGCCGGCTGGCCCCGATGAAGACGAAGCGCCCCGGGATGCAGATCGCCGTCGGCGGCTGCCTCGCCCAGAAGGACCGCGAGACGATCGTCAAGAAGGCCCCCTGGGTCGACGTCGTCTTCGGTACGCACAACATCGGCAAGCTCCCCGTGCTGCTGGAACGCGCCCGCATCCAGGAAGAGGCGCAGGTCGAGATCGCCGAGTCGCTGGAGGCGTTCCCGTCGACGCTCCCGACCCGACGCGAGTCCGCGTACGCCGCCTGGGTCTCGATCTCCGTCGGCTGCAACAACACCTGCACCTTCTGCATCGTCCCGGCGCTGCGCGGCAAGGAGGAGGACCGTCGCCCCGGCGACATCCTCGCCGAGGTGGAGGCCCTGGTCGGCGAGGGCGTCTCCGAGATCACGCTGCTCGGCCAGAACGTGAACGCGTACGGCTCCGACCTCGGCGACCGCGAGGCCTTCAGCAAGCTGCTGCGCGCCTGCGGCGAGATCGAGGGCCTGGAGCGGGTCCGTTTCACCTCCCCGCACCCGCGCGACTTCACGGACGACGTGATCGCGGCGATGGCGCAGACCCCGAACGTGATGCCGCAGCTGCACATGCCGCTGCAGTCCGGCTCGGACCCGATCCTCAAGGCGATGCGCCGTTCGTACCGGCAGGAGCGTTTCCTCGGGATCATCGAGAAGGTCCGCGCCGCCATCCCGCACGCCGCGATCACCACCGACATCATCGTGGGCTTCCCCGGCGAGACCGAGGAGGACTTCCAGCAGACGATGCACGTCGTGCGCGAGGCCCGCTTCGCGAACGCCTTCACCTTCCAGTACTCCAAGCGGCCCGGCACCCCCGCCGCCGACATGGACGGGCAGATCCCCAAGGAGGTCGTGCAGGACCGCTACATGCGCCTGGTCGCCCTCCAGGAGGAGATCTCCTGGGAGGAGAACAAGAAGCAGGTCGGCCGCACCCTGGAGGTCATGGTCGCGGAGGGCGAGGGCCGCAAGGACGGCGCCACGCACCGCCTGTCCGGCCGCGCCCCCGACAACCGCCTGGTGCACTTCACGAAGCCGGAGGCGGAGGTCCGCCCCGGTGACGTGGTCACCGTCGACATCACCTACGCGGCCCCCCACCACCTGCTGGCCGAGGGCCCGACCACGGCCGTACGGCGTACCCGCGCCGGCGACGCGTGGGAGAAGCGCAACGCCGCCCCGGCCCAGCCGGCGGGCGTCATGCTGGGCATCCCGACCCTGGGCGTCCCGGCCCCCCTCCCCGCGGCGACATCGGGCTGCGCGGCCCCGCAGGGCTGACCCCGGCCCGGGTGCCGTCGCGAGCGCCTTCCGAGCACCGCCCGCGACCGGCCCCGGCCCCTGCCGTCCCCGGCCCGCGCCGTCCCCGGCCGCTGCCCCTGCCCGCCCCGGCCCGCTGCCCGCGCCGGGGCGCGGGTGTCTTCCGAGCGCCGCCCGCGCCGGCCCCGGCCCGTGCCGTCCGCTGCCCGCGCCGTCCGCTGCCCCCGCCCGCTGCCCGCGCCGGGGCGCAGGTCTCTTCCGAGCGCCGCCCGCATCGGCCCCGGCCCGTGCCGTCCGCTGCCCGCGCCGTCCGCTGCCCCGGCCCGCTGCCCGCGCCGGGGCGCGGGTGTCTTTCGAGCGCCGCCCGCATCGGCCCCGGCCCGTGCCGTCCGCTGCCCGCCGGCCGTTGCCCTGCCCTGCCCTGCCCTGCCCTGCCCTGCCCTGCCCTGCCCGGCCCGTGCCGGGGCGCGGGTGTCTTGCGAGCGCGGCCCGTGCCGGCGCGGGGCTCTTCCCGGGCGCTGCCCGTGTCGGGTTCCTGCCTACCGGGCGATGCCCGTGCCCGCGCCGCGCACCCGCCCGGCCGGAGTCGCCGGCGTTTGAGGCGCGGGGCACGGGGCGGAGCCCCGGGTCGTGGACCGGCACCGGCCGCGCACCCGGACCACACGAGCGGCTCGGGGGCGGCACGGCCCGGCGCGAGCCGCACCGACCCCCCCTGGATCGGCCGCGCTTGGCGATAGGCTGCGGATCATGCTCGTAGCCGCTGCCGTCTGCCCCGCCCCGCCGCTGCTCGTGCCGGCGGTCGCCGCGGGGGCCGCCGCCGAACTCGGCGACGCCCGTACCGCCTGCTCCGACGCGCTGGCGGTGCTCGCCGCGTCCCGGCCCGACCTGCTCGTCGTCGTCGGGGCCGCCGACCGGGACCACGGCGGTCCCTACCCCCAGGGCGCCCGCGGCAGCTTCCGCGGGTTCGGGGTCGAGGCCGACGTACAGCTCGGCGAGGGCGAGGAGGGGCCGCGCATGCTGCCGGCCCCGCTTGCCGTCGGTGCCTGGCTGCTGGGCCACGCCCGGTGGGGCGCCGCCCCCGTCGAGGGGTTCGCCGTCGCGGAGCCGCTGGACGACACCGCGCACTGCCTGCGGGCCGGCCGGGAACTCGCCGCACGGGACGAGCGCGTCGCACTGCTCGTGATGGGTGACGGCAGCGCCAAGCGGACCCTGAAGGCCCCCGGTTACCTCGACGAGCGGGCCGCCGCCTTCGACGCGGCCGCCGCCCGCGCGCTCGCCGCCGCCGACGTCGCCGCTCTCACCGCCATGGACTCCGTGCTCGCCGCCGAACTCCAGGTCGCCGGTCGGGCCCCCTGGCAGGTCCTGGCCGGCGCCGCCGAGGGCGCGGGCCTCGACGGTCGGCTGCTGTACGAGGACGCGCCGTACGGCGTGGGGTACTTCGTCGCCGCCTGGTCCTGAAACCCGTACCGCGCCACGCATACGGGGAAGGGGCGCGGAACCGGCCGTCGCCGGTGCCGCGCCCCTTTCCGGCACCGCGTCAGGAAGCCGTCGGCGGCTTCGGTCCGCCGCCGGGAGCGTCCTTGTGCGCGATCTTGCCCAGGGCGTCCTTCGCCTTGCCCGTCCCGCTCGTGATCCGGTCGCTGTACTTGCCGTGGGTCTTCGCGTCCACGGCCTTGGCCATCTTGTCCAGACTCCCGGTGATCTTGCCTTCGTTCTTCTGGGCGAGGTCGCCGACCTTCTCCTTCGCCGGCTCGAGCTTGGCCTTCAGCTTGTCCAGCAGGCCCATGGGTCACCTTCCATTGGCGGTCGCTACGTACGGGCGCCCTCGCCGGCCTCGCTGTCCACCGCCGGCTCGGCCGACTGCTGCTTCGGGATCCCCACGGCTTCCGCCGCCGGAGCCTCCACCTCAGCAGCCCCGGTCTCGGTCTCCTCGATCTCCTCGGCCGCACCGGACTCCGCCGTCGTGGCCTCGGCGGCGACCTCCTCGGTCACGACCTCTACCTTGCGGCGGAAAAGCCGATCGAAAACGCCCATTTCTCCTCCTATAACGTTACTCGTGTGAGCGAAGTTCCGCCTTGGTCGCAGGGGCCTCCGCAGGGACCTCGGCAAGGGTTGCCACAGCCCCCTCCGCCGGGCTGAACCACGCCAGGGCAACGACCCCGCCCCCACCCCGTCACGTAGCTCGATCGGGTACATGCGGCGGGGTTTGCGAGACTGGGGCGGTGAGGAAAGCACCCCCCGCCCCGCGGGTCATCGCCGTCGTCGGTCCCACCGCGGCCGGAAAGTCCGACCTGGGCGTCGCCCTGGCCCGCCATTTCGACGGCGAGGTCGTCAACGCCGACTCCATGCAGCTGTACCGGGGGATGGACATCGGTACCGCCAAGCTGACGACGGAGGAACGCGGCGGGGTCCCGCACCACCTCCTCGACATCTGGGACGTCACCGACACCGCCAACGTGGCCGAGTACCAGCGCCTGGCCCGCGCCGAGATCGACAAACTGCTCGCCGAGGGCCGCACGCCCGTCCTCGTCGGCGGCTCCGGCCTGTACGTCAGGGGCGCCCTGGACGTCATGGAGTTCCCCGGTACCGACCCCGAGGTCCGCGCCCGACTGGAGGCCGAGCTCGCCCTGAGCGGTTCCGGGGTCCTGCACGCCCGCCTCGCCGCCGCCGACCCGGCCGCCGCCAAGGCGATCCTGCCCAGCAACGGCCGCCGGATCGTGCGCGCGCTGGAGGTCATCGAGATCACCGGTCGCCCCTTCACCGCCAACCTGCCCGGCCACGAGTCCGTCTACGACACCGTCCAGATCGGCGTCGACGTGGCCCGGCCCGAGCTCGACGAGCGGATCGCGCTGCGCGTGGACCGGATGTGGGAGGCCGGACTCGTGGACGAGGTCCGCGCGCTGGAGGCCCGAGGGCTGCGCGACGGAATCACCGCCTCCAGGGCGCTCGGCTACCAGCAGGTGCTCGCCGCGCTCGCCGGTGAGTGCACCGAGGACGAGGCCCGGGCGGAGACGGTCCGGGCGACCAAGCGCTTCGCCCGCCGCCAGGACTCCTGGTTCCGGCGAGACCCGCGCGTCCACTGGCTCAGCGGGGCCGTCGCCGACCGCGGGGAACTCACCGGACTCGCGCAGTCGTTGGTCGAACGAGCGGTCACAGCCTGATCACGTGATGGCATCGGGACGCCCCGTGGGCCCGTAGCGGGCCTGGGGGCGTGCCATCATCAAACTCCTGTGGGTGTGTCACCCGCAGTGAATGGCGGCGTACTGAATCCGAGTGGGGAGGGCGCGTGGCGATGGAGGCCGGCCCTCGTGACACCGGGCGGGACGACACCCGGCGGGAAGCGGACCCGACGCTTCTCGACCTGGCGGAAGGCGTTGAGGGAACGCAGCGGCCCGACGGCCCGGACGTCCCCGACACCCTCGGGCTGCCCACGGGTCCCGCGCGGCTGACCCCGGACGGCCCGGACGCCCCGGACACCGCGGAGGCCGAGGCCGCCGCCGGACCCGAGGTCGAGGTCGAGCTGCGCCCGCAGCGGCGCCTGCGCGTGTGGCAGATCGTCCCCATCGTGGTGCTGGCCGCCGCCGGTTCGCTCATGTTCGCCTTCCCGCTGGCCTTCGAGTTCGGCGACGGCGGAGCCGTGGTCGCCATGCTCGGCTTCCTCATCAGCTGCTGCGCAGGCGGCTGGGGGATGATGGCCGCCCGCCGCGTGGGCTACTCCTGGCCCGGGCTCCCGGCCCGGGGGAGCGGCCGCCGCCCCGACTGGCGCATGGCCGCGCTGTACGCCGTGGTCGCGCTGGCCGTCGTGGCACTCGCCGTGTACCGGGTGGCCCGGCTCCGCTAGGGCCGTCCGGCGGGCGGGCCGCCGCCCGCTGACCGTCCCTCGGACGGTCCGACGCCCCTGACCAGGGGATCGGTACGATGGGCGGGTGACGCAGACCACCCTCTCCTTCCTCAAGGGCCACGGCACCGAGAACGACTTCGTGATCGTCCCGGACCCGGACAACGCCATCGAGCTGCCGGCGGCCGCCGTCGCGAAGCTCTGCGACCGGCGGGCCGGGATCGGAGCGGACGGGGTCCTGCACGTCGTCCGGTCCGCCGCGCACCCCGAGGCGGCCCACCTGGCCGACGAGGCGGAGTGGTTCATGGACTACCGCAACAGCGACGGCTCCATCGCCGAGATGTGCGGCAACGGCGTACGCGTCTTCGCCCGCTACCTCCAGTACGCGGGCCACGTCGAGGCGGGCGACCTCGCCGTCGCCACCCGGGGCGGCGTCAAGCGCGTCCACCTGGACAAGGCGGGCGACGTCACGGTTTCCATGGGCCGTGCCGAACTCCCCGAGGGCGAGGTCACCGTCGCCGTCGGCGCGAAGAGCTGGCCCGCGCGGAACGTGAACATGGGGAACCCGCACGCGGTGGCGTTCGTTGAAAGCCTCGACGACGCCGGGACGCTGTACGACGCCCCCGACTTCAGCCCGGCGTCCGCCTACCCGACGGGTGTCAACGTCGAGTTCGTCGTCGACCGCGGCCCCCGTCACGTCGCCATGCGCGTCCACGAGCGCGGCTCCGGCGAGACCCGCTCCTGCGGCACCGGCGCCTGCGCCGTCGCCGTCGCCGCCATCCGCCGCGAGGGTGCGGACCCGGCCGCCACCGGCGAACCGGCCACGTACACCGTCGACCTCCCGGGCGGCACCCTCGTCATCACGGAGCACCCCGACGGCCGGATCGAGATGACCGGACCGGCCGTGATCGTGGCCGTGGGAGAGTTCGACGCGGCCTGGCTCACCGAAACGGCTTTCGCCTGAAGCTTCCCTCTAATGGGTGATCCGTTTCACGCTCAGCGAGAGGTGGACTGCGCCACGTGGTGGGGTCGGTAACATCAGGCACCGGCCCTGAGGGCTCACCCCATGCCCGCCACCGCCGGTCGAAGCCGCCGGAGGTGCCCATGAGTGCAGAGGCCACGAACCCCGAAGCACACCCCGAAGTGCGCCCTGAGCTCCGCAGACGTGGCCGGACCAGGCTCGATCTGCGCCGGCTCGGCCGAGCGGCGCTGCTCGGGCCGACGTCCCGCGACCGTCTTCCGGACGCCATCGGGCACGTCGCGGAGGCGCACCGCGCCCACCATCCGGACGCCGATCTGTCCGTTTTGCGGCGGGCCTATCTGCTCGCGGAGACCTCGCACCGCGGCCAGATGCGAAAAAGTGGTGAGCCGTACATCACACATCCGCTCGCCGTCACCCTGATCCTCGCCGAACTCGGTGCCGAAACCACCACTCTGACGGCCTCTCTCCTCCACGACACCGTCGAGGACACCGACGTGACCCTCGATCAGGTCCGCGAGGAGTTCGGCGACGAGGTCTGCTTCATCGTCGACGGCGTCACCAAGGTGGAGAAGATCGACTACGGCGCCGCCGCCGAACCCGAGACCTTCCGCAAGATGCTCGTCGCCACCGGCAACGACGTCCGCGTCATGTCCATCAAACTCGCCGACCGGCTCCACAACATGCGCACCCTCGGCGTGATGCGCCCCGAGAAACAGGCCCGCATCGCCAAGGTCACCCGCGACGTCCTCATCCCCCTCGCAGAACGGCTCGGCGTCCAGGCACTCAAGACCGAGCTGGAAGACCTCGTCTTCGCGATCCTCCACCCCGAGGAGTACGAGCACACCCGCGCGCTCATCGCCGCCCACGCCGGTGAGAACGACCCGCTGCCCGCCATCGCCGACTCCGTACGGACCGTGTTGCGCGAGGCCGGCATCGCCGCCGAGGTACAGGTACGCCCCCGGCACTTCGTCTCCGTCCACCGCGTCGCCCTCAAACGCGGCGAGCTGCGCGGCTCCGACTTCGGCCGCGTCCTCGTCCTCGTCGGCGAGAACGCCGACTGCTACGCCGTGCTCGGGGAGCTGCACACCTGCTTCACCCCGGTCGTATCGGAGTTCAAGGACTTCATCGCCGCCCCCAAGTTCAACCTCTACCAGTCGCTGCACACCGCCGTCGCCACCCCCGAGGGGTACGTCGCCGAGGTCATCGTGCGGACCCGGCAGATGCACCGCGTAGCGGAGGCGGGCGTCGTCGCCCTCGGCAACCCGTACGCCACTGCCCAGGCGGAAGCCGCCGAAGCCGACGAGGAGCGGGTGGACCCGACCCGCCCCGGCTGGTTGTCCCGGCTGCTCGACTGGCAGCAATCCGCCCCCGACCCCGACACCTTCTGGAGCGTGCTCCGCGCCGAGCTCGCCCAGGACCGGGAGATCACCGTCTTCCGCGCCGACGGCGGGACGCTGGGCCTGCCGGCCGGGGCCAGCTGTATCGACGCCGCCTACGCGCAACACGGCGAGGCGGCCCACGGCTGTATCGGCGCCCGGGTCAACGGGCGCCTCACCTCCCTCTCCTCCCCGCTCTCCGACGGCGACACCGTGCAGCTGCTGCTCGCGCAGGACGCCTCCTCCGGCCCGGCCGCCGAGTGGCTGGACCACGCGAAGACCCCGGCCGCCCGGATCGCCATCGGCAGCTGGCTCGAAGCCCACCCCGACCGGGCCCTGTCCACCACCTCCGCCGCGCGGGCGCCCCTGTCCGTGGTCGGCGCCCGGGGCGGCGGCGCCAACGCGGTCGCCGACCTGCCGGACGCGCCCGTACGGCTCGCCGGATGCTGCACGCCGGTGCCACCGGACGCCGTCGCCGGATTCGTGGTCCGCGGCGGGGCCGTCACCGTGCACCGCATCCACTGCGCGGCGGTGGCACAGATGCGCGCCGTGGGGCGCACCTCCGTCGCCGTGCACTGGCGGGCCACCGCGGACTGCCGGGTCACCCTGCTCGCTGAATCGTTCGGCCGCCCCCATCTGCTGGCCGACCTGACCGAGGCCATCGCCCGCCAAGGCGTCGAGGTCGTCTCCGCGACCGTGGAACCCCCGGTCGAGCAGCGGGTCCGGCACACCTACACCCTCCAACTGCCCGACGCGGCCGGCCTGCCCGCCCTCATGCGGGCGATGCGCGACGTACCCGGCGTCTACGACGTCCGCCGCGCGTAGGCCGCCCCTGGCCGCCCCACCGCCGGTGGCCCTCCCACGTGTCAGCGGGCGGGCCCCGAAGGTCCCGTTCGGGTGGCCCCGTCGCGCGTCGCGGCCGGCCGTGCGGCGGGCGCTGGTAAGCGGTGGTGGATGCAGCTCACCTCCCCGCGCCTGCGCGCCGCCCTGCTCGCCGCGGCCTCCCTCACCCTCGTCGCCGCAGTCCTGCCCCCGCCGAAGCCGCTGGGCATCGGCGACCGGCTGTTCCCGGAGCTCGGGAACCCCGGATACGACGTGCTCTCGTACGACCTGTCGTTCACGTACAAGGACAACAAGAGCCCCCTCGACGCGGTCACCGTCATCGACGCGCGCGCCCTGCGGCCGCTGGAGCTGATCAACCTCGACTTCACCCACGGCAAGGTGGCGTCCGTCGAGGTCAACGGGGAGCCGGCCCGGTTCGAGAGCGCGGGCGAGGACCTCGTGCTGACCCCCGCGCGCCCCGTCGCGGCGAACGTGCCGCTGCACATCACCGTCCGGCACACCAGCGACCCGCGCGGCCGCGCCGACGGCGGCTGGGTGCCCACGACCGACGGCCTGGCCATGGCCAACCAGGCGGACGCCGCCCACCGGGTCTTCCCCTGCAACGACCACCCCGCCGACAAGGCGTACTTCACCTTCCGGATCACCACCCCGGCCGGGCTCACCGCCGTCGCCAACGGGGTGCCCGCCTCACTGCCCGTCCCCGGCGCGGCCGGGGCGACGACCTGGACATACCGGACCCGGCACCCCATGGCCACCGAGCTGGCCCAGGTCTCCGTGGGCCGCTCCGCGGTCGTCCACGGGACCGGACCGCACGGGCTGCCGCTGCGCGACGTGGTGCCCGCGGCAGACCGCGAGCGGCTGGACCCCTGGCTGAAGAAGACCGCCGGCCACATCGCCTGGATGGAGGAGCGGGTCGGCCGCTACCCCTTCGAGAACTACGGGGTCCTGATCGCGCGGGCGACCACCGGCTTCGAGCTGGAGACGCAGACCCTCTCCCTCTTCGAGAACAGCCTGTTCTCCGGCGAGGGCTACCCCGAGTGGTACGTGGAGTCCGTGATGGTGCACGAGCTCGCCCACCAGTGGTTCGGCGACAGCGTCAGCCCCCGGACCTGGTCCGACCTGTGGCTCAACGAGGGCCACGCCACCTGGTACGAGGCCCTGTACGCGGACGGGCTCGGCAAGTACTCCCTGGAGCGGCGCATGCGCGAGGCGTACACCCGCTCCGACCAGTGGCGGGCCGCGGGCGGTCCCCCGGCCGCCCCGAAGGCCGCCGCCCCCGGTGAGAAGATCGGACTGTTCCGGCCGGTGGTCTACGACGGCGCCGCGCTGATCCTCTACGCCCTGCGCCAGGAGATCGGCGTCCAGGCCTTCGACCGGGTCGAGCGGCGCTGGGTGGCGGAGCACCGGGACTCGGTCGCGGGCACCGAGGACTTCGTACGCCTGGCCTCACAGGAGGCGGGCCGGGACCTCACGGCCTTCCTGCAGCCGTGGCTGTACGGGAAGACGACCCCGGCGATGCCGGGGCACCCGGAGTGGAGCGGGAAAAGCGTGTGACCCGCCCCGAACGGGCATGTCACCATCGACGGGTCCCTCCGGGGCCCTCCCGGGGAATCCCCGGGTGGTGCGACACGTTGGACGTGACAGCTAACGTGTCCCTGCTGGGCGTGACACTGCTATTCGAATCGACGTAAGGATCCAATGACCTCCTCTTCTTCCCCTTCCCAGGACGCGCGGGACGCACGGGACGTGCGGGACTCGCAGAGCTTCACCGAGAGCCTTCGGGCCGATGCCCTGATGGAAGAGGACGTCGCCTGGAGCCACGAGATCGACGGAGACCGGGACGGCGAGCAGTTCGAACGCTCCGAGCGCGCGGCCCTGCGCCGCGTGGCCGGCCTCTCCACCGAACTCGAAGACGTCACCGAGGTCGAGTACCGACAGCTGCGCCTGGAGCGCGTCGTACTCGTCGGTGTCTGGACCTCCGGCACGGTGAACGACGCGGAGAACTCCCTCGCGGAGCTCGCGGCGCTCGCCGAGACGGCGGGTGCTCTCGTACTCGACGGCGTGATCCAGCGCCGCGACAAGCCGGACCCGGCCACCTTCATCGGCTCGGGCAAGGCGCGCGAGCTGCGTGACATCGTCATGGAGAGCGGCGCCGACACCGTCGTCTGTGACGGTGAGCTCAGCCCCGGCCAGCTCATCGCGCTCGAAGACGTCGTCAAGGTGAAGGTGGTCGACCGGACCGCCCTCATCCTCGACATCTTCGCCCAGCACGCCAAGTCCCGAGAGGGCAAGGCACAGGTCGCGCTCGCGCAGATGCAGTACATGCTGCCGCGACTGCGAGGCTGGGGTCAGTCGCTGTCCCGCCAGATGGGTGGCGGCGGCGGTGGCGGCATGGCCACCCGAGGCCCCGGTGAGACCAAGATCGAGACCGACCGGCGCCGGATCCGCGAGAAGATGGCGAAGATGCGCCGGGAGATCGCGGAGATGAAGACCGGCCGCGACATCAAGCGACAGGAACGACGTCGCAACAAGGTGCCCTCGGTCGCCATCGCCGGCTACACCAACGCCGGAAAGTCCTCGCTGCTCAACCGCCTCACGGGCGCGGGCGTGCTGGTGGAGAACGCTCTGTTCGCCACCCTCGACCCGACCGTGCGCCGGGCCGAGACGCCCAGCGGCCGGGTCTACACCCTGGCCGACACGGTCGGCTTCGTCCGGCACCTGCCCCACCACCTCGTCGAGGCGTTCCGCTCCACGATGGAGGAGGTCGGCGACTCCGACCTCATCCTGCACATCGTGGACGGCTCGCACCCGGCGCCGGAGGAGCAGCTGGCGGCGGTGCGCGAGGTGATCCGCGAGGTCGGCGCGGTCAATGTGCCCGAGATCGTCGTGATCAACAAGGCGGACGCGGCGGACCCGCTCGTCCTGCAGCGGCTGCTGCGGATCGAGCGGCACTCCATCGCCGTCTCGGCCCGGACCGGCATCGGCATCGACGAGCTGCTCGCGCTCATCGACGCCGAGCTGCCGCGGCCCGAGGTCGAGGTGGAGGCCCTGGTGCCCTACACGCTCGGCTCGCTGGTGGCCAAGGCGCATGCCGAGGGCGAGGTGATCTCCGAGGAGCACACGGCGGAGGGCACCCTGCTGAAGGCACGGGTCCACCAGGAACTGGCGGCGGACCTGGCTCCGTACGTGCTCGCCAAGAGCTGACCGCTCGGACGGCGATCCGACGCCGATCCGACGGCCATCCGACGCGGAGACGACCGAGGGCCCCCTGCGATGTGCAGGGGGCCCTCGGTCATTCGCTCACGCCCGCTTCGGACCGGGCTACTTGAACTTGCCGCTCACGGCGTCGAAGACACCCTTGGCCTCGGGCCCCAACCGGGGTCCGGCCAGCCAGCCCGCCTTCGACGGGCCGATCGAGGTGTTCGACACCAGCGCCGGCTTGCCGTCGGCGCCCGCCGCGACCCAGCCGCCTCCGGAAGCACCACCGGTCATCGTGCAGCCGATGCGGTACATCACCGGGTCACTCGCGTTCAGCGAGAGCCGGCCCGGCTTGTCCACGCACTGGTAGGCCTTCTGGCCGTCGAACGGAGGCGCCGCCGGGTAGCCGGTCGCGGTGATGCTCGCGACCTTCGGCACGGCCGGAGCGTTGAACTCCACCGGAAGCGCCGAACCGACCGTCTCCTCCAGCGACTTGCCGCCGCCCTGCTCGGGAGTCACGTGCAGCACCGCGAAGTCGTACGGAGCGCCCGCGCCACCCGTCGGGCCACCCGTCGCGATCCACTGGTCGGAGGTCTGTGCCCAGTCGCTCCACCACACGCCGTACGGTGCCACCTGCTCGCGGGGCGCGCCCTTGAGCTGCGCCGTCGGCTTGCCCGCGTTGTTGTAGGACGGCACGAACGCGATGTTGCGGTACCAGCCGCCGGACTTGCCCGCGTGTACGCAGTGGCCCGCAGTCCAGACCATGTTGGACTTGCCGGGGTGCGCCGGGTCCTTGACCACGGTCGCCGAGCAGACCATCGAACCCTCGGGCCCGTCGAAGAAGACCTTGCCGGAGGGCGGAACGCTCTGGTGGTAGGGCGGGTTCGCGGCCTTGGCCGTCACCGGAGCCGGGGTCGGGTCGGTCACGCCCTGGTCCTTGCCCGCGTCCGGGTCGACGGCCGGCTGCTTCGGCTGCTCGGCGTCACGCATGCGGTCGGGGTCCCAGAGGCCCTCGATGATCGGGTTGATGTAGTCGCCCGCCTCGCGGAGCCAGTCCTCCTTCTTCCAGTTCTTCCACGCACCCCCCTTCCACTTCTCCATGTCGATGCCGTGCTCCTTGAGCCTGTCCTTGAGCTGGTCGGGGATCTTGATCCCGCCCGTGCCCGGGGGCGGACTGCTCTGTGCCACGGTCGGCTTGGCGTCGCCGGCGGCCTCGTCGTCGCCGGGGCCGCACGCAGCGGCGGTCAGCGCGAGCGCGGCCGCGCACAGAATCGCGGTGACCGGTCGGTTCGGTCGCATGTCGGTTCGTCCCCCTGGTGGATTCGAGGCGTCGAGTGCAGCAACCCACTATGCCGCCGAGGTTGGGGACGGCACAGCCGGGGTCGTGGTTCCTGGCTCCCGAACGGTGTCGCGCCCTCGGCGGACAAGGATCTTGTGCCCACCCGTGATCCGTCGCCGTCACCGTCGTTGGTACGTACGGGGGATGGGGGAGCAGCGTTGATGTTCGAGGCGCAATCCGGAAGAGCAATCAGTGCGGGAGGTCCGACACTCGTGGCTTTGACCGAGCCGGCGGCGGCAGCCGCGGCTGCCGCCGCCGAGGCACAGGTGCCGCCCCAGGCGAGCCGGGCACGACGACCCGGCGCCCCTGGTGTCCCGGGCATCCCCGGCGCCCCCGTATCCGCGGCCGGCATCCTGCGCCGGCAGTCCCAACGGGAGTCCGCCGCACGGACGTACGCGCGCTCCCTGCCCATCGTCCCGGTGCGGGCCCGCGGGCTGACCATCGAGGGCGCCGACGGGAGGCGCTACCTCGACTGCCTCTCCGGTGCCGGCACCCTCGCCCTCGGACACAACCACCCCGTGGTGCTCGAAGCCGTGCGCGGTGTCCTCGATTCCGGGGCCCCGCTGCACGTGCTGGACCTCGCGACGCCGGTCAAGGACGCCTTCACCACCGAGCTGTTCGCCAATCTGCCGCCCGCGCTGGCCGCCGACGCCCGGATCCAGTTCTGCGGGCCGGCCGGCACGGACGCGGTGGAGGCGGCCCTCAAACTCGTACGCACCGCCACCGGGCGCTCCGGGCTGCTCGCGTTCACGGGGGCCTACCACGGGATGACCGCCGGGGCACTGGACGCGTCGGGGGGTGCCGCGGACGTACGGGTGACCCGGCTGCCGTACCCGCAGGACTTCCGCTGCCCGTTCGGCGTCGGCGGCACCGAGGGCGCGGAACTCGGCGCCCGCTGGACGGAGAACCTCCTGGACGACCCCAAGGGCGGGGTCCCCACACCCGCCGGGATGATCGTCGAACCCGTCCAGGGCGAGGGCGGTGTCCTCCCGGCCCCCGATGGCTGGCTGCGGCGGATGCGCGAGATCACCGAGGCGCGGGGGATCCCGCTGATCGCCGACGAAGTGCAGACGGGCGTCGGACGGACCGGCGCCTTCTGGGGAGTGGATCACGCCGGGGTGGTGCCCGACGTGCTCGTGCTGTCCAAGGCGATCGGCGGCAGCCTGCCCCTCGCGGTGATCGTGTACCGGGCGGGTCTCGACGTCTGGGCCCCCGGGGCGCACGCGGGTACCTTCCGCGGGAACCAGCTGGCCATGGCAGCCGGTACCGCCACCCTCGCCTACGTCCGCGAGAACCGGCTGGCCGAGCGCGCCGCCGCCCTGGGCGAACGGATGCTCACCGCCCTGCACGGCCTCGCCTCCGACCACCCCTGCATCGGTGACGTACGGGGCCGGGGCCTGATGATCGGCGTCGAACTCGTCGACCCCGAGACCGGAGACAGCGCCCCCGCCCTCGCCGCGGCCGTCCGCCAGGAGTGCCTGGACCGCGGGCTGATCGTCGAACTCGGCGGCCGCCACTCCGCCGTCGTCCGTCTGCTACCTCCGCTGACCCTGACCGACGAGCAGGCCGGCGCGGTCCTCGACCGCCTGGCCGACGCCATCCCGGCAGCCGCCCGCCGGCCCCACTGACCCGTACCCCGAGGACCCGCGATGCCCGACGCGCACCATTCCACACCGACCCCCGGCCCCGGCGGCGAGGAGCACCGCCTGCGGCCGGGCGCCTTGACCCCCAGGGCGCAGCAGCAACCGCCGGCCCCCACCGACCAGCCGACCCCGGCCCAGCCCCCCACCCCGGACACGGCAGGGGCCCCGCCGGCCCCCACGGGCCCCGCCCTTGCCGAGCACCACACACCGCCTCCCCGCCCCACCCCGGCCACCCCCACCCACCCCTGGGACGAACCCCCGGCCCGCGACGACCGGCAGGCCACGCCCTCCGAACCGGCCCACCTCTGGACAGCCCCCGCCGAGCCCACCCCCACGCAGCCCACACCCCCGCCCCACCCGCGACCCGTCCACGCGCAGCCCGCACCCCCAGCCCCGGCCACCCCTTGGTCCGCGCCCGCCGAGCCCGCCCACGCGCAGCAGCCCGCACCCCCGGCTCCGGCCCACGCGCAGCCCGCACCCCCAGCCCCGGCCACCCCTTGGTCCGCGCCCGCCGAGCCGGCCCACGCGCAGCAGCCCGCACCCCCGGCTCCGGCCCACGCGCAGCCCGCACCCCCGGCTCCGGCCCACCCGTGGCCCGCGCCCCCGGGACCGGCGCAGCCCTGGGTAGCGCCTGCCGAGCCCGTCCAGCCTCAGCCGACGTCCCCGGAGCCCGCCCAGCCTCGCGGCACGTCCACCGGGCCCGATGACCAGCAGGCCACACCAGCGGACCCCGCCCAGCCCTGGGCCCCGCACCCCACCCCCGCGCACCCGAGGCCCGCGCCCTCAGGGCCGGCCGAGCCCTGGGCCGAGCCTGCCGGCTCGCGGAACGCACCCCCCGAGCCCCGGGTCGAGCATCCCGAGGTCGTGACGGGGGCCGGGGGCGACGGGGCGTACGCCGCCACTGGTGAGCAGGGCCGACGGGTGCCCGCGCCGGAGGGCCCGGCGGCGGCCACCGTGCCGCGGCAGAAGGACGGCACGGCCCCGCCCCGCGTCAGCCGCAGAGACATGGCCCGGCCGGAGCAGGCCGGGCCGCCCGAGCTGCTGGACCACCCCGACCCGACGCTCGCCGCCGAGGCCGCGACGGTCGAGAACCTGCTCCGCTGCTGGGTCCGCGAAGCCGGACTCCGCCGCCCCGACGGCCCCGCCGGGACGCCGCTGCGCATCCCCCTCCCCGCCTCCGGAGCCGCCCTGAACGTCGCCGTCCGCCACTGGTCCCCGGCCGGCTGGCACCGCTTCGGCCCGGCGCGACTGGAATCCGCACCCACCACGGCCCCCGCCCTCGACGCCGTCACCCTTGCCGCTCTCCTCGCCCGTGAAGGCACTCGTACGCGTACCTCCACCGGCGACGGTCACGACCACGGCTCCGCCGACCTCGTGGCGCGAGTGGCCGACTCGGTCCGCCGCACCGCAGAGTTCATCGCCGACCGACGCGAACGCCCCACCGCCCCGGCCCCCGTCAGCGCGGACCGCTTCCTGACTTCCGAACAGTCCCTCCTCCTGGGCCACCCCCTCCAACCGGATCCGAAGAGCCGCGAAGGACTCTCGGAGACCGAAGCCCGTCGCTACTCACCCGAACTGCACGGCTCCTTCCCCCTGCACTGGTTCGCCGTCGAACCCGCCGCCCTCGCCACCCAATCGGCCTGGACGGAACGGGGCCGCCCCGTCTCCGCCGCCCGGCTCCTCGGCCGGCTCGCCCCCGGCCTCGCGGTGCCCGACGGCGCCACCCCCCTTCCCCTGCACCCCTGGCAGGCCCGCGACCTGCTCCAACGCCCCGCCGTCGCCGCCCTCCGCGAAGCAGGACTCCTACACGACCTCGGCCCCCACGGCGCCCCCTGGTACCCCACCTCCTCCGTCCGAACCGTCCACCGCCCCGGCACCCCCGCGATGCTCAAGCTCTCCCTGGGCCTACGCATCACCAACTCCCGCCGCGAGAACCTCCGCAAGGAACTGCACCGCGGCGTCGAGGTCCACCGGCTGCTCCGCACCGGCCTCGCCGAGCAGTGGCAGACGGGCCACCCCGGCTTCGACATCGTCCGCGACCCCGCCTGGGTCGCCGTCGACGCCCCGGACGGCACCCCCGTCCCCGGACTCGACGCCCTGCTGCGCCACAACCCCTTCCGCTCCTCCGACGACGTCGTCTGCGTCGCCGCGCTGACCTCCCCCCGCCCGTGGCCCGGCCGGCCCGGCATGACCTCCCGGCTCGCCGAGACCGTCTCCCGCCTCGCCACGAGTACCGGCCGTCCCACCTCCGCCGTCGCCGCCGAGTGGTTCCTGCGCTACCTCGACCACGTGGTCCTGCCGGTCCTCGCCTTCGACGCGCTCGCCGGCATCGCCCTCGAAGCCCACCAGCAGAACACCCTGGTCCTCCTCGACCCGGCCGGCTGGCCGGTCGGCGGCCGCTTCCGCGACAACCAGGGCTACTACTTCCGCGCATCGCGCCGCGCGGAACTGGAGCACCGGCTCCCGGGCATCGGCAGCGTCAGCGACACCTTCGTATCCGATGCCGTGACCGACGAACGGTTCGCCTACTACCTCGGCATCAACAACGTGCTCGGCCTCATCGGCGCCTTCGGCTCCCAGCGCCTCGCCGACGAGCGCGTACTGCTCGCCGCCTTCCGCCGGTTCCTCCGCAAGGCAGCCCACCTCGGCCCGCTCCCCACGCGGCTCCTCGACTCACCCACCCTGCGCTGCAAGGCGAATCTGCTCACCCGCCTGGGCGGCCTCGACGAGCTGGTCGGTCCCGTCGACACCCAGTCCGTCTACGTCACCATCGCCAACCCCCTCCACGATTGACACGTCAGCGCCGATACGGAGAAGAGCCCCCGATGCCCTCCACCGAAACCACTGCCGATCCCGCAGGCTCCGCAACCCGTGCGTTCGGCAGCCTGCGCACCATCGACGAAACGATCGAACTTCGCTTTCCCGTGGGCCGGTTGCCTCAGCTCGCCGAGGCTGACCTGCTCGATTCCCCGGCCCTCTGGGGCAGAACGGACACGCCGGCCGGCACCTTCCGCCTCGAACCCGTACGACCCGACCGGGACCTGGGGCTGCTCACCGGCTGGATGAACGATCCAGAAGTCGACGCCTACTGGGAGCTCGCCGGCCCCGAAGCCGTCACCGGGGCCCATCTGCGGGCCCAGCTCGACGGAGACGGCCGCAGCATCCCCTGCCTCGGGCTGCTCGACGGCACGCCGATGAGCTACTGGGAGATCTACCGGGCCGATCTCGACCCGCTGTCCCGGTCCTACCCGGCGCGCCCCCACGACACGGGTATCCACCTGCTGATCGGAGACGGAACGAACCGCGGCCGGGGCCTGGGCACCACACTGCTGCGCGCCGTCGCCGACCTGGTGCTCGACAACCGACCTCGCTGCACACGCGTCATCGCCGAACCGGACATCCGCAACACCCCCTCCGTATCAGCCTTCCTGGGCTCGGGTTTCCGCTGTTTCGCGGAAATCGACCTGCCCGAGAAGCGCGCCGCCCTGATGATCCGGGAGCGGGCGCTGCGCAATCTGCTCTGACTGCCGCCCCGCAGGCCCCGACCGCCCCGCCGCTTCGCACCTCTCCCTTCGAAAACTCCGCGCCACGCGGCAAAGTTCCCGAGCCCCGAGGAGACCCGTGCAGAATTTCCAGACCCCCCACGACGCCACGGAACCGCCCGTGCCGCCCTCGCCCCAGCACCCCTGTACGCCCCCCGAACTCACCCGTCCGACCTGGGACTTCGCAGCCCGCCGACTACTCGCCAAGATGCTTTCCGAGTTCGCGTACGAGGAGATCATCAGTCCGGTCCGCGCCTCTGCCCGGTCCGGCGACGCCTGGACCCTCACCCTCGACGACGGCAGCAGCCTCGGCTTCCGCGCCCGCCGCCGCGTCTACGGGAGCTGGCACGTCATCCCGGACACCATCACCCTGACCCCGGCGCCGCCCTCCACTGAGCCTCCCATCGCCTTCGGGGACCCGTACGCCTTCCTCATCCGCGCCCGCACCCTCCTCGGCCTCGACGGAGCCACCCTCGGCCACCTCGTCCGCGAGCTCAGCGCCACCCTCGCCGCCGACGCCCGGATCGACCACACCGCGCTCACCGCCGACGTCCTCGCGGACCTGGACTACGCCGCCCTCGAAGGCCACCAGACGGGCCACCCCTGGCTCGTCCTCAACAAGGGCCGCATCGGACTCTCCGCCTCCGACACCGCGGCCTGGTCCCCCGAGGCCCGCACCCGCCAGCGCCTGCCCTGGCTAGCCGCCCACACCTCGATCGCCGCCTACCGCGGCACCGCCGGCCTGGAGGATCCCGCCCGCCTCTACTCCGCGGAGCTCGATCCCGTCACCCGTGCCGCCTTCGACCAGAGCCTGCGCGACCGCGGCCTGGACCCTCTCGGCTACCTCTACTTCCCGGTCCACCCCTGGCAGTGGGACGAGGTGGTCCTCCCGCTCTTCGCCCCGGCCCTCGCAGCCGGCACCCTCGTCCCGCTGCCCGCCGACCCCGACGTACGACTGCCCCAGCAGTCGATCCGCACCTTCCTCAACCTCACCCGCCCCGACCGGCACAGCGTCAAGCTGCCGCTCTCCGTCTTCAACACCATGGTCTGGCGCGGCCTGCCCTCCGATCTTGCCCTCGCCGCGCCCGCCGTCACCGCCTGGATCCACTCGCTCCGCGACGGCGACACCTTCCTCCGCGACGAGTGCGGGGTGATCCTGCTGGGCGAAGTCGCCTCCGTCACCGTCCGTCATCCCGTGTACGACGAGCTTCCCGAGGTCCCGTACCAGTACAAGGAACTCCTCGGCGCGATCTGGCGCGAGCCCCTGACCGGCCGCCTCGCCCCCGGCGAGCGTGCCCGCACGCTCGCCTCCCTCCTCCACACCGACCCGCGCGGCCGTTCCTTCACCGCCGAGCTCGTCGCCCGGTCCGGCCTGGCCCCGGCGGTCTGGCTCCAGCGCCTCTTCGCCGCCGTGCTGCCCCCACTGCTCCACTTCCTCTACCGCTACGGCACCGTCTTCTCCCCGCACGGGGAGAACGCCGTCGTGATCTTCGACGAGCAGGACGTCCCGGTCCGGCTGGCGGTGAAGGACTTCGTGGACGACGTCAACATCAGCGACGAGCCGCTCCCCGAGCTGGCCTCGCTGCCCGAAGAGGTCCGGGCCGTCCTGCTCACCGAGTCCTCCGACTTCCTTCCGCAGTTCATCCACTCCGGACTCTTCGTGGGTGTCTTCCGCTACCTCTCCGCCCTGTGCGAGGACCGCCTGGACGTGCCGGAGAGCGAGTTCTGGTCCCTCGTACGGGCGGAGATCGTGCGCCACCAGGCCCGCTTCCCCGAGCTCAAGGACCGCTACGAGCTCTTCGACCTGCTCGGAGAACGCATCGGACGGCTCTGCCTGAACCGGAACCGGCTCTACGAGGACGGCTACCGAGACCGCCCCGACCGCCCGCACGCCGTGCAGCACGGCACCGTACCCAACCCCTTGTACCGGCCTTGATCCCTCGCCGGTGCGCTCATTGTCGGTGCGGCCCCGTAGGGTTGGCAGTGCTATGACGAAGCCCTCCCTCCCCGACCTGCTGCACGCCGCCGTCTCCGCCGTCGGCGGTACGGAGCGCCCCGGCCAGGTGGCCATGGCCGAAGCCGTCGCCGAAGCGATCGACGACAACTCCCACCGGCTCATCCAGGCCGGCACCGGCACCGGAAAGTCCCTCGGATACCTGGTGCCGGCACTGGCCCACGGGGAGCGCGTGGTGGTGGCCACGGCGACCCTCGCCCTCCAGCGGCAGCTCGTCGAGCGTGACCTGCCGCGGACGGTGGAGGCGCTGCACCCGCAGCTGCGTCGCCGCCCGCAGTTCGCCATGCTCAAGGGCCGGTCCAACTACCTGTGCCTGCACCGCCTGCACGAGGGCGCGCCGCAGGACGAGGAGGAGGGCCTCTTCGACCAGTTCGAGGCGGCCACCCCCACGAGCAAGCTCGGCAAGGACCTGTTGCGCCTGCGCGACTGGGCCGACGAGACGGAGACCGGCGACCGCGACGATCTGACCCCGGGTGTCTCCGACAAGGCCTGGGGGCAGATCTCCGTCTCCTCCCGCGAATGCCTGGGCGCGACGAAGTGCGCGTACGGGGCCGAGTGCTTTGCCGAGGCCGCCCGCGAGCGCGCCAAGCTCGCGGACGTGGTCGTCACCAACCACGCGCTGCTCGCCATCGACGCCATCGAGGGCGCCCCCGTGCTGCCCCAGCACGAGGTGCTGATCGTGGACGAGGCGCATGAGCTGGTTTCCCGCGTGACCGGGGTCGCCACCGGCGAGCTCACCCCGGGGCAGGTCAACCGGGCCGTGAAGCGTGCGGCCAAGCTGGTCGACGAGAAGATCGCGGACTCCCTGCAGACCGCCGCCGAGTCCTTCGAACGGGTCATGGAGCTGGCGCTCCCGGGCCGCCTCGAAGTGATCCCCGAGGACCTCGGCTACGCGCTGATGGCCCTGCGGGACGCCTCGCGCAATGTGATCTCCGCGATCGGCGCGACCCGCGACAAGTCCGTCCACGACGAGGACGCGGTCCGCAAGCAGGCCCTGGCCGGCGTGGAAGGCATCCACACGGTGGCGGAGCGGATCACCACCGGCTCCGAGTACGACGTCGTCTGGTACGAGCGCCACGACCGCTTCGGCGCGACGGTCCGGGTCGCCCCGCTGTCGGTGTCCGGCCTGCTGCGGGAGAAGCTGTTCGAGGACCGCTCGGTGGTCCTCACCTCGGCCACCCTCAAGCTCGGCGGCGACTTCAACGGCGTCGCGGCCTCGCTGGGGCTCTCCCCCGAAGGGGTCGAAGGGGACGACGTACCGGCCTGGAAGGGCCTGGATGTCGGCTCGCCCTTCGACTATCCGAAGCAGGGCATCCTCTACGTCGCCAAACACCTGGCCACGCCGGGCCGCGAGGGCACCCGCGGCGACATGATGGACGAGCTCGCCGAGCTGATCGAGGCGGCCGGTGGCCGCACGCTCGGCCTCTTCTCCTCCATGCGGGGCGCCAAGGCGGCCGCCGAGGAGCTGCGCGGCCGGCTCGACAATCCGATCCTGCTCCAGGGCGAGGAGACGCTCGGCGAGCTGATCAAGGCCTTCGCTGCCGACCCGAAGACCTGCCTGTTCGGGACGTTGTCGCTCTGGCAGGGAGTGGACGTGCCCGGTCCCAGCTGCCAGCTCGTGGTGATGGACAGGATCCCCTTCCCGCGCCCCGACGACCCGCTGATGAGCGCCCGACAGAAGTCGGTGGAGGAGCACGGGGGCAACGGCTTCATGGCCGTAGCGGCCACGCACGCCGCCCTGCTGATGGCCCAGGGCGCGGGTCGCCTCGTACGGGCCGGCGGCGACCGGGGTGTCGTCGCCGTGCTGGACCCGCGGCTGGCCACGGCCCGCTACGGGAGCTTCCTGCGGGCCACGCTGCCGGACTTCTGGTACACCACGGACCGCAACCAGGCCCGCCGCTCGCTGGCAGCCATCGACGCCGCCGCGAAGGCCGACGGCAAGTAGGTCTTGGGGAGCACGAACCGCACCATCAATTGAGCAACCCAAACGGCGAGCAACCACGTCCGCGAGAGCGGCGGCGGTTTAGCCGCAAAAACAGAACAACCCCCGGGACCGGCGCAGTGGGTCCCGGGGGTTGGACGGAGGCGGCGGGCGTCAGACCCGACGCAGTACCGCGACGACCTTGCCGAGGATGGTCGCCTCGTCACCGGGAATCGGCTGGTAGGCGGAGTTGTGCGGGAGGAGCCAGACATGGCCGTCCTCGCGCTTGAAACGCTTGACGGTGGCCTCGCCGTCCAGCATCGCGGCGACGATGTCGCCGTTCTCCGCGACGGGCTGGCGACGCACCGTGACCCAGTCGCCGTCACAGATCGCGGCCTCGATCATCGAGTCACCGACGACCTTGAGGACGAACAGCTCACCGTCGCCCACGAGCTGGCGGGGGAGCGGGAACACATCCTCGACGGACTCCTCGGCGAGGATCGGGCCGCCGGCCGCGATCCGGCCGACCAGGGGAACGTAGGACGCGGCGGGCTTGCCCGTGGTGTCCGTGGGCTGCGAGCTCGGCTGGTCGGAGCCGCGCACCTCATAGGCGCGGGGGCGGTGCGGGTCGCGCCGCAGGAAACCCTTCCGCTCCAGGGCCATCAGCTGGTGGGCGACGGACGACGTGCTCGACAGGCCGACGGCCTGGCCGATCTCCCGCATCGACGGCGGGTAACCCCGACGCTGCACGGAGTCGCGGATGACCTCGATGACCCGCCGCTGCCGGTCCGTGAGCCCGGAGCTGTCGGCGCGGATGCCTGGAGGTCGACCTGGCAGCGAGCGTGCGGGGCGTACGACGGGCTCCGCCTCCGGATTCAGGTTTGCGTCGTTCATGGCATGCACCGGCTCGAGTCGGCTCTGGGAGCGGTTCTGGGCAGTGATGGTGGCACTGTCTGCGGTCGTGGTCACGTCGGCCCCTCTCGAAATGTTCTCCCTAGCTGGACAACGGTAGTAGCTTTCGAAAGGTTGCGCCAAACACACGTTCGAGTGAAAAATCGCAGATCGTCCCGCGTGGGCACATCGAGAGGTGTATAGACGCTCGGTGGGCCGAACGTGGGTTCGGCTCGGCGCCCGCTGCTTACGGTACCCTTCCCGGTCGGGTCGCCACCGTCGGGGCTGCGCCCAGTGTGGCACCGCGGAGCCTCGTATCCGGCTATCGGACGGCACGACACGCGGAGTGGGTTAAATCCGCCGCAACCCAAGATCTAGTGGTTGGATGAGCGCTGCCACCCAGAGGTTGTGGTCCTCGGTCTGCCGAGGGTCCCGGCATCGCATATGCTTGTGGCTGCTTCACGAGCCCCCGGCAGAGCTTGTCCCTGTCGTTCAGGGGCTCCGTGGGGTGATTCAGTCGTGCCAAAAGGGAGGGTGAGGGAACCATGCACTGCCCCTTCTGCAGGCACCCCGACAGCCGCGTCGTCGACAGTCGCACCACGGACGACGGCACGTCGATCCGCAGGCGCCGTCAGTGCCCCGACTGCTCCCGTCGTTTCACGACGGTGGAGACGGCCTCGCTGATGGTGATCAAGCGCAGCGGGGTGACCGAACCCTTCAGCCGTACCAAGGTCATCTCCGGCGCGCGCAAGGCGTGCCAGGGGCGGCCGGTCACCGAGGACGCCCTCGCCAAGCTCGGCCAGCGGGTCGAGGAGGCGGTGCGCGCCACCGGAAGCGCCGAGCTGACCACCCACGACGTGGGTCTGGCCATCCTCGGCCCGTTGCAGGAGCTCGACCTGGTCGCGTACCTGCGGTTCGCGTCCGTTTACAAAGCTTTCGACACCCTTGAAGACTTCGAGACCGCCATCGCGGAACTGCGCGAGCCGCGGCCTCATCCCGAAGAGTGCGAGCCCGGGGGGACCGGTTCGGTCCCCGTGCCCGCCTCCGCCGCCGACTGACCGGACGGCCCTCGCCGTGGAGCCCAGGCGCCGCGGTGTGGCCGGTCAGCCGAGCGAAGAGACGTAGATACAGATACACAGCACCGTGCCGCGGAATAGCGCTGGCACTTTAGGGCGTTTTGCCCGCATTGGGAGGCGGCATGACAGAGACGGCGAGCAGCTCGGCACGTGGTTCCCGCGCCAAGGGGACCAAGGCCGCCAAGGGCGGCCTGCGTATCGAGCGCATCCACACCACCCCCGGCGTGCACCCTTACGACGAGGTGAGCTGGGAGCGTCGTGACGTCGTCATGACCAACTGGCGCGACGGCTCGGTCAACTTCGAGCAGCGCGGCGTCGAGTTCCCCGACTTCTGGTCGGTGAACGCGGTCAACATCGTCACCAGCAAGTACTTCCGCGGCGCGGTCGGCACCCCGCAGCGCGAGACCGGTCTGAAGCAGCTGATCGACCGGATCGTGAAGACCTACACCAAGGCCGGCGAGGACTACGACTACTTCTCGTCGCCCGCCGACGCGGAGATCTTCGAGCACGAGCTCACCTACGCCCTCCTGCACCAGATCTTCAGCTTCAACTCCCCGGTGTGGTTCAACGTCGGCACCCCTCAGCCGCAGCAGGTCTCGGCCTGCTTCATCCTGGCCGTCGACGACTCCATGGAGTCGATCCTCGACTGGTACAAGGAAGAGGGAATGATCTTCAAGGGCGGCTCCGGCGCCGGCCTGAACCTCTCCCGCATCCGCTCCTCCAAGGAGCTCCTGTCCTCCGGCGGCAACGCCTCGGGTCCCGTCTCCTTCATGCGCGGAGCCGACGCGTCCGCAGGAACGATCAAGTCGGGCGGCGCCACCCGCCGCGCGGCCAAGATGGTCGTCCTGGACGTGGACCACCCGGACGTCGAGGCCTTCATCGAGACCAAGGTGAAGGAAGAGGAGAAGATCCGCGCCCTGCGCGACGCGGGCTTCGACATGGACCTGGGCGGCGACGACATCACGTCCGTCCAGTACCAGAACGCCAACAACTCCGTCCGCGTGAACGACGAGTTCATGACGGCCGTCGAGAACGGCACCGAGTTCGGCCTGCGCGCCCGCATGACCGGTGAGGTCATCGAGAAGGTCGACGCCAAGGCGCTCTTCCGCAAGCTGGCCGAGGCCGCGTGGGCCTGCGCCGACCCGGGCATCCAGTACGACGGTGTGATCAACAACTGGCACACCTGCCCCGAGTCCGGCCGCATCACCGCGTCCAACCCCTGCAGCGAGTACATGCACCTGGACAACACGTCCTGCAACCTCGCCTCGCTCAACCTGATGAAGTTCCTGAACGACGACGGCAAGGGCAACCAGTCCTTCGACGCCGAGCGCTTCGCCAAGGTCGTCGAGCTCGTCATCACCGCGATGGACATCTCCATCTGCTTCGCGGACTTCCCGACGCAGAAGATCGGCGAGAACACCCGCGCCTTCCGCCAGCTCGGCATCGGCTACGCCAACCTCGGCGCCCTGCTGATGGCCACCGGCCACGCGTACGACTCGGACGGCGGCCGCACCCTCGCCGCGTCGATCACCTCCCTCATGACCGGCACCGCCTACAAGCGCTCCGCCGAGCTGGCCGCGATCGTCGGCCCGTACGACGGCTACGCCCGCAACGCCGAGTCGCACAAGCGCGTCATGAAGCAGCACTCCGACGCCAACGCCGCCGCGCCGCGCACCGAGGACCTGGACAACACGATCTGGGCCGCGGCCACCGAGGCCTGGCAGGACGTCCTGCGCCTCGGCGAGAAGAACGGCTTCCGCAACTCCCAGGCCTCCGTCCTCGCGCCGACCGGCACCATCGGTCTCGCGATGTCCTGCGACACCACCGGTGTCGAGCCGGACCTGGCCCTGGTCAAGTTCAAGAAGCTCGTCGGCGGCGGCTCGATGCAGATCGTCAACGGCACCGTCCCGCAGGCCCTGCGCCGCCTGGGCTACCAGGAGGAGCAGATCGAGGCGATCGTCGCCCACATCGCCGAGCACGGCGTGGTCGTCGACGCCCCGGGCCTGAAGACCGAGCACTACGAGGTCTTCGACTGCGCGATGGGCGAGCGCTCCATCTCCGCGATGGGCCACGTCCGCATGATGGCCGCGATCCAGCCCTGGATCTCCGGCGCGATCTCGAAGACGGTCAACATGCCGGAGTCGGCGACCGTCGAGGAGATCGAGGAGATCTACTTCGAGGCGTGGAAGATGGGCGTCAAGGCGCTCGCGATCTACCGCGACAACTGCAAGGTCGGCCAGCCCCTCTCCGCCAAGAAGAAGGAAGAGGAGAAGGAGGAGGTCACCGCCAAGACGGAGGAGACCATCCGCGCCGCCGTCGAGAAGGTCATCGAGTACCGCCCCGTCCGCAAGCGCCTCCCCAAGGGCCGCCCGGGCATCACCACCTCCTTCACGGTGGGTGGCGCCGAGGGCTACATGACCGCCAACTCCTACCCGGACGACGGTCTCGGCGAGGTCTTCCTGAAGATGTCCAAGCAGGGCTCGACGCTCGCCGGCATGATGGACGCCTTCTCGATCGCCGTCTCCGTCGGCCTCCAGTACGGCGTGCCGCTGGAGACCTACGTCTCGAAGTTCACCAACATGCGCTTCGAGCCGGCCGGTATGACGGACGACCCGGACGTGCGGATGGCGCAGTCGATCGTCGACTACATCTTCCGCCGCCTGGCGCTGGACTTCCTGCCCTTCGAGACCCGCTCGGCCCTCGGCATCCACACCGCCGAGGAGCGCCAGCGTCACCTGGAGACCGGCTCCTACGAGCCCCTCGACGAGGAGCTGGACACCGAGTCGCTGGCCCAGTCGGCCCCGCTCGCCGCGGTGCCGTCGGCCCCGAAGCCGGCCGTGGTCACCGTCCCGGTCCCGGCTCCGAAGACGGCGCACAGCAACGCCGAACTGGTCGAGATGCAGCTCGGTGTCTCCGCCGACGCCCCGCTCTGCTTCTCCTGCGGTACGAAGATGCAGCGCGCCGGCTCCTGCTACATCTGCGAGGGCTGCGGCTCCACCAGCGGCTGCAGCTGACGCCAGTAGGTCGGTAGGCCCCGGGGCCCGCTGACCGGCAGTACGACGAAGGGGACCGGCCGTTGGCCGGTCCCCTTCGCCATGCCCGGCTCCGGGCGAGGGGACCGGATACTCGTTTCCCGCTGAAACGATCAACGGTTAATCTCCAGCCCGCACATGTGATCAGTGGGGGAAGGGCGGGGAAGTGGCCGAGAGGAATGGGGCCGGAGACGGGACGGGCGTCAACGCGGCGGCACAGGCCATCATGGCGGTGGTGCTGGTCGGAGGGCTGGCCGCCGCTGCATGGGTGACCAGGGACTCCTTCGACACGAAGGCGGCGGACCCGAAACCGGCGGTCTGTCCGGCAGTGGCGGAGGCGGGGACGGCGGGCCGGTCCGAAGCGGACGAGACCGGGGCACAGCTGTGCCGTGCGCTCAATCGGCCGGACCTGCCGACACTCCTCGGAACGCCGCGGGACATGGTGCGCAACGCCTCGGGGAAGGGCGGCGAATTCACGCATGCCGACGGCAGGAAGACCGTCACCCCCGAGGCGGAGGTCGGGCTGGAAGCCCACTCCGTGAAGCTCTCCGCGACTTCCGGTGAGCTCGAGATCGCAGACATGGCCCGTCTTCTGGGACCGTCCGTCGAGCGCACGACGGTCCTGGGGCACCCTGCGGTCCTCTACTCGGACCGGACCATAGCCCTCACCTTCAGGTTCGACGGGCAGAAGAGCACGGCGGGCCAGGGCGGGATCGCCCGGCGGCTGATCGTCGCCAAGGGCCCCGGGGACGGTGGTGGTTGGTTCGAGGTCGTGGTGTGGCGCCAGGACGACAGAACGCCCGATGACGGGGCGCTGTTCCGTGTCGCGGAGCAGGTGCTGCCGGCCGCACCGGGGTGGGCAGCCGGGTGACGCGGACCGGTATCGAGGGCGGAGCGGGCATGAGAGGGGGAGCGGAAGTGGGAGCGGGCGTGGGCACCGTGTGGAGTGGTGACGAGCTGGATCTGGGCGCGTACCTGGAACGGATCGGAGTGCGGCGAGATCCTGATGGCGGCGGGGAACTCCGGGCGGATCTGGCGACGTTGTACGAAGTGCACCGCGCCCACACCGCCGCCGTCACCTTCGAGAACCTGGACGTCCTGCTGGGCCGCCCCGTCGAGCTGGACGTGAAGGCGATCGAGGACAAGCTCGTGCGTGCCCGTCGCGGCGGGTACTGCTACGAGCAGAACTCACTGCTGGCCGCCGCCTTGGAACGGATCGGCTTCGAGGTCTCCGGGCGCGGTGCCCGCAACCGCACCCGCGGAGACTTCCTCACGGCTGTGACGCACGCCGTCCTCGTCGTCACGGTCGAGGGTGAACCGTGGCTCTGCGACGCCGGATTCGGCTACCAGGGGCCCTGCGAGCCCGTCCCGCTCGGGCGGCCCGGTACCGAGGTGCGGCAGGGGGAGTGGACGTACCGCGTCCGTGAGGAGGAGGGTGGCGTCCTCGTGCTGTGCGTCCTGCGCGGGGGCGCCTGGCGGGACTTGTACGCGTTCTCCCCGCAGAGCTACCACCCCGTCGATTACCTGGTGCTCAACCACTACAGCTCCACGCACCCCCGCTCCGCCTTCGTCTCCCGGGCCATCGCGCAGCGGCCGGGCGACGAGGTCCGCCTGGCGTTGGTCGGGCGCGAGCTCACCCGGCTGTATCCGGACGGGCGGGTCGAGAGGGAGAACGTGGGGCCGGACGAGCTGATCGCGGTGCTCGACAGGGAGTTCGGCCTTCGGCTGTCCGGGCGGGATGAGGCGGAAGTGGTGCGGATCCACCGCGCCGGGGACTGACCCGGGACGCGCCGGGACCGTACGATGGCGCAGTGTTGGTCAAGTGGATTCGCTGCACGGTGACGGACCGACGGGGGTTCGAGCGCGGGCAGCGAAAATGGGCGGGGCTGCCGGGCGAGCCGGGATTCCGGGGGCAGGGCGGCGGCTGGAGCCGGGGCCGGCAGGGGGTCGCGCATGTCTTCGCGTTCTGGGAGAGCCGGTCCTTCTACGACTCCTTCATGGCCCGCAGCCATGACCGGCTGGCCGCATCGCAGAACGGCACCTACACCGACCTGCGCGTCACCCTCTTCGACCACCGCTTCGACGTGAAGACGGGGTTCGAGCCCCGGTTCACCGACGCCGATGTCGTACGTGTCGCGCACACCAAGGTCCGCGAGGGCCGGGTCGACCACTTCGCCCTCATGCAGGAGAAGGTGTGGAACCCGGCCATGGCGGGCTCGCCGGGGATGATCCGGGGCCTCTTCGGAGAGGCCCCCGGCCGGGAGTTCCTGGTGCTGTCGATGTGGCACGCGGCGGCCGAGCACGGCAAGTACCGGCAGGAGCGTGTGGAGAGGCTCTCCCTGAGGGCCCAGATCCAGGCCGATGTCGAGGCTCTCACCGGTGACGTCGTCGACCTCGAACCGTCCTGGACGGTGTGATCGTGCGTTCGCCCGACGGCCTGGCGTTGTGAATGTACGACGACCGCCGGCTCGGCCGGGCTCTGACCGGCGTGCCCGTCTGTCGGCCCGGCGGTGGCCGAATAGGGTCGTGGGATGTCTCGACCACGTCGCATCGTCCTTGTCCGGCACGGGGAATCGGAGGGTAACGCCGACGATTCGGTGTACGAGCGTGAGCCCGACCACGCCCTTCGGCTGACGAAGAAGGGGCGCGAGCAGGCCGTGACCGCCGGCGAGCGGCTGCGCGAGCTCTTCGGCGACGAGACGATCAGCGCGTACGTCTCCCCCTACCGGCGGACCCTGCAGACCTTCCGGGAGCTGCGGCTGGACCCGACCCGCGTCCGGATGCGCGAAGAGCCGAGGCTGCGCGAGCAGGACTGGGGAAACTGGCAGGAGCGGGAGGACGTACGGCTCCAGAAGGCCTACCGGGACGCGTACGGGCACTTCTTCTACCGGTTCGCGCAAGGAGAGTCGGGCGCCGACGTGTACGACCGGGTCGGGTCCTTCCTGGAGAGCCTCTACCGCAGCTTCGAGGCCCCGGACCACCCCGAGAACGTGCTGCTCGTGACGCACGGACTGACGATGCGACTCTTCTGCATGCGGTGGTTCCACTGGTCGGTGGCCGAGTTCGAGTCACTGTCGAATCCCGGCAACGGCGAATACCGGGTGCTCATGCGTGGACCGGACAGTCGCTACCGGATGGACCGCCCGTTTGAGCGGTGGACCACACCCGAGCCTTACGATCTCGACGGCTAGAGTGGCCCGCAATGACCCCTGACTCCACTCCCGAACAGCGCTACGCACGCGCCATGTCCAGCCTCAGAGGGCTGGCTCTGGGGGACGCCCTGGGCTCCCAGTACTTCGTCCCCGTGAACTACCCGCTGCTCAAGCGGCGCGAACTGCCCGCCGGTACCGAGACGTGGCAGTGGACCGACGACACCGAGATGGCGTGCTCGGTCGTGGCCGTGTTGGCCGAACACGGCCGCATCGACCAGGACGCGCTCGCGAGCTCCTTCGCGCACCACCACGACTTCGACCGGGGCTATGGCCCCGCGGTGAACCGGATGCTGCGGCTGGTCCGGGAAGGCGAGGACTGGCGCACGCTCGCCGCCGAACTGTTCAACGGGCAGGGCTCCTGGGGCAACGGCGCCGCCATGCGGATCGCTCCGCTCGGAGCCTGGTACGCCGACGACCCCGAGCAGGCCACGCATCAGGCGGAGATCTCCTCCTACACCACCCACCAGCACCGCGAGGCGGTGTGCGGGGCCATGGCCGTCGCCGCGGCGGCCGCGCTCGCCGCGGATCCGGCCGGCCCGCCGAAGGCGTCCGACCTGCTGGACGGAGTGATCGCCCTGGTGCCGCGCAGCGCGGTGGGTGCCGGGCTGCGCCGGGCGAGGGACATGCTGGACTACGGCGACGCGACCACGGTCGCCGCGGTCCTGGGCTGCGGACGGCGCACCAGCGCCCACGACACCGTGCCCTTCGCCCTGTGGTCCGCGGCGCGTTCGCTGCAGGACTACGAGCGGGCGTTCTGGACCACCGCGCAGGTGGGCGGGGACGTCGACACGACCTGCGCCATCGTCGGCGGAGTGCTGGGCGCACGCGGCGACGAGGTGCTGCCGGCCGCGTGGCTGGCGCGCACGGAGGCCCTGCCGGCCTGGCTGCCGGAGGCGGCGGCGAGCTAGTGCTCTGACCGGAAGGGTTTGCCGGTTCACGGCGTCCGGTGCGGTGCATCGCAAGGCGGAGGGCCACGGCTCGTACTGGACGTACTCGCCTGGCCCGACAACGCGGCGAGGTGCCGTGCCGGGCGTCGTGAGGCGGTGAACCTTTCCGGTCAGAGCACTAGGTTCTGCCCGAGTCGGTTCGGGGGCACCCCTGTTGGGGTGCCCCCTTCCGTTTGTCACGGTCCTGCCACAGGCTCTTTTGATCCTGTTCAAAACCCTCCCGGCGCGTCCTACGCTGACTGCTCAGCCGCCCCGAACCGCAATGCCGGGGCGGCCTGCTGGGAGGGGATCTTGATGTCAGAGAACACCGACGGCGTGGATGAAGCCGCGTCCGAGACCGCCGGTGGGGCGGCGAAGCCGGCCGAAGCGGCGGTTCCGGCGCCCGGCCCACAAACCGGATCGGCCTCCGGCGCCTCGGCGGCCCCGCAGCCCGGAGCGACGTCTGATGCCCCACCGGGTCCACAGCCCACGGCGCCCCCCGGTGCGCCGCCGGGGCCGCAGCCCGGAGTGCCCCCTGAGGCCGCCGCGCACATGGCCTGGCAGGCGCACCAGCAGCGGGCGCGTGCCGCGGCCCTCGCCAAGGCCTCCGCCCCGCCCACGTGGGTCGTACGGATACGGCCGGCCGAAGCCGCTCCCGTGCGGTCCACGACGCTCGTCGCCGCACTCGTGGCCGGTCTCGCCACCGCTCTGCTGCTCGGCGACGGCCTCGGCCCCGGCCTGCCGCTCGTGGTGCTGCCCGCCGTCGTCGCCGCGTACTTCGCCGCCCGCGCGGCCGGTCGGGCGCCCCGCCCCTGGACCCTGCTCTGGGCGGTCGGCTGCCTCGCGCTCCTCGTCGTACCGGCCCTGCGCGACTCCGCATGGCCGGCCACGCTCGCCATCCTGGCCGCCATCCTGCTCGGCGCGCTCGCCCTGCACGGCAGCCGAACCTGGCACGGGGTGCTGCTCAGCCCGCTCGGCCTGTTCGAGTCGGCCGTGAGCGGCACCGGTTGGGCCTGGGCGGGCCTGCGGTCACGCAGCGGGGGCATCAGCAAGGACCGCTGGCTGCCCGTCCTGAAGGCGACCGCCGTGGCCGCGGTGCTGCTGGTGCTCTTCGGCACGCTGTTCGCCTCCGCCGACGCCGCCTTCGCCGATCTGCTGGGCAACCTCACGCCCGACGTCACCGTCGGCGAGGGGCCCTTCCGGACCGTCCTCTTCGCCCTCGGTGTCGTCCTCGCGCTCGCCGCCGCCCGCACCGCCGCGGCCCCGCTGCGCTGGGACCGGATCGAGGTCACCCCGGGCAAGCCGCGCTCCCGCGTCGAATGGGCGCTTCCGCTCATCGTGCTCAACCTGCTCTTCGCGGGCTTCAACGCCGTTCAGCTGACCGTCCTGTTCGGCGGTTACGACAAGGTCCTCGGCAGCACCGGCCTCGGCCACGCCGAGTACGCCCGGCAGGGCTTCTGGCAACTGCTCTGGGCCACCCTGCTCACCCTCGTCGTCATCGCGCTCGCCCTGCGCTGGGCCCCGCGGGACGGTGCCGGCGACCGCCGCTTCGTCCGCGTCGTCCTCGGGGTGCTGTGCGCGATGACGCTGGTGGTCGTGGCCTCCGCGCTGCGCCGGATGGGCTTCTACGTGGACGAGTACGGGCTGACCAGGTTGCGCGTGTCGGTGGCCGCCATGGAGATGTGGCTCGGGCTGGTCATCGTACTGATCATGGCGGCAGGGGCGTTCGGTGCGCGCTGGCTGCCGCGTGCGGTCGCGGGCAGCGCCGCCGCGGCCGTCCTCGCCTTCGGCCTGCTGTCCCCGGACGGCATGGTCGCCGAGAGCAACGTGGCCCGCTACAAGACCGACGGCAAGATCGACCTCGCCTACTTCCAGTTCCTGTCGGCGGACGCGGTCCCCGCCCTCGACGGATTGCCCGAACCGCAGCGGTCCTGCGCCCTGCGGGGGATCAACGACGAGATGGCGAGGGCCGGGGACGTCCCCTGGTACGCGATGAGCCTGGGCGAGCACCGCGCCCGGAAGATCCTGCGCGAGCGGCCGGTGACCGTCTCCTACGCGGAGTGCTCGCGCCTCGGCGCGTTCGGCAGCCGCATCGAGTACTAGAAGTCGGTGTACGAGGGGCCGGGCGCGGGAGCGATCCCGCGCCCGGCCCCTCGTACGGCCGCCGGTGCTCAGGCGGCCGGACCGGCCTTCGCGGCCGCGCCGTTCAGGGCGTCCAGGTCGCTCTTGCGTACCCGGATCACCAGCAGGGCGGTGGCCAGGGCCAGTCCCGCCATCGCCACGGCGGCGAAGAACGCGGTGGAGATGCCGTGTGCGAGCACGAGGTCCCCCCAGGGGTCGGGCAGCCGCCCGGACTCCTTGGCCGCGGCCAGCTGACCGGGATCGGCCTGGGCGATGAAGGCCCGGGTCTGCTTCTCGGCCTCGCCGCGGGTGGCCGTGCCGAAGACGGTGACCAGGATGGACAGGCCGAGCGAGCCGCCGACCTGCTGGCTGGCGTTGAGCAGCCCGGAGGCGGCGCCGGCCTCCCTGGGCGCGACGCCGGAGACCGCGGTGAGGGTGAGCGTCACGAAGTTGAGGCCCATGCCGAAGCCGAACAGCAGCATGGGCCCGAGGACCCCGGAGAGGTACGAGGAGTCGGTCCGGAGGAAGGTCAGCCAGGCCAGCCCCGTGCCGACGAGGGCCGTACCGGTGACCATGAAGGGCTTCGGGCCGAGGCGCGGCAGGAAGCGCTGCGAGAGGCCGGCCGCCGTGATGATGGCGGCGGTCACGGGCAGGAAGCCCAGCCCGGACTGGATCGGGCTGAAGCCCAGTACGTTCTGCACGAACTGGACGATGAAGAAGAACATGCCGAACATCGCGGCGGCGAGGCTGAGCATGATCACGTAGGTGCCGGCGCGATTGCGGTCGGCGAACATCCGCAGCGGGATGATCGGCTCGCGGGCCTTCGACTCGATGGCCACGAACAGCGAGAGCAGGACGACGGCCGCGAAGAACGAGCCGAGGGTGAGGGAGTCGCGCCAGCCGTCCTCGGAGGCGCGGATGAACCCGTAGACGAGCGAGGCCATGCCGCCGGTGGAGGTGAGCGCTCCGGCGACGTCGAAGCGGCCGGGGTGACGCTCGGACTCGCTGATGTAGAGCGGGGCGAGCACGGCGATCAGCACACCGATCGGCACGTTGACGAAGAAGACCCAGCGCCAGTCGAGCCACTCGGTCAGCATGCCCCCCGCGAGCAGGCCGATCGCGCCGCCGCCGGCCGAGACGGCGGCGAACACCCCGAAGGCCCGGTTGCGTTCGGGGCCTTCGGCGAAGGTGGTGGTGATCAGCGCGAGCGAGGTCGGCGAGGCGATGGCACCGCCGACGCCCTGGAGGGCGCGGGCCGCGAGCAGTTGCCAGGGCTCCTCGGCGAAGCCGCCGAGGAGGGAGGCCAGCGTGAAGAGCAGGATTCCGGCCATGAAGACGCGGCGCCGGCCCAGGATGTCACCGGCCCGGCCGCCCAGCAGGAGCAGGCCGCCGAAGGTCAGGGTGTAGGCGCTGAGGACCCACGAGAGGTCGGTGGTGCTGAAGGCGAGGGCCGTCTGGATGTGCGGGAGTGCGATGTTCACGATGGTCGCGTCGAGGACGACCATGAGCTGACAGGCGGCGATGACGGTGAGCGCCACTCCGGGGCGCCCCTCGCGGCGGGCAGCTCCCGGTATTCGGGGCGTGGCGAGTTGAGAGCTTGTCACTGAGGATCCCCCCACCAAAGTGAAATAGTGAACGCATTCGTTCACTTCGGCCTACGGTAGGAGCCCGGCCTTAGGGAACGCAAGCGTTCACTAAGGCTGAAAATGCGTGCGAGGGGCGCGCGGTGGGCGCGTAGGCCGGTGGGAGGTTCGGATGGTGGTGGGTTCGCGCTGGTCGGCGGCGTCATCGGGGCGCAGACGGGGTCCCGAACTCGAACGGGCGATTCTCGACGCCGCGTTGGAGCAATTGAGTACGGTCGGCTGGAACGCGCTCACGATGGAGGGCGTCGCGGCGGGCGCGCAGACGGGCAAGGCGGCGATCTACCGGCGTTGGCCCTCCAAGGCGGACCTGGTGGCCGATGTGCTGCGGTCCGGTCTGCCGCCGATCGGCGCGATTCCCGACCGCGGATCGATCCGGGAGGACCTGTTCCTGCTGTGCGTGCGGATGCGCGACGTCATGTCCTCGCGGGCCGGGCTGGCCCTGCGGTCGGTCCTTCACGAATGCGACCACACGCATGCCGACCGGTTCCAAGGGGTCATCTGGTCGGGGCTGCACGAGCCGGCCCAGGAGCGGATCAGGGAGCTGCTGGCGCGCGGCATCGAACGGGGCGACGTCCGGCCGGACGCGATCGGTCCCTACGTCGTGGACGTCATTCCGGCGCTGCTGATGTACGGGGCGAAGGTGCGCGGGAGCGAATGGGGGGACACGGACATCGGGGCGATGATCGACGAGGTGATGGTGCCGGCGCTCAGAGTGTGAGACGGGGCGCGGGGCGCCGAGGGGGAGCGAAAACTGCGCGGAGGCCGCGCGGAAGCGGCGTGGGACTGGCGTGGCGGTGGTCCGGGAATGCCGCGGGAGCCGTGCGGGGCCTGGGCGGAAGCGGCCTCGTGGGCGGCCTCGCGGCGGTCGCTCGGTGGGCCCGTGGGGGGTCTCGCGGTGGCCCGGACGGGGTCTCGTCGACGGCCGCGCGGGAGCGGGAGCCGGGCCGGGGTGTGCAGGCGGCGCGGGGCGGCGTAACCTTGCTGGCGCCATGCCGTACGAAGCACCCACCCACACCGTCGAACGCTCCCTCCGTGCAACCACCGGCGCCAAGGTCATCGCCGGGGTCGACGAAGTCGGACGAGGGGCCTGGGCCGGTCCCGTCACCGTGTGCGCGGCGATCACCGGTCTGCGCCGGCCGCCCGCGGGTCTCACCGACTCCAAACTGCTCACGCCCAAGCGACGCGACGCCCTCGTCGAGGTCCTGGAGGACTGGGTCACGGCGTACGCCCTCGGGGACGCCTCCCCGGAGGAGATCGACGAACTGGGTATGACCGCGGCCCTGAGGCTGGCGGCGGAGCGGGCCCTGGAGGCCCTCCCCGTGCGGCCCGACGCGGTGATACTCGACGGCAAGCACGACTATCTCGGCCCGCCCTGGCGGGTTCGGACGGTGATCAAGGGCGACCAGTCCTGCGTCGCCGTAGCGGCGGCCTCGGTCATCGCCAAAGTGAGGCGTGACCGGATGATGGCCGCACTCGGCCAACAGGGCGACGGGATCGAAGACTTCGGTTTCGCCGCCAACGCCGGATATCCCTCGCCCGTACACCGGGCGGCACTTGAGGAACGGGGGCCCACCCCGTACCACCGGCTCTCGTGGTCGTACCTCGACGCGCTGCCCCGGTGGCGCCACTTGAAGAAGGTGCGGCGCAGCGAGGAATCGATGGAGCTGGAAAACGGAGGCCAACTCGGCTTCGATTTCTGATCGCACCCATGTGCCACCAGCCGGTACGTTTCGTACCGGTGTTTGATAGACATCAACCCGCCTCTCACCCCGCCATCGAGGAGCCTCAGATTCACGAGAGTGCCCAGGGTCCCCGCGTCACGCCGGCCGCCAGCCGCACCGCGCCGACCCCCCGTCCCGTACCTGGTCCGCGTCCCGTAGCCGTACCGCGGCCCGGACGCCCCGGTCCCGTCCGGCCCGCACCGCCCGCGCAGCGCGCTCCGCAGGCCACCCCCGGACCCGTTCCCGCAGCCCCCGCCGCACCGTCCGTCTCGGCCGCGGTGCCGCAGATCCAGCTGATCCCGGCCTCCGCCGAGGGCGCGCTGGACGCGGCCGAAGAGGCCGTCGACCTGCTGCTCGACACCGGGCGCGCGCCCGGTGACATCCTGGTGCTCACCACCGGCGACCCGCACCCGTGGGCCGCGCACGAGCTGTCCTTCGGCGAGGCCGCGTACTGGGCCCTCCACGACGCCAAGGACGACGTCTTCTACGCGGACGCGGCGCAGGTCCAGCGCGCCGCCGGGCGTCCCGTCGTGGTCCTCGCGGCCAACGGCGGAGCGGCCGGCACGCTCGCCGCAACCCTGCCGGTCGCGCTCGCGCGAGCCGGTGCGCTGCTGATCGTGTGCGGCGACCCGCAGCAGATCAACTCCGTGCTGGGTGCGGGCGTCTGACGCCCCGTACCCGGGTACGGGCGTGGGGCGGGGTTGGGCGCGAGCCCGCCCCGCTGAAGCCCGAGGCCTGATCCGCCGTACGCCCGCTCCAGGGTGTACGGCCGTTGGGCATGCCCACGCGCAGGCCCTGAAGGTGGAGGACTTCGCCTCACAGGGCGGACCTGCGCGCGGCGGTCAGCGTGCCGCGGTCCGGCGCAGGGCCTCGGCCGCGCCACCGCCGGTGTGCAGGGCTACAGGGGCGAACTCGGCCACGGTGTCGCCGAGGCGCTGCGGCCGTGAGTCGGAGCTCGGCCGTCGGCCGCCCCTGCCCTCGCCCAGTACCTGCCAGCCGTCGCGGGTCAGCGTGATGTACGCGCCGCACCGCAGTCCGTGCAGGGTGCAGGCGTCCCGCAGCCCCCACATCCAGGCCCCGTCCTCCTCGGTCCACCGCTCGTCGCCGTCGCGGCAGTAGAGGAGTACCGCGGTCCGCACCGGGGTGCGTCGCCGCAGGTCGTGCGGGAGGACGCGGCGCAGCCGGGACAGCAGGGCGTTGCGGTACTCCCAGCCGTCGGCCGAGGCCGACCGCTGCACGAAGGAAGCGCTCGCCACGAGTTGCTCCTCCGGGCCGAGGACGGCGATGACCGCGGTCGACGGCATCGGGGAGTGCCGGGAGTGCAGACCGCTGACGACTTCGCGCGGATTGCGGAGCAGGGGAATGCCCGACGCCGTCCATTCGGAGGGTTCCAGCAGTCTGCCGTGCCGGCTGGTGCCGCCGGTGGCCATGGTCAGTGACGTGGTCGAGGGCGGGGCGGATCCGAAGGTCACGGTCCTCCCTTCGGGTACCGCCCGCGGACGGGCACTGCTGGAGTTCGGGCGCGCCGCAGCACGGCCCAGGAGAGCGCCGGGGAGCCGAGCGGGAGCAAGTGCAATTCTCGCGTGGCCTCCGAGCATGCGGCAACGAGCAATTGCCGTCGCCGACCGGAATCCAACGGTATGCCGTTCATATCCTTGCCCCGCCACGCCGAAGATGACGCATTCGGCTACCCCTGGAGCGCCAGCACCAGGGGGAACACCTCGCGCGCGCCCGCCCGTCGGAGCAGCCGGGCGGCCACGGCCAGGGTCCAGCCGCTGTCCGCGCGGTCGTCCACGAGGAGCACCGGACCTGCTGCCTCTGCGAGTGTCGCGGCCAGGGCGGGCGGCACGGTCAAGGCCTGGTGGAGTCCCCGCACCCGCTGGGCGCTGTTGGAGGACGGCAGCCCGAACTCCGGTGCCTGATCCGTGTACGCCATCGTCCCGAGCAGCGGCATCCGCCCGATCTCCGCGATCCGCGTGGCCAGCGAACCGACCAGCTGGGGACGGGAACGCGAGGGCAGTGCGACCACGCCCACCGGCCGTGCGGGCGCTTCCGGCGACCCCGAGGCCCAGCCGCCCGGGCCGCGGGCCCAGTCGGCCAGGACCGCCACCACGGCCTGCGTCACATCGTCCGGAATTGGCTGGTCCGCAGAGTGCGGTGCGAGCATCGGGCGCAGCCGGTTGCCCCACCCGATGTCCGACAGCCGACCCAAGGCCCGTCCCGTCGAGGCCTGTTCCCCGGCCGGGATGCGTCCCTTGAGGTCGACGCCGACCGCCGCGAGGCCGGTCGGCCACATCTTGCGCGGCTCCAGCTCCACGCCGGGCCGGCCGAGTTCGCCGCGGGCGGTGTCCAGGGCGGTGTTGGAGACATCCGCGGTGAACCGGGCCCCCGCGCAGTTGTCGCAGCGGCCGCAGGGCGCGGCCTCCTCGTCGTCGAGCTGGCGGCGCAGGAACTCCATCCGGCATCCGGTGGCCGCCGCGTAGTCACGCATCGCCTGCTGCTCGGCGGCCCGTTGACGGGCCACCCAGGCGTAGCGGTCGGCGTCGTACGCCCACGGCTCACCCGTCGAGGTCCAGCCGCCCTTGACCCGGTGCACGGCGCCGTCCACGTCGAGCACCTTGAGCATCGTCTCCAGGCGGGTGCGGCGCAGGTCGACCAGCGGCTCCAGGGCGGGCAGCGACATCGGGCGGCCGGCCTGGGCGAGGACGTCGAGGGTCCGGCGCACCTGCTCCTCCGGCGGGAAGGCCACGGAAGCGAAGTACTGCCAGATCGCCTCGTCCTCGCGGCCCGGCAGCAACAGCACCTCCGCGTGCTCCACCCCGCGGCCCGCACGGCCGACCTGCTGGTAGTAGGCGATGGGGGAGGAGGGCGAGCCCAGGTGCACGACGAAACCCAGGTCGGGCTTGTCGAAGCCCATGCCGAGAGCGGAGGTCGCCACCAGGGCCTTGACCCGGTTGGCCTGGAGGTCTTCCTCGGCCTGCTGCCGGTCGGCGTTCTCCGTCTTGCCCGTGTACGAGGCGACGGTGTGGCCGCGGTGGCGCAGGTACGCGGTGACCTCCTCGGCGGCCGCCACCGTCAGCGTGTAGATGATCCCGGAGCCGGGGAGCTCTCCCAGGTGGTCGGCGAGCCAGGCCAGCCGGTGCGCGGCGTCGGGCAGGCTCAGCACGGCAAGGCTCAGGCTCTCGCGGTCCAGCGGGCCGCGGAGCACCAGCGCGTCCGTACCGGCTCCGGTGCCCAGCTGTTCGGCGACGTCGGCGGTCACCCGCGCATTGGCCGTGGCGGTGGTGGCCAGGACGGGGACGCCCGGCGGGAGGTCGGCGAGCATGGTGCGCAGCCGACGGTAGTCGGGGCGGAAATCGTGTCCCCAGTCGGAGATGCAGTGGGCCTCGTCCACCACGAGCAGTCCGGTCGCGGCGGACAGCTTGGGCAGCACCTGGTCGCGGAATTCCGGGTTGTTGAGCCGCTCCGGGCTCACCAGCAGGACGTCGACCGCGCCCGCCGCGACCTCCGCCTGGATCCCCTCCCACTCCTCGGGATTGGCCGAGTTGATGGTGTGGGCCCGGATCCCGGCCCGGGCCGCGGCCTCGACCTGATTGCGCATCAGCGCGAGGAGCGGGGAGACGATCACGGTGGGGCCGGCGCCGGCCGCGCGGAGCAGCGAGGTCGCGACGAAGTAGACGGCGGACTTGCCCCAGCCCGTCCGCTGTACCACCAGAGCCCGCCGCTTGTGCGCGACGAGGGCCTCGATCGCGAGCCATTGGTCCTCGCGAAGCCGGGCGGTGCCCGTGGGGTCACCCACGAGACGGGCCAGTACGGAGTCTGCCGAGGACCTCAGGTCTGCGTTCATGCCCCCATGCAACCCGATGCCTCTGACATCACGCCAATGCGGCTCCGGCCCTGTGAATGTTGAACCCTAAACAGAGTTATCCACAGGGCTTTCGGGATCGGTTGGCCCACGGGATCTTCGTGGCATGACGAACAGCCACGAATCGCACACCCCGTCCGAGCGGCCCTCCGCCAACACGGCCGGAGCCGCGACCGAACCACAGATCACCCTGCGCAGCCCGGCAGAACTGGCCGACGCGCTGCCCTACATGCTCGGGTTCCACCCGACCGATTCCCTCGTCATGGTCGCCGTGCACGGTGAGGGCGGCCGCTTCGGCGGCCGGCTCCGCGTCGGCATTCCCACCGCCACCGCCGAATGGGAGGACACCGCACGACAGGTCGCGGACTGCCTGATCCGCGGCAGCGCACGGCGCGGCGGCAAGCCCGACGGCATCGTCGTCTTCCTCTGCCAGGAGCCGCGCGGGGAGGAGAGCGGGCAGCGGGTGATGACCCGGCTGCGCCCGCTCGCCCAGCGGATCAGGCTGGCCTGCGGCGAGCTGGACGTGCCCGTACTGGAGGCCCTGTGCCTCTCCGCGGGCCGGTTCTGGTCCTACGTCTGCCCCGACGGGCACTGCTGCCCGGCCGAAGGCAGCCCGATGCCCGCCGCCGGGACCTCGGTGCTGGCCGCCGAGGCCACGTTCGCGGGGCTCCAGGTCCGGGGTTCCCTCAGGGAGATCGAACGGCGGCTGGCGCCGCTGCGCGGGGCCGTCGCCGAGGAGATGGAGCGGGCCCTCGACCGGGCCGCCGGGGCCCTGCTCCCCAAGATCCTCGACGGGGCGACCAGGGAGGAGGTCGGCGCCGAGACCGTCGCGCTGGCCGGGAGCCTGATGCGGCGCATGTCCCTCGCCCTGCCCGTCGAGGGCGGGCCGCTCGCCGACGACTGGGACGACGCGCTGCTCACCCACGACGAGGCGGCCGCGCTGATCCTCGGTCTCCAGGACCGCCTGATCCGGGACGTCGCCGCGGAATGGATGGAGGGCGAGGAGGCCGCCCCCGCGCTGAGGCTCTGGCGGGCCCTGGCCCGGCGCTGCGTCGGGGCCTACGGCGAGCACGCGGCGGCCCCGCTCACACTCGCGGGCTGGGTCTCCTGGTCCACCGGGGACGAACCGACGGCCCGTATCGCCCTCGGTCTCGCCCTGCGGGCCGACTCCGAATACCGCTTCGCCCAGCTGCTCCACCACGCCTGCAACGAGGGCATCGACCCCGAAGGGCTCAGGCAGTGCCTTCGGGAGGAGCGCAGCCGCCGCGAGCCACGGCGCGGGCGCTCGAAGGCGGGCAGCCGTCCGCCCGGCCGCCGGGAGCGGAGCACCACCCGCCGTGCGTCACGCCGCATGACGAGGAGCGACCAGTGAGCCCGCGGCGGCAAGCCCCGTGCGGCACCCCCGTGCGACGCCTGAGGAGCACCCTCCGCCTGATCCTGCGGCGCGGCCCACGGCCCGGCCTTCCCCGCCCGGCACCGGGGCCCGTGACCCGCGCGGGGGTGGGGGCGTTCCCACGGAAGGAGGCGGGGGTCCGGCCGCGCCGCCGCCCAGCCGAACCGACCGGAGCGCAGACAAGGCGACACATGTCTCACCCCGCACCTCCCCGCCCCGCCGTGGTTCCCGGCGCCCGCAGGCCCGAGCTGCCGCCCGTGCACGGAGCCGTCATCTGCGTCGCCGCGCCCTGCCTGGCCATCTCCCCGGAGCACGGCCAGCTGACCGGGCGGGGGATCGACGGGATCTACCGCTCCGGGCGGCGGCTGCTGTCCCGCTGCGTCCTGCGGGTCGGCGGCCGGGACCCCGTCTCCGTCCAGGGGCGCAGCCTCGGCGCCGACCGCGCCGCCTTCACCGCGACGGTGCGCACCGGGGCCGAGCCCGGCCCCGACCCGGACATCGGGGTGGAACGGGTCCGGCACGCGGACGGCACCGAGCGGATCACCCTGCGCAGCTTCGCCCTCCGGCCGGTGCGCCTACCGGTGGAGGTACTGCTCGGCACGGACCTGGCCGAGCTGGCCGCGGTGGCCGCCGGCCGCACCGGGCCGGAACTGCCCGCCGGGGTGCACGCCGCCGGGCTGCGCTGGAGCACGGGCGAGGCCCAGGCGGTCACCGCCGCCCATCCGCCGCCGGACGACGCTCTGGCCTCGGCCGGGCTGCTGCGCTGGCAGCTCGAACTGGGTCCGGGCGAGTCCCGCACCATCGAACTGCGGACCACACAGGACCGCTCGGCGCGGGCGCCCGCCGGGCAGGTGGCCAACCCGCTGGCCGAAGCCCGGGCCGAGGGGGACGATCCGCGGGCCGAGGCATGGTTCGCGAACAGCGTCGCCGACCTGGGTGCGCTGCTGCTGAGGGACCCGGAGGAGCCCGGCGACTGCTTCGCCGCGGCGGGCGCGCCCTGGCGGCTGGGGCTGGCCCCGGCCGAAGCGCTGTGGGCGGCCAGGATGGCGCTGCCCCTCGGTACCGGGCTCGCGGCGGCCACCCTGCGCGTCCTGGCCCGGACCCAGACCGGAGGGCGGGGGCCCGAGGCCGGGAAGATCCCCGGTCCCCTGCGCGGGGCGGGCCCGCAGCTCCCTCCGGGGTGCACCGGCACGGAGGCCACGCTGGCCTTCCCCGCCGTGCTCGCCGAAGCCCGGCTCTGGGGGATGCCTGAGGAGGAGCTGGCCCGGCTGCTGCCCGCCGCCGAGAGGTGCCTGGAGTGGCTGCGCGGAGCGCTGGGGGAGGACGGCTTCCTCGCCGACCCCGATCCGGGGCCGCGGCGCTGCGAGACCCAGGCTCACGCCCACCGGGCCGCCCTGCTGGGGGCCGATCTGCTCGCCGCGTGCGGGCGCCCCGGCGCACAGGAGTGGCGTGAGCGCGCTGCGCGGTTGCGGGAGCGGTTCCGGGAGGGCTTCTGGATCGACGGCCCGGACGGCGGCCGGCCCGCGGCCGCCCTGCACCCCGACGGACGACCGCTGCCCCGGCTCACGGGGGCCGCCGCCCACCTTCTCGACACCGGACTGGTCGGCGGCGGCCTCCTCGCCCCGGGGCTCCTGGACCGGACACGCACCGAGCAGCTGGCCCGGCTGCTCGGAGCCCCCGCCATGGACTGCGGATGGGGGCTGCGGAGCATGGCCGTCAAGGAGCCGGGGCACAACCCGTTCGGCCACCGCTCCGGGGCGGTGCGCGCGTACGAGAGCGCGGTGGCGGTGGCCGGCCTGGCCCAGGCGGGCTTCGAGAAGGAGGCCGCCGGTCTGCTCGGAGGCCTGCTCGACGCGGCCCAGGCCTTCGGGTACCGGCTGCCCGAGATGTTCGCCTCCGAGCAGCGCACCACCGCCGGAGTCCCGCTCCCGCACCCGGCGGCCTGCCGGCCGGCGGCCGTGGCCGCGGCGGCCGGGGTCCACGTCCTGAGCGCCGTCGTCGGAATCCGCCCCGACGCCCCGGCCGGCACGGTCGCCCTCGTACCGCTCCCCGGCGCCCCACTCGGGGCGCTGCGGCTCTCGGGCCTGCGGGTGGCGGGAGAACCCTTCGCCGTCCGGATCAGCAGGCTGGGGCTGGCCATGGTGGAGGAGGCGGCCGATGCGCTCCAACTGGGAGGCTAGGGTCCAGAACAGTGGTTCCAAGGTCACCAAAGAGCTGTTTATCGTCAGGCAGACGACTATGATCGCGGCATGTCGCCCTACGACCCGTCGGCCTTCCCGCCCTTCGCCGTCACCGTCGACCTGGTCGTGCTCACCGTGCGGCGCCACGCGCTCTGCGCGCTGGTGGTCCGCAGGGGTGAGGCACCGTTCCAGGGACGCTGGGCGCTGCCCGGAGGATTCGTCCGAGGGGATGAGGACCTGGGGGCGGCCGCGGCCCGGGAGCTCTCCGAGGAGACCGGCCTCTGCGCGCACGATCCCGCCGTACCGGGCGTGGACAACGGGGCGCACCTCGAACAGCTGGCGACCTACGGAGATCCGAAGCGGGATCCGCGGATGCGCGTCGTCAGCGTGGCGCACCTGGTGCTGGCTCCGGACCTGCCTGCGCCGCGCGCCGGGGGAGACGCCAACAGCGCCCGCTGGGCCCCGGTCGACGAGCTGCTGGCCCCCTTGGACCAGGCTTCCGCGGGGCTCGCCTTCGACCACGAGCGGATCCTCGCCGACGGCGTCGAGCGCGCCCGCTCGAAGATCGAGTACTCCTCGCTGGCCACCGCCTTCTGCCCGGCCGAGTTCACCGTCGGCGAGCTGCGGCGGGTCTACGAGGCCGTCTGGGGGGTCGCTCTGGATCCGCGAAACTTCCACCGGAAGGTCACCGGAACGCCCGGATTCCTCGTGCCGGCCGGAGGGACGACGACCCGTCAGGGCGGGCGCCCGGCCCAGCTGTTCCGGGCCGGCGGAGCCACACTGCTCAACCCGCCGATGCTGCGCCCGGAAGTCTGACGCTCCGACGGGCCGGTTGCGCCGAAAATCGGACATATCGCGTTATCTTGTTTGCGGTACTCACCCTGCCGCAGAGCGGTCTCACACCCCGCGAGAGAAGCGATGCTCCAGGCCATCGGACTCACCAGCACCTCCCGCCACGACGCCCCGCCCCTCGTGGACGACCTCACCTTCGAGGCTCGCCCGGGGACCGTGACCGCCCTGCTCGGCGAGCCGGGATCGGGCAAGACCACCGCGCTGCGGCTCATGCTCGAACTCGAACCGGGCCGCGGCGTCACCTACTTCAGAGGCCGGCCACTGCACCAGATCCCGCACCCCGGCCGTGAGGTCGGCGTGCTGCTCGGCGACGTCCCCGGCAACCCCGCGCGGACCGTCCGCAACCAGCTGCGCATGCTCTGCGCCGCCGCCGGCGTGCCGGCCTCACGGGCCGACACCATGCTGGAGGTCGTCGGGGCCGCAGGGCTGCGCGACCAGCGGCTCGGCTCGCTCTCCCTCGGCATGGAGCGCCGGGTCGCGCTGGCCGCCGCGCTGATCGCCGATCCGTGCACCCTGCTCCTCGATGAACCGGGCGCCGGACTCTCCCCACGTGAACGCGGCTGGCTGCACGGGCTGCTGCGCGGCCACGCCTCCCTCGGCGGAGCGGTCCTGTTCACCACCGACGACGCCAAGGAGGCCGCCCGCAGCGCGGACCGGGTCGTCAGCATCGCGGCGGGCCGGCTCGTCGCCGATCAGGACGCCGCCGAGTTCGCCCGGACCCGGCTGCGGCCGAGGGTCGCCGTGCGCACCCCGCACGCGGCCCGGCTGGCCGACGTGCTGGGCCGCGAGGCCCGGGCGGCGCATCGCGCGGTGGAGATCGTCGAGGAGAGCGGCAGCCGCCTGTCGGTGTACGGGAGCAACTGCGCCGAGGTCGGCGAAGCGGCGTTCCGGCACGGGGTGCTGGTCCACCGCCTCGCCGATGAGACGGGCGACGCCGGCGCGCCGACGGCAACGCCGCTCCCGCACGCCCGCCCCGCGGTCGGGTCCCCGCCCGTCTCCGGATCGGCTCCGGAGGCGGCCCCGGACGCCGCTGCGGCTTCCGTCGAGGTTCCGGGACCGGCTGCCGGGGAGGCCGCCGAAGGGGTGGTCGGTGGTCGCCCGCGGCATGCGCGCTCGCGGCGGCCCGCCTCTGCGGTGCGCCGCGTGGGCGGACCGCTCCGGCCACTGCGCTACGAGCTGCTCCGCGTCTTCGGCACCGCCACGCCCGTCCTCACCGCAGCCCTCGTCGTCGCCGTCTCCGTCCTCACCACCCTCGTGCTGGCCAGGGCCGGCCACACCCCGCAGAACCGGCTGCTCGCCGCCTGGCCGGAGCTGCTCCCTCTGCCGCCCGCCGCGCTCGGGGCGGGGCTGCTCGGCGCCCTCGCCTTCGGCGAGGAGTACCGCTACCCGGCGCTCGCCGCGGACCGGGGCACCGTGCCCCGCAGGATGGGACTGCTCACCGTCAAACTCGGCGTCGCCGCGGCCCTCGCCCTCCTGCTCGGCACGCTGGCCGTCACGGCGGACGCCGCCTCGCTGGCCCTCGTATTCGACAGTGGTCCACTGCGCACTCCGGCGGAATGGCTCGCCCCGGCCGCCAGCTGGGCCGGCCTGCTCATCGGCTGCGCCTGGGCGGGCGTCCTGGCCTCGGGCGTCTTCCGGTCCGCCACCGCCGGTCTGGCCGCCGTGCTCGCCGTACCGGTGGGCGTGGTCCCGCTGGTGCGCCGGGCGCTGGAAGGCTCGTCCGCGTACCCGATGACCGGACTCGGGCCCCGGCTGCGAGGTCTCACCTGGGTGCAGTGGCCGCCGGAGGCCGACCGCCTGCTCCTCGGGGCCCTGCGGGTGATGGCCCAACCCGTCGGAACCGCGCTCGTGCTCTCGCTGATGGTCCTGTTGTGCGCCTATGGGTTCACCGGACTGCGCAGCAGAGTCCGTTGGTGATCGTTCCGGAGCGGGAGGAGTCGTGTGCGGGACCGTTGAGTTCCGCCTCGCGTCAACCAGACCGCAACTCCCCGAAAAAGGCCCGGTTCTTTACGATAAGTCGTCAATTGCGTAGGTGGCACCGATCACCCTTTCGTGTGCTTTTCACCAAAGACCTCAAGGGCAGTGGAGGCACGGCCGACAAAGGATTCGTGAGTACCCTTGCGCACACCATGATGACCGCCGCCCGCCATGCCGATTCCGGCCTCGCCGGCCCGGGCGAACTCGACCGCTACCCCTACGCGGAGACCCCAGGGTCCGACCGCCCAGCGCCCCAATGGGACGGTGCCGACGTCGAGTTGAGCCGTGTGGGTCGACGCGCGGCAGGCAGCCGCGGCCGCGGCCTGCACGGCCAACTCGTCCAGCAGCTCGGCCAGATGATCGTCTCCGGCGACCTCGGCGCGGACCGCCCCCTGGTCCCCGAGGAGATCGGCCAGCGCTTCGAGGTCTCCCGCACGGTCGTCCGTGAATCGCTGCGGGTCCTGGAGGCCAAGGGCCTCGTCAGCGCCCGCCCCAACGTGGGCACTCGGGTCCGGCCCGTCGCCGACTGGAACCTGCTCGACCCCGACATCATCGAGTGGCGGGCCTTCGGCCCCCAGCGCGACGACCAGCGCCGCGAGCTGAACGAACTCCGCTGGACCATCGAACCGCTCGCCGCCCGCCTCGCCGCGGGCCACGGCCGCCCCGACATCCAGCAGCGGCTCGCCGACATGGTCGAGATCATGGGCCACGCACTCGGCCAGGGCGACGCGATCACCTTCGCGCGCGCCGACAACGAGTTCCACGCGCTGCTGATCCAGGTCGCGGGCAACCGCATGCTGGAACACCTCTCCGGCATCGTTTCCGCCGCCCTCCAGGTCTCCGGCAGCCCGGTCACCGCCTGCGACCGGCCGAGCGAGACCTGCGTCGCGCACCACGCCCGCATGGTCGAGGCCCTCGCGTCCGGTGACGCGGCGGGTGCGGAGAGCGCCATGCGCCAGCTCCTGACGGTGCATCCGGAGGTCGAGCGCGTGGTCCCGGCCCCGCGCGAGCACTGAGGAGCGGACGCGCGGGGGTGCACGACTGTCGCCGGGCCCGGTCGGGTCCGGCGACACCGGTGTGCGGCACCCTCCCGGTGCCCACCCGGCGCCAGCACCGCACCGCCCCTGCCGACCGCGACCGCCGCACCGCCCCGCAGCGCTCCGCCGAGGCTCCACCGGGCCTCCGCCGCGCCGCGACCCAGACGTATGACCCTATGACCGGCATCAATCCATACGGGGTGTGACTTGGGCCACGAAGATTGGGCGTAACGCTCCGCGAGGTCCCGCGATGACCTAAGAGGTGATGGCCGACGGAGGGAACAGCAGCCCTTGTGGGTGCTGTGCAGCTCCCCGGCCCCTGCCCGCGCCCCCGGCCCATCCCCAGTCGGTGGTCGTCGGCTCCGGTCCAGCACCACGAGGCCCGGGGTCGGAAGCCGTTTCCATCGTTCCGAGAGGTTGTTCGTGTCGGCCAGCACATCCCGTACGCTCCCGCCGGAGATCGCCGATTCCGAGTCTGTGATGGCGCTCATCGAGCGGGGCAAGGCCGAGGGGCAGATCGCCGGCGATGACGTGCGTCGGGCCTTCGAGGCTGACCAGATTCCTGCGACCCAGTGGAAGAATGTTCTGCGCAGCCTCAACCAGATCCTCGAGGAAGAGGGTGTGACGCTGATGGTCAGTGCCGCGGAGTCGCCCAAGCGCACCACCCGCAAGAGCGTCGCAGCGAAGAGCCCGGCCAAGCGGACGGCCACCGAACCCGTAGCCAGGAAGACGGCGGCGAAGACGACGGCGAGCACCGCCGAGGCAGCGGCCCCCGGGACCGTGGACCCGGAGACCGCGGACGCTCTGGCGGAGGACCCCGGAACCGAGCCCGCCGCGAAGAAGACGGCGGCGAAGAAGACCGCGGCGAAGAAGGCCGCGCCCGCCAAGAAGACCGCCGCGAAGAAGACCGCGGCGAAGAAGACCGCCGCCAAGAAGGACGCCGACGAGGCCGGTGACGAGGAGGCCCCCGAGGAGGGCCCCGACGCCGCGAAGGCCGAGGCCGACGAGGAGGAGGAGGGCGGCGAGAACAAGGGCTTCGTCATCTCGGACGACGAGGACGACGCCCCCGCCCAGCAGGTCGTGGTCGCCGGCGCCACCGCGGACCCGGTCAAGGACTACCTCAAGCAGATCGGCAAGGTCCCCCTCCTCAACGCCGAGCAGGAGGTCGAGCTCGCCAAGCGCATCGAGGCGGGCCTCTTCGCCGAGGACAAGCTGGCGAACTCCGACAAGCTGGCCCCCAAGCTCAAGCGTGAGCTGGAGATCATCTCCGAGGACGGCCGCCGGGCCAAGAACCACCTGCTGGAGGCGAACCTCCGCCTCGTGGTCTCCCTGGCCAAGCGCTACACCGGCCGCGGCATGCTCTTCCTCGACCTGATCCAGGAGGGCAACCTGGGTCTGATCCGCGCGGTCGAGAAGTTCGACTACACCAAGGGCTACAAGTTCTCCACCTACGCGACGTGGTGGATCCGCCAGGCGATCACCCGGGCCATGGCCGACCAGGCCCGCACCATCCGCATCCCGGTGCACATGGTCGAGGTCATCAACAAGCTCGCCCGTGTGCAGCGCCAGATGCTCCAGGACCTGGGCCGCGAGCCCACCCCGGAGGAACTGGCCAAGGAACTCGACATGACCCCCGAGAAGGTCATCGAGGTCCAGAAGTACGGCCGAGAGCCGATCTCCCTGCACACGCCGCTCGGCGAGGACGGCGACAGCGAGTTCGGTGACCTCATCGAGGACTCCGAGGCCGTGGTGCCGGCCGACGCCGTGAGCTTCACGCTCCTGCAGGAGCAGCTGCACTCGGTGCTGGACACCCTGAGCGAGCGCGAGGCCGGCGTGGTCTCGATGCGTTTCGGCCTCACGGACGGCCAGCCCAAGACCCTCGACGAGATCGGCAAGGTCTACGGCGTCACGCGCGAGCGGATCCGCCAGATCGAGTCGAAGACCATGTCGAAGCTGCGGCACCCGTCGCGTTCCCAGGTGCTGCGCGACTACCTCGACTGACCGGCGGGCGACGCGGAGGACCGTACGTGAGTGGCCGTGCGCGGGTGCGCACGGCCACTGGTCATCCCACTCTGGGTGGAGTCATGCACACTCGGAGTCAGGAGGCCTCATGCGTCGTCCCATTGCCCGTGCTCTGGCGGGAGCGCTGACCCTGGCGGCGGGAGCGGTCGCGGCGCCGCTGGCCCAGGCGCCCCGGGCAGCCGCAGACAGCGTGGTGATCGGCGGGAAGCCGGTGAAGGTGGCGGACAGCCCCTGGGTGGTCGCCCTCGCCAGCCGTGACCGGTTCGGGGGTACGCGGGGCGGGCAGTTCTGCGGAGGTGTCGTCGTGGCCCCGACCACGGTCCTGACCGCGGCGCACTGCCTGGGCAGCCAGGTGCTGGGCGGCCCCGTCGAGTCCGTCCCCGACCTCCGGGTGATCGCCGGGCGTACGGAGCTGCGCGCGACGGACGGCAGGGAGATCGCGGTGCGCGCGGCCCGGGTGAACCCCGCGTACGACCCGGGGAGCAATGCCGGGGACCTCGCCGTACTGGAACTCGTCGAGGCGGTTCCGGCGCAGCACGTGATCCCGATGGCCGGGCCGGGGGACACCGCCTATGCGGCGGGCACGGAGGCCGCCGTGTACGGCTGGGGTGACACGAGCGGCTTTGGTGACTACGCGTACGCACTGCGTGCCGCGCCGGTGACGGTGCTGGCGGACGACGTCTGCGGGCGGGCCTACCCGGGGGACGCCGACGGGCAGTACCGCGCGGAGTCCATGGTGTGCGCCGGGGACGACCGGGGCGGCAAGGACGCCTGCCAGGGCGACAGCGGGGGCCCGCTCGTGGCGAAGGGGCGGCTCATCGGGCTGGTGTCGTGGGGGCGCGGCTGCGGGCGGGCGGACAGCCCCGGCGTTTACACGCGGATCGCGCCGCTGGCGGAGTTCGTGACGGGCCCGGAGAAGGGCGCGCGGCCGGGCGGGGTCCAGGGCGTCGCGGCGGGTGCCCGGAGGGGCTCCGTGCCCGTAGCAGGGCCCGGGAAGGGGCATCGAACAAGTGAGCCGGTCCGGTAGCGAGCGGCCGGGGGTCGGCGGACCCGCCCCGGCGGGCTCTCCGGGGCGGGTCCGGGCGCGCATGTGAGGACGGGCGGCCTCCCCGGGTCTCGGGGATGCCGCCCGTCGACCGGCATGGCCGGTCCTGGCTCGTCGGATGCGAGGTGCAGGCCTGTGTCAGCGGTCCTCGGTGTCGGCATTGGCAGCCGGAGCGGACGTGAGCCGCTCGGTCTCATCCTGTATTTCCGCGGCGATCTTCTTGAGTTCCGGCTCGAACTTACGCCCGTGGTGGGCGCAGAAGAGCAGTTCACCGCCGCTCAGCAGGACGACGCGCAGATATGCCTGGGCGCCGCAACGGTCGCATCGGTCAGCGGCCGTCAGCGGGGTCGCGGGTGTCAGAACAGTAGTCACGTCGCCTCTTCTCTAGCTCGACGAGCTGTCGTACCAGGGTCAACATCCAACCAGGCCGAAAACGTTCCCGCTCGCGGCTTTTCCTCGAAACTTCCTTCCGAAGCTGGCCGGCTGTTGCCGGTTGGCGGCGAAGGAGCCGTATTGCGTTGCTTTACGGTTTCGCGTTGTCAGTCGTGCGCTTGTCGCAGTTCCATCCTCCCCCGGCTGAGTGCCAGGTTGTTCATGAGGACGTGCCCGAACCCTAAATGGTTCATGCGCGGAAGGGAACGTGATGTTTGCTTCACCCGCACGGGGGATCGAACACCCGTGCGGATCTGGACTAGGCTGAGGAATGCGCGAGGGTGGCGTTGCATCGGCTCTACCTGGCCTCGGTACCCTTCGACCGGCACCCGAGCCACCCCTGCGCCCGACCGGGCCAGAAAAGAAATTCAGCGAGGAGCGAACTGCGTGACCGCCGACACGTCCGTGCCTTCCAGCGCGCTGCTGTCCGGAGCAGACCGGGACGGTTCCAACTACACCGCGCGGCACCTGCTCGTCCTCGAAGGGCTGGAGGCTGTCCGCAAGCGCCCCGGCATGTACATCGGCTCCACGGACAGCCGGGGCCTCATGCACTGCCTCTGGGAGATCATCGACAATTCCGTCGACGAGGCCCTGGGCGGCTACTGCGACCACATCGAGGTGATCCTCCACGAGGACGCCTCCGTGGAGGTCCGGGACAACGGCCGCGGCATCCCCGTGGACGTCGAGCCCAAGACCGGCCTGTCCGGCGTCGAGGTCGTCATGACCAAGCTGCACGCCGGCGGAAAGTTCGGCGGTGGCTCGTACGCGGCCTCCGGCGGCCTGCACGGCGTCGGTGCCTCAGTGGTCAACGCCCTCTCCGCCCGGCTGGACGTCGAGGTCGACCGGGGCAGCTCGACGCACGCCATCAGCTTCCGCCGGGGCGTTCCCGGCATGTTCACGGAGCAGGGCCCCGACAGCCCCTTCGACCCGGCCAACGGCCTGCGCAAGGTCAAGCGGATCGCCAAGGGCAAGACCGGCACCCGGATCCGCTACTGGGCCGACCGCCAGATCTTCCTCAAGGACGCCCGGCTCTCCCTGGAGACGCTCTACCAGCGCGCCCGCCAGACCGCCTTCCTCGTCCCCGGCCTGACCCTGGTGGTCCGCGACGAGCGCGGCATCGACGGGGCCGGCAAGACCGAGGAGGTCTTCCGCTACGACGGGGGCATCAGCGAGTTCTGCGACTACCTCGCCCAGGACAAGGCAGTCTGCGACGTGCTGCGCCTGACGGGCTCGGGCACCTTCAAGGAGACCGTCCCGGTCCTCGACGACCGCGGTCACATGACGCCCACCGAGGTCACGCGCGAGCTCGGCGTGGACATCGCCCTGCGCTGGGGCACGGGCTACGAGACCAACCTCAAGTCCTTCGTGAACATCATCGCCACCCCCAAGGGCGGCACCCACGTCACCGGCTTCGAGCGCTCCGTCACCAAGACCGTCAACGAGGTGCTGCGCTCGGCGAAGCTGCTGCGCGTCGCCGAGGACGACGTGGTCAAGGACGACGCGCTGGAGGGCCTGACCGCCGTCGTCACCGTCCGCCTTGCCGAGCCGCAGTTCGAGGGGCAGACCAAGGAGGTGCTCGGCACCTCGGCGGCCACCCGCATCGTCGCCGCCGTGGTCGCCAAGGAGCTCAAGGCCTTCCTGACCTCCACCAAGCGCGACGACAAGCAGCAGGCCCGCGCCGTGATGGAGAAGATCGTCGCGGCCGCACGGACGAGGATCGCCGCTCGTCAGCACAAGGAGGCGCAGCGCCGCAAGACCGCGCTGGAGACCTCCTCGCTGCCCGCGAAGCTGGCCGACTGCCGCAGCGACGACGTGGAGCGCAGCGAGCTCTTCATCGTCGAGGGCGACTCCGCCCTCGGCACCGCCAAGCTCGCCCGGAATTCGGAGTTCCAGGCGCTCCTGCCCATCCGCGGCAAGATCCTCAACGTCCAGAAGTCGTCGGTCTCGGACATGCTCAAGAACGCCGAGTGCGGGGCGATCATCCAGGTCATAGGAGCCGGCTCGGGCCGGACCTTCGACATCGACGCCGCCCGGTACGGCAAGATCGTCCTGCTCGTCGACGCCGATGTGGACGGCGCGCACATCCGCTGCCTCCTGCTCACGCTCTTCCAGCGGTACATGCGGCCCATGGTCGAAGCGGGACGGGTCTTCGCCGCGGTGCCGCCGCTGCACCGGATCGAGTTGGTCCAGCCCAAGAAGGGCCAGGACAAGTACGTGTACACGTACTCGGACAACGAGCTCCGCCAGACCCTGCTGGAGTACCAGCGCAAGAACATCCGGTACAAGGACTCGATCCAGCGCTACAAGGGCCTCGGCGAGATGGACGCGGACCAGCTGGCGGAGACCACCATGGACCCGCGCTTCCGCACCCTGCGCCGGATCAACATCGGCGATCTGGATTCGGCCGAGACGGTCTTCGACCTGCTCATGGGCAATGAGGTGGCCCCGCGCAAGGAGTTCATCACCAGCTCCGCGGCCACCCTGGACCGCTCGCGCATCGACGCCTGACGGGTCCGAGCGACCCGGCACGGCTCGGCCGGGCTCGGCACGGCTCGTCGACGGGACCGCTCTTCACTCCATCACCTGAAGGAGTGAAGAGCACCCGGACACCAGTCTCGAAACGTCCGTTCCGCACATCCTTGTGAGCACGCGGCCAGTGCGGCAGCGGACAAGGAGAGTTCGGTGGACAAGCACGATGGTCCCGATGCCGGAACGATCCGGCTCGACGACCCCTGGTACGACGCGCTGGCCGTCGGGTGGGGCGAGAGCGAGAGCGAGCCGCCCGGTGCGGTCCCCGCCCACCCCACCCCCGGCGCGTCCGACATCTACCTCGAAGTGCAGCGCAGCGCGGCCTTCCAGGAAGTACGCAGCCGCTACCGGGGGTTCGTCGTCCCCGCGACCGCGGGATTCCTGCTCTGGTACGTGGCCTACGTGGTCGCCGCGACCGTCGCGCCCGGTGTGATGGCCCGGCCGGTGTCCGGCGCGATCAACGTCGCCATGGTGGCGGGGCTCGGGCAGTTCCTCAGCACCTTCCTCCTGACCTGGGCCTACGCCCGGCACGCGCGGCTGCGCCGGGACCGGGCGGCGCTCGACCTGCGCTGGACCGTCTTCGAGCAGGAACGCGATCAGGAGCGGACCCGTGCGAGGGGGACGGGCCGGTGACCACCGAACACCAGAGCCTCGCGCTGGTCCTGTTCAGCGTCTTCATCGCGGTGACCCTCGGCATCACCACGTGGGTCAGCCGCAACCGGCACGGGTCGGCGGAGGAGTTCTACGCGGGCGGCAGACTGTTCTCACCACTGGAGAACGGTTTCGCCATCGCCGGCGACTACATGTCCGCCGCCTCCTTCCTCGGAATCTCCGGGTTGATCGCCCTCTTCGGCTACGACGGCATGCTCTACTCGGTCGGCTTCCTCGTCGCCTGGCTCGTCGTGCTGTTCCTCGTCGCCGAACTGGTCCGCAACTGCGGGCGCTTCACCCTCGCCGACGTGGTCGCCGCGCGGATGAGCGAGCGACCGGTGCGGATCGCGGCCGGTACTTCCTCGGTCGTCGTCTCCGTGCTCTACCTCGTCGCCCAGATGGTCGGCGCGGGCAGTCTCGTCGGTCTGCTGCTGGGCAGTTCGAGCACCGTGGCCCGCACTCTGGCCGTGGTCGGGGTGGGCGCGCTGATGGTCGTGTACGTGTCCTTCGGCGGGATGCGGGCCACGACCTGGATCCAGATCGTCAAGGCCGTACTGCTGATGGGCGGGGCGATCGCCCTGACCGGGCTCGTGTTGCTGCGCTTCCACGGGAACTTCGAGCAGTTGCTCAGCAGCGCCGCCGAACGCAGCGGGCACGGGGCCCGCTTCCTCAGCCCCGGGCTCAAGTACGGCGGGGACTGGACCTCCCGGATCGACTTCATGAGCCTCGGCCTCGCCCTGGTCCTCGGGACCGCCGGCCTGCCGCACATCCTGTCGCGCTTCTACACCGTGCCCACCGCGCGGGCGGCCCGCCGCTCGGTGGTGTGGGCGATCGGCCTGATCGGCGGCTTCTACCTGATGACCATCGTGCTCGGTTTCGGGGCGGCCGCGCTGCTCGGGCCGGACCGGGTACGGGCCTCCAACGCCTCGGGGAACACGGCCGTTCCGCTGCTGGCCGCCTTCCTCGGCGGCGGCGCGGGATCCACCGGGGGCACGGTGCTGTTCGCCTTCGTGGCCGCCATCGCCTTCGCCACCATCCTCGCCGTGGTCGCCGGGATCACCCTGGCCTCCTCGGCCTCCGTCGCCCACGACCTGTACGCCTCGCTCAAGCGGCGGCACGCCCGGCAGCGCAGCGAGGTCGCGGTCGCCCGGGTCGCGGCGGTGGGGATCGGGGCGGTGGCGATCGCGCTCGGGCTGCTCGCCCAGAACCTCAACGTGGCCTTCCTGGTGGGGCTGGCCTTCGCGGTGGCGGCCTCGGCCAACCTGCCGGTGTTGCTCTACTCGCTGTTCTGGCGGGGCTTCACCACCCGCGGAGCCGTCTGGTCGGTCTACGGCGGCCTGATCCCCGCGGTGCTGCTGGTTCTGGTCTCACCGGTGGTGTCGGGCAGCCCGGAGTCGCTCTTCCCGGGGGCGGACTTCCAGTACTTCCCGCTCCAGAACCCGGGGATCGTCTCGATCCCGCTGGGCTTCCTGGCGGGCTGGCTGGGCACGGTCACCTCGGTGGAGGAGCCGGACGAAGCGAAGCACGCCGAGACCGAGGTCCGTTCCCTGACCGGCGCCGGAGCCGTGTGAGCCGTCACGCCCCCTCGGACTGGCCCGGGAGCCACGTGTACCGGTGCTCCGGGCGGCCGGTCTCGCCGTAGCGCAGGGCCAGGGTGACACGGCCGGTGCGTTCGAGGAGCTTCAGATAGCGCTGGGCGGTCTGGCGGCTGATGCCCGCGCGTTCGGCGATCTGCTGGGTGGACAGGGGGCCTTCGGCGGAGCGCAGGACCTGGCGGACCAGCTCCGAGGTGGCGTGGGAATGGCCCTTGGGGAGCTCGTTGCGGGATGCGGCGGTGGCCAGGGTCGCGAAGAGCCGGTCCACCACCGCCTGTTCGGCCTCGCCACCGGTGTCCAGCGTGCGGCGCAGGGCGCCGTACGCTTCCAGACGCGTGAGCAGGCCGGCGAACGTGAACGGCTTGACCAGGTACTGGAGCGCCCCGAGGCGCATGGCGGTCTGGACGGTGGCGAGGTCCCGGGCGGCGGTGACCATGATCACATCGGTGCCGTGGCCGAGCTGGCGCATGCGGCGGACCAGGTCCAGGCCGTTCTCGTCCGGCAGGTAGTGGTCGAGCAGGACCAGGTCCACCGGATGCGTGCCGAGGAACTCCAGCGCCGCGGTGGCGGAATGGACCTGGGCGACCACGTGGAAGCCGGGAACCATCTCCACGTACGCCGCGTTGATCAGGGCAACACGCACGTCGTCGTCGACGACCAATACGTGGATCGGGGTCTCGTTCATCGCAGGGCCTCCGGGAGTACGACGGAGAACTCCGCCCCTCCGTCCTCTGTCCCGCCGGCCCGGGCCGTGCCGCCCTGCCGCTCCGCGAGGCGGCGTACGAGGGCCAGGCCCAGCCCGCGCTCGCGGTGGGCTTGGGGCTGCTTGGTCGACCAGCCCTCGGTGAATATCTCCTCGCGGTGCGCGGCCGGCACCCCGGGGCCGCTGTCGCGCACCTGCAGGACCGCCGCCCGGCCTTCGGCGCGCAGTTCCACCTCGACCAGCGGCGACGCCGAGCCGACGGCGGCGTCCAGGGCGTTGTCCACCAGGTTCCCGACGATCGTGACGAGACCGCCCGGGTCCACCAGGCGGTCGGGGAGGAGGCTGGCCGAGGCCAGGCGCAGCGGGACGCCACGCTCGGCCGCGACGGTCGCCTTCCCCACCAGGAGGGCGGCCAGCAGGGGGTCGTGGATCTTCTCGGTGACCTGCTCGGCGGTCGTGCGGTGCACGCCGACGACCTCCGTCACGAACTCCACGGCCTCCTGGTGCAGGCCCAGCTCCAGCAGGCCGAGGAGGGTGTGGAGGCGGTTGGCGTGCTCGTGGTCCTGGGCGCGCAGGGCATCGATCAGGCCCCGGGTCGAGTCGAGCTCGCGGCTCAGGTGCTCCAGTTCGGTGCGGTCGCGCAGGGTGGCGACGGCCCCGCCGTCCTCGGTGGGCATGCGGTTGGCCACCAGGACCCGGGGCCCCTGGACGGTCAGCAGGTCCCGGCCGGTGACGCGGCCGGACAGTACGTCGGCGGTGCGGCCGGCGCCGAGTACCTCGTCCAGCGGGCGTCCGGTCAGGCCGCGCGCCGGATCTGCGGTGGCCGTGGGGCCCGTGGGGCCTGTGGTGTTCGCGGTGTTCGCGGTGTCTGCGGTGTCTGCGGTGTCTGCCGTGCCGGGCGTGGCCGGGGAGTGCTGCGGGGTGAGCCCGAGCAGACGGGCGGCCTCGTCGTTGACCAGACGGACCCGGCCGTCCCGGTCGAGGGCGATCACGCCTTCGCGGATGGAGTGCAGCATCGCCTCGCGCTCCGCCAGTAGCCCTGCGATGTCGGAGAAGGCCAGGTCCCGGGTCTGCCGCTGGATCCTGCGGGACAGCAGATAGGCGACGAGGGCGCCGGCCGCGAGGGCGCCTCCGGCGTAGGCGAGGAGGCCGGGGATGGCGCCGAGCAGCCGGTCGCGGACGCCGTCGTAGGCGATGCCGACCGAGACGGCCCCGACGATCTCTCCATCGGCGGCGAGCAGCGGTACCTTGCCGCGGGCGGAGCGGCCCAGGGTGCCTTCGTCGATCTCCATGACCTCGCGGCCGGCCAGCGCCTGGCTCGGGTCGGTCGAGACGGGCAGTCCGATGCGATCGGGGCTGGGGTGCGAGTGGCGGATCCCGTCCAGATCGAGGACGACCACGTACTCGGCTCCCGTGGCCCGGCGGAGCCGCTCCGCGGTGGCCTGCACCGGGCTGTCCGCCGTCGCCCCCGAGGACAGGAGGTCGGCGGCCAGTGACGGATCCGCCGCCGCGCTCTGCGCGATGGCCAGGGCACGCCGCATGGCCTGGTCGTCGAGCTGTGCGCTGAGCGGTGCCAGGAACAGTCCGGTGGCCAGCACGACGACCCCGGCGGCGATGGCCAGCTGGGTCAGCAGGATCTGTGAGACGGCCCGTCTGGGCAGCCCGAGGCGACGAGCGCTCGTGAGGGGGAACCGCATGGATACCCACGGTAGGTCCGCTCCGGCACAAGCGGAATGTCCCGGGTGCGCCGCCCTTGTCACATCCCGAGGGTTGGGCCGGACTCACGCCCCCGGGGCCGCGGCGGGGCCTCGCACGGGGTCACGGCATCGGTTGCGGCGGGCGGGGGCCCTGGTACTGGCCGCTGGGTCGCATACGCAAGGGGCGTTCCTGGTACTCCTCCAGCGCGTGCGCGATCCAGCCCGCAGTCCGGGACACCGCGAAGACCGTCTCCCCGGCCTCCGCCTCCATCCCGCAGGACACCGTCAACACCGCCAGCGCCAAGTCCACATTGGGGTGCAGCCCGCCCTGCCGGGCCATGACCGCGGCCACCTCCCTCGCCGCGGCCAACGCCGGAGCGGCCTGAGCCAGGCCCTCCAGCCGGTCGAACAGGGCCCGCGCCCGCGGGTCCTCGCCCCGGTACAGCCGGTGGCCCAGGCCCGGCACCCGGCGGCCCGCCCGGAGGTACTCCGCCACCACGGGCGCGGCCCCGCCCCGCTCCAGGACCTCCACCAGCATCCGGTGCGCGAGACGTCCGGCCGCGCCGTGCAGCGGACCCTCCAGCGCGCCGAGGCCCGCGGACACCGCCGCGTACGGATGGGCCCGCGCCGACGCCGCGACCCGTACGGCCAGCGTCGAGGCGGCCAGGTCGTGGTCCACCAGCAGTCCGAGCGCCAGGTCCAGCGCGGCCAGCGCATCCGGGTCCGGCTCCCGCACGGTCAGCCGCGACCACAACTGCCGGGTGATGCGACCGTCCCCGGCCCACTGCGCCGGGCCCACCACCGGCAGCGCGCCGACCAGCGTGGGGATCAGGCAGCGCGCGGAGCCCAGTACGGCCGCCTCCGAGAGGTCGAAGCGCAGCGGATCGGCCACGGCCGCGGCGGCGACCGCCACCCGGAGCCGGTCGACCGGCCCGCCGTGCTCGGGCAGGGCCGCCACCGCCCGCCGGGCCGCGGCCAGGAGTTCCGGCGGAGCGGCGAACCGCGTGCCGTGGCCGATCGCTCCCGTCCAGAGCCACTCGGCCACCTCCTCGTAGCGGTACCGGGAGGCCAGGGCCACGGCGTCCACGCCCCGGAAGTAGTACCGGTCGGACTCGATGAGGGTGAGGGAGGTGCGTACGGACAGCTCTCCGCCCGAGGGCGCCGCCGCCTCGCGCCGGCTGCGTCGGGCCAGCTCCTCCACCTCGGCCGCATCGAAGGTGCTGCCCCGGCCCGCGGGGTCGCGGCGGCTGGTGAGCTGGCCGCGGCTGACGTACGCGTACACCGTCGCAGCCTTCACCCCGAGCAGCCGGGCCGCTTCCTGCGTGCCGATCCTGCGCCCGTGATCCGTGCCGGCGTCCCTCTCGTCGCTCATGGCGCACACCTTACAGAGTCGCAGTCATGTTGATTCAATCAATATTGACAACGATTCAATCCATCATGGATGGTCGATCCATGAACACCACCGTCGAAGTACCCCGCGGTCTCGCGGGAGTCGTGGTCACCGAAACCGAACTCGGTGACGTCCGGGGCCGTGAGGGCTTCTACCACTACCGCCAGTACTCGGCCGTCGAGCTCGCGGCCGGCCGCAGCTTCGAGGACGTGTGGCACCTGATGTTCCGCGGCTCACTGCCCGCGGACGCCGCCGAACGCGCCGCCTTCGCGGCCGAGATCGCCCCGTTGCGCCGGCTCCCCGAAGAGGTGCGGGACGCCCTCCCCGCCCTCGCCCGGGCCACCGCGCTCTCCGGCCCCCTCGCCGGGCTGCGCACCGGCCTCTCGCTGCTCGGCGCCTCCGCCGGCTTCCGCCCGGTCTACGACATCGCCCCGGCCCGCCGGGCGGCCGACGCCCTCGCCGCCTGCGCCGCCGTACCGACCCTGCTCACCGCCCTGCACCGGCTGGGGCAGGGCCTGGAACCGGTCGAGCCGCGCGACGACCTCCCGTACGCCGAGAACTACCTGTACATGCTCACGGGGCAGGAACCCGACCCCGCCAAGGCCCGCGCGGTCGAGCGCTACCTCATCTCCACCATCGACCACGGCTTCAACGCCTCGACCTTCACCGCCCGCGTCATCGCCTCCACCGGCGCCGACGTCGCCGCCTGCCTGACCGGCGCGATCGGTGCGCTGTCCGGCCCGCTGCACGGCGGCGCCCCCAGCCGCGCCCTCGACACCCTCGACGCCATCGGCACCACCGACCGGATCGGACCGTGGATCCGCGAGCGGGTCCTGGCGGGGGACCGGATCATGGGCTTCGGCCACCCCGTGTACCGCACCGAGGACCCCCGCTCACGCATGCTGCGTGACATCGCGCGCCAGTTCGGCGGCCCCCTCGTGGACTTCGCCGTCGAGGTCGAGCGCCAGGTGGAGGAGATCCTCGCCGAGCTCAAGCCCGGCCGCGAACTGCACACCAACGTGGAGTTCTACGCGGGCGTGGTCATGGAGCTGTGTGGACTTCCCCGGGAGATGTTCACCCCGACCTTCTGCGCGGCCCGAGTGGTCGGCTGGAGCGCGAACGTCCTCGAACAGGCCGCCGACTCGAAGATCATCCGCCCGGCCGCCCGGTACACCGGCCCCACCCCGCCGCAGCCGGTGCCGCCCCTCGGCTGACCGTGCAGGTGACCCGCCTGGCTACGATCGACCGGGTGAGCAGCAGGCAGACCATCCCGCCCATCCCCGTCGTGGTCCTCTCCGGATTCCTCGGATCCGGCAAGACCACCGTGCTGAACCACCTCCTCGCCCACCGGGGAGGCACCCGGATCGGAGTCGTCGTCAACGACTTCGGGTCGATCGAGATCGACGCCATGTCGGTGGCCGGGCAGCTCGGCGACTCGATGGTCAGCCTCGGCGGCGGCTGCCTGTGCTGCGCCGTCGACGGCAGCGAGCTCGACGCCTACCTGGAGAAGCTCGCCGCCCCCGTCCACCGCATCGATGTGATCGTCATCGAGGCGAGCGGGCTGGCCGAACCCCAGGAGATGGTCCGGATGCTCGTCGCCAACGAGAACCCGGCCGTCAGCTACGGCGGCCTGGTGCAGGTCGTGGACGCGGCGGAGTTCGACGCGACCCGGACCGCGCACCCGGAGACCGATCGCCACCTCGCCGTGGCCGACCTCGTGGTGCTCAATAAGACCGACCGGGTGGACCCCGCCGAGCAGGCCCGGATCGAGGGACTGCTGGCCACCCTGTGCGCCCCGGGCACGCCGGTCATCGGCGCCGATCACGGGCGGATCGACCCCGAGCTGCTCTTCGACCGCCGCCCCTGGACCGAGACGCGCGGTCAGCTCTCCTTCGAGGACCTCCTCGCGGAGGCCGAAGACCACGGTCACGACCACGCCACGCATGCGCACGCCGCCTACGAGACCGTCGAGTTCGTCTCCGGACAGGCCCTCTCACCGCGCCGGTTCATCGACTTCCTCGACCGCCGCCCGGCCGGGCTCTACCGGATCAAGGGCTTCGTCCACTTCGGCGTCCCCGGACACGAGGAGAAGTACGAGGTCCACGCGGTCGGCCGCTTCCTCCGCTTCGCGCCCGGCCCTTGGGAGCGGGGCGAGGAGCGCCTGACCCAGCTCGTCCTGATCGGCTCCGGCACGGACGGGCCGGGCCTGCTCCGCGAACTGGAGGCCTGCCGGGAGGATGCCCCGCAGCAGCTCGGCCCCGAGAGCATGTGGGGAGTGCTGCGGTACGTGGCGCGGCCCTCGGAGCCCGGGCCGCAGGCCCCCGACTCCGAGGACCGGACCGGGACCGCCGGAACCGCCGGGACCGCTTAGACCACCTCGACGCCGAACTCCCGCAGCAGGTCCTCCAGCCCACCCCGGTAGCCCTTGCCGCCGATCACGAAGTCCCAGTCGCCGTTGGCCCGGCGCCGGAACGAACCCAGCACCAGCGCGGTCTCACCGGCCCGCCCGTCGGAGACCTCCAGCTGCCCGAGCTCCGAGCCCGCCGCGTCGAGGAGCCTGATCCGGGCGTCCGTGAAGCCGGCCAGGTCGGCGTGCGGATCGGCCTCCGGGTCCACCGCGGCGACCAGCACCAGCCGGTCGGCCTCGCGCGGCAGGTCGTCGAAGGCGACCTCGACCGCCGCCTTGTCGGGCGCCGCGTGCGCGCGGGCCCGTACCGAACCGTCCGGCGTCCGCGGGTTGTTGAAGAACACGAAGTGCTCCTCGCTCAGCACCCGGCCGCCCGTGCAGACGAGAGCGCACACGTCGAGGGCGACCGAGCCCGACCAGGACATGCCGAGCACGTTGTGCTCCGCCGAAGGGGCCGCCGGCTCGGGCGTCCGCCGCGCCGGTCCGCCACCGAGGCGGCCGCGCAGCCCGTACTGGTGCAGCAGCTCCACGAGCTTGACGCCCGGAACCAGCTCCAGCGGCTTGCCCTCGGCGAACTCGTACGACCCGGCACCGAACGACGCGGTGGTGACCAGCACCCCCTTGTTCGCGCCCGTGGCCTGGACCGTGCCGTAAAGCTCCCGCACCACATCGGGATTGAGCCGGTTGCGGTAGCGCTTGACCTGCACCACGATCCGGCCGCCCCGCAGCGGAGCCGGGTCCCTCGCCTCGATGTCCACGCCGCCGTCGCCCGAGCGCTGGGTGGTCACGGCCTCCATGCCCATCGCCCGGAAGAGCTCCGCAACGAGCCGCTCGAACTCGATCGGGTCCATCTCGAAGAGATCCGGCTCGTCCCCGTCGCCCGCGGCGTGCCTGCCGTGGCTGACGACCCCACCGCCCACCTCGTCGGGCCTGCGCCCGGGGCGGCGTACCGCGGCCGGCTGCTCGGGCTTCGCGGACAGTTCGCCGCGCAACCCCTCCACCAGGCAGTCCACCGCGCTGACCTGCTCCAGCCGGAGCCCCGCGAAAGCGGGCCGGGCCGCCGTTACCGTGGCGAGCACGAGCTGAGCCTCCAGCCCCGTCACCGGATCGTGGGCGTCCACGAAGCCGTTGACGACCACCGAGTCGAGTACGCCGAACTCGTCCGCCGCGTACAGCTCGTGTACCACCAGCAGGACACACTGCGCCAGCAGGTCCCGGTAGAGCGCCCGCCGCTGCGCGGGCGTACGGGCCGTCTCCCTGTCCTGGCCCGTACTCGGCATGTACCGCACCGACTTGAGCTCCGGCACCACCGCGAACCCCGGCAGTTCCCAGTCCAGCACCAGCTGGCGCGGCCCCGGATCGTAAGCGGCCGTCACCTGCCTCGGCAGCGTCTCGGGCCAGGCCGTCGAGGAGTACAGGGCGGCCGAGAAGTACTCCACCACCGCCTCCGCGTCACCCGCGCGCAGGGCCCCGGCCAGCTCGGTCAGGCCGCTGTTGTGCGCCCGTATCCCGGCGAGCTGCTCCGCCGCCCACCGGTCGTACTGCTGCCGGTACGCCGCCAGCTGCTGCTGGCGCTGCGTCTCCGCGGCGTGCGCCGCCTGCCAGGCCTGGGTGTACCGGGCGTGCGCCTCGCGTTCCGCCTGCGCCCGCCGGTTCGAGCCCAGCGTCCACCCCGTGCTCTGCTGCTGGAACTGATGCAGTTGCGGCATGGGTACGGGATGAGCCAGCGCGCCCGGGACGAAGGGATCGACCTGCTCGGGCCGGACCAGCCCGGCCATCCGGAACGCCGGAGCCCGGCACCCCGCCGCCAACAGGCCCTGGAGGGCCGCGACCTCCGCCTCGATGAGTTCCGTACGCCGGCGCGCCTCGGCCTCGCGGTGCAGGCGGTCCGCAGCCCGCAGCTCCCGCTGACGCCGATCAGCCTGGCGTTGCTGGATCACCTGCGTCTGCTGCATCCGGCGCTGGGCCTCCGCCCAGTCCCCGATCACTCCGCCCGCGCGACGACTCATCAGCTCTGTTCTCCCCACCCCACCAGTGCCAGGGGGAAAACACTAGTCGGCACATGGGGTGTCCGATCCCGGACCGGACACCCCCGCACGCCTTCTACAGCGCCGGTCCCGCCAGCGTCGCGACCACCGCCGGCAGCGCGGCGCCCGAGCCGTCACGGCGCGGGTCCGGGGCCGGGAGCTCGGCCGGAGCGCCGTTCGCCGCGGCCGCGCGGGCCGGGGAGCCGCCCGCCCAGGCCAGCACCAGCATGTCCTCGCCCTTAAGGAAGCGCTGGCAGCGCACACCGCCGGTGGCCCGGCCCTTGCGCGGGTACTGGTCGAACGGGGTGAGCTTGCCGGACAGCACCGAGTCGTCCAGCGTCCCCTGCGAGCCCGCCACCGTGAACACCACCGCGTCCCGGGCCGGGTCCACGGCCGAGAAGTGGATCACCTTGGCGTTGTCGGAGAGCTTGATGCCCGCCATACCGCCCGCCGGGCGGCCCTGCGGACGCACCTGGCCCGCCGGGTAGCGCAGCAGCTGGGCGTCGTCGGTGATGAAGACCAGGTCCTCCTCACCCGTCCGCAGCTCGACCGCGCCCACGATCCGGTCGCCCTCCTTGAGGGTGATGACCTCCAGCTCGTCCTTGTTGGCCGGGTAGTCCGGCACGACCCGCTTGACCACACCCTGCTCGGTGCCCAGCGCCAGGCCCTGCGAGGACTCGTCCAGCGAGGTCAGGCAGATCACCTTCTCGTCCGCCTCCAGCCCGGAAAGGAACTCCGAGACCGGGGCGCCGCCCGCCAGGTTCGGCGCGGCGTGCGTGTCCGGCAGCTGCGGCAGGTCGATCACCGACAGCCGCAGCAGCCGCCCGTACGAGGTGACCACGCCCACGTCGGCCCGCGCGGTCGCCGCGACCTGCGAGACGATCAGATCGTGCTTGGCGCGCGCGCCGCCCTCGTCCTCGGGCAGCGCGTCGCCGGTCGCCGTACGCGCCAGCAGGCCCGTCGAGGACAGCAGCACCCGGCACGGGTCGTCCGCGACCTCCAGCGGAACCGCCGCCACCGCCGTGCCCGCCGACTCCAGCAGGACCGTACGACGCTCGGTGCCGAACTTCTTCGCGACCGCCGCCAGCTCCGTGGAGACCAGCTTGCGCAGCTCGGTGTCGGACTCCAGGATCCCGGTGAGCTCGTCGATCTCGCCGGTCAGCCGGTCGCGCTCGGACTCCAGCTCGATCCGGTCGAAGCGGGTGAGCCGGCGCAGCGGCGTGTCCAGGATGTACTGGGTCTGGATCTCGCTGAGGGAGAAGCGCTCCATCAGGCGTTCCTTCGCCTGCGCGGAGTTGTCGCTGTCCCGGATGAGCCGGATGACCTCGTCGATGTCGAGCAGGGCCACCAGCAGGCCCTCGACCAGGTGCAGCCGGTCCCGGCGCTTGCCGCGGCGGAACTCGCTGCGCCGCCGGACGACCTCGAAGCGGTGGTCGAGGTAGACCTCCAGCAGCTCCTTGAGGCCCAGCGTCAGCGGCTGACCGTCCACGAGCGCCACGTTGTTGATGCCGAAGGACTCCTCCATCGGCGTCAGCTTGTAGAGCTGCTCCAGCACGGCCTCGGGGTGGAAGCCGTTCTTGATCTCGATGACCAGGCGCAGGCCGTGCGCGCGGTCGGTGAGGTCCTTGACGTCGGCGATGCCCTGGAGCTTCTTCGAGCCGACCAGGTCCTTGATCTTCGCGATGACCTTCTCGGGACCGACCGTGAAGGGCAGTTCGGTGACGACCAGGCCCTTGCGGCGCGCCGTCACGTTCTCCACGGTCACCGTCGCGCGGATCTTGAAGGTGCCGCGGCCGTTCTCGTAGGCGTCCTTGATGCCCGAGAGCCCGACGATCCGGCCGCCCGTGGGCAGGTCAGGACCCGGTACGAAGCGCATCAGCGCCTCCAGGTCCGCCTGCGGGTAGCGGATCAGGTGGCGGGCCGCCGCGATGACCTCGCCGAGGTTGTGCGGGGGCATGTTGGTGGCCATGCCGACCGCGATCCCGGACGTGCCGTTGACCAGCAGGTTCGGGTAGGCGGCGGGCAGGGTGACCGGCTCGCGCTCCTGGCCGTCGTAGTTGGCGGTGAAGTCGACGGTGTCCTCGTCGATCGACTCCGTCATCAGCGACGTGGCGTCGGCCATCTTGCACTCGGTGTAACGCATGGCGGCCGGCGGGTCGTCGTTGCCGAGCGAACCGAAGTTGCCGTGCCCGTCGACCAGCGGGAGCCGCATCGAGAAGGGCTGCGCCATGCGCACGAGGGCGTCGTAGATCGACTGGTCGCCGTGCGGGTGGAGCTTGCCCATCACCTCGCCGACGACACGCGCGCACTTCACGTACCCGCGGTCGGGGCGCAGCCCCATCTCGTTCATCTGGTAGACGATGCGCCGGTGGACCGGCTTCATGCCGTCCCGGGCGTCGGGCAGGGCACGGGAGTAGATCACCGAGTACGCGTACTCGAGGAAGGAGCCCTGCATTTCGTCGACGACGTCGATGTCGAGGATCTTCTCCTCGAAATCCTCCGGCGGCGGGGTCTTCGTGCTGCGGCGGGCCATCGCTGCGCGGCTCCTTAACCAAGAATGGGGTGTGCTGGGGTCTGGCTGGGTCTTGCTGAGTGTGACGGGTGTGGCGTCGGCCGACTGATTCGGGCTGTCGGACTCCGGTACGACGCGGTCCATTGTGGCCCGAGGCACCGACAACGCCGACTCCGACCCCGGGGGTCCCCCCATACGGAGTGCGGGGGAGTGACCCGGGAACTTATCCGGTGGGCGACGCGCTTGCATACAGTGGCAGGTCGAGAAGAAATCTCTGCATCGCGATCGAAGGGACCACATGCCCATGGGTCACACGGCCACAGCTCAGGCCGGCTCCGGCGGCCTGACAGCGACCGAGCACCGGCTGGCCAACGGCCTGCGCGTGGTGCTCTCCGAGGACCACCTGACCCCGGTCGCCGCGGTCTGCCTGTGGTACGACGTCGGCTCGCGCCACGAAGTCAAGGGGCGTACCGGTCTTGCTCACCTCTTCGAGCACCTCATGTTCCAGGGCTCCAAGCAGGTGCCGGGCAACGGTCACTTCGAGCTCGTCCAAGGCGCCGGTGGTTCCCTCAACGGCACCACCAGCTTCGAGCGCACCAACTACTTCGAGACGATGCCGGCCCACCAGCTGGAGCTCGCGCTGTGGCTGGAGGCGGACCGGATGGGCTCGCTGCTGGCCGCCCTGGACGACGAGTCCATGGAGAACCAGCGCGACGTCGTCAAGAACGAGCGCCGCCAGCGGTACGACAACGTCCCCTACGGCACGGCGTTCGAGAAGCTGACCGCCCTCGCCTACCCGGAGGGCCACCCGTACCACCACACCCCGATCGGCTCCATGGCCGACCTGGACGCCGCGTCCCTGGAGGACGCGCGCAACTTCTTCCGTACGTACTACGCGCCCAACAACGCGGTGCTGTCGGTCGTCGGGGACATCGACCCCGAGCAGACCCTGGCCTGGGTCGAGAAGTACTTCGGCTCCATCCCCGCGCACGACGGCAAGCAGCCGCCCCGCGACGGCTCGCTGCCCGAGATCATGGGCGAGCAGCTGCGCGAGGAGATCGTGGAGGAGGTCCCGGCGCGTGCGCTGATGGCCGCCTACCGGCTCCCGCACGACGGCACGCGCGAGTGCGACGCGGCGGACGTGGCGCTGACGATCCTGGGCGGCGGGGAGTCCTCCCTGCTGCACAACCGTCTGGTACGCCGCGACCAGACGGCCGTCGCGGCCGGTTTCGGCATGCTGCGCCTGGCGGGCGCGCCCTCCCTGGGCTGGCTGGACGTCAAGACCTCCAGCGGGGTCGAGGTGCCCGTCATCGAGGCCGCCGTGGACGAGGAGCTCGCGCGGTTCGCCGCCGAGGGCCCGACCGCCGAGGAGATGGAGCGCGCACAGGCACAGCTGGAGCGCGAGTGGCTGGACCGGCTGAGCACGGTGGCCGGCCGCGCGGACGAACTGTGCCGTTTCGCGGTGCTGTTCGGCGACCCGCAGCTGGCGCTGACCGCCGTCCAGCGGGTCCTCTCCGTCACCGCGGAGGAGGTGCAGGCCGTGGCCGCGGCCCGACTGCGCCCCGACAACCGCGCGGTCCTGGTCTACGAGCCGCTGCCGGGCTCCGAGGAGTCCGCCGAGTCCGACGAGAGCGACGAGAACGAGGGGGCGGAGCAGTGAGCGACACCGCAGCCGTCACGATGACCTTCCACCCGCGGCCGCAGGCCGGCGAGGCCAGGCCGTGGGCCTTCCCCGCCCCCGAGCGGGGGGTGCTGCCGAACGGCCTCACCCTGCTGCGCTGCCACCGGCCGGGCCAGCAGGTCGTCGCCGTCGAGATCAACCTGGCCGCCCCGCTGGACGCGGAGCCCGAGGGCCTGGACGGCGTGGCCACCATCATGGCCCGCGCGCTCTCCGAGGGCACCGACAAGCACTCCGCCGAGGAGTTCGCCGCCGAGCTGGAGCGCTGCGGGGCCACCCTCGACGCGCACGCCGACCACCCGGGCCTGCGGGTCTCCCTGGAGGTCCCGGCCTCGCGCCTGCACAAGGCCCTGGGGTTGCTCGCCGAGGCGCTGCGCGCGCCCGCCTTCGCCGACAGCGAGGTCGACCGGCTGGTGCGCAACCGGCTCGACGAGATCCCGCACGAGCAGGCCAATCCGCAGCGCCGGGCCGCCAAGCAGCTCTCCAAGGAGCTCTTCCCGGCCGCCCTGCGGATGTCCCGCCCGCGCCAGGGCACCGAGGAGACGGTCGCCCGGATCGACGCCACCGCCGTACGCGCCTTCTACGAGGCCCACGTACGCCCCGCCACCGCCACCGCGGTGGTCGTCGGCGATCTCACCGGCATCGACCTGGACGCCGTGCTGGCGGACACCCTGGGCACCTGGACGGGCGACCTCGCCGAGCCGCTCCCGGTGCCCCCGGTGACCGCGGACGACACCGGTCGCGTGGTCATCGTGGACCGGCCCGGCGCGGTCCAGACGCAGCTGCTGATCGGCCGTATCGGGCCGGACCGCCACGACCGGGTCTGGGCGGCCCAGGTGCTCGGCACGTACTGCCTGGGCGGCACCCTCACCTCCCGCCTGGACAAGGTGCTGCGCGAGGAGAAGGGCTACACCTACGGCGTCCGCGCCTTCGGCCAGGTGCTGCGCTCCACCGCGGACGGCAAGGGCGCCTCGATGCTCGCCATCAGCGGCTCGGTGGACACCCCGAACACCGGACCGGCCCTGGAGGACCTCTGGAAGGTGCTGCGCACCCTCGCGGAGGGCGGCCTGACCGACGCCGAACGGGACGTGGCGGTGCAGAACTTGGTGGGCGTGGCCCCGCTGAAGTTCGAGACGGCGGCCTCGGTCGCCGGCACCCTCGCCGACCAGGTCGAGCAGGAACTCCCGGACGACTTCCAGGCGCAGTTGTACGCGCGGCTCGCCGAAACCGGCACCGTTGAGGCCACTTCGGCGGTCGTGAGCGCCTTCCCGGCGGACCGGCTCGTCACGGTGCTGGTGGGCGACGCGTCGCTGATCGAGGAGCCGGTGCGGGCCCTCGGCATCGGTGAAGTGAGCGTCGTCACCAACTGAAGTGACCCACTGAGGTCCCCAACTGGGGCCTGAACGGCGCTTCTTGAAGGGGCCCGGGCGGCTTGACCGCCTGGGCCCCTTTTGTCCGTTTGGTAGGGGGGTTGCCTGTTTGCGGTGTGGCGTACGCAACAAAAAGGCGTGTCTGTTTGGTGATTGGCTGATGATCCGCCTAGCGTCGGCCGTGCTGTCCGTCAGTTGTACGCGCCGCATCCGCGGCACCGGACAGCGATCGCCGAGTCCCCGTCAGGCGCGAGCCTGGGGAGCCGGGGACCCACATCAGTCCCTGGGGTGAATCGGACCGCCTCGCAAGAGGAGGCCCGTAGGAGACCTTCCTGCTCCGAACCCGTCAGCTAACCCGGTAGGCGAGAAGGAAGGAAAGGATCAGCCCCTTCATGGCGTTTGGCAGTCGTCCCGCCGGCTCCGGTAAGCACCGTGGTTCCAGCCGTCTGAGCCGCAAGACCGCCGGTTACGCCGGCATAGCCGCCCTCGCCACGACCGGCGTCGTCGGCACCATCGCAGCCCCGGCCTTCGCCGCGGACAACGGTGGCAACAACCACTCGCAGGACAACACGCTCGGCGCGGTCGTCGTCGCCGACGAGCTCCCGGGCGACATCGCCGAGCAGGCCGACTCCCAGCAGCGCGCCGCCGAGCACGCCGCCGCCAAGGCGCAGGCCGAGGCCGACGCCCGGCAGCAGGCCGCCGAGGCCAAGCGTCTCGCCGAGGCCAAGGCGAAGGCCGAGCGCGAGGCCGCCGAGCGCGCGGCCCGCGAGGAGGAGCGCAAGCGCCTCAACACCTTCGTCGCCCCGGTCGACGGCTCCTACGTCTCCACGCAGTACCACGCGGGCGGCGGCATGTGGTCCTCCGGCAGCCACACGGGCATCGACTTCCACGCCGACGAGGGCACCTCGGTCCACGCGGTGGGCGCCGGTGTCGTCGTCGAGGCGGGCTGGGGCGGCGCGTACGGCAACAACGTCGTCATCAAGCACAACGACGGCACGTACACGCAGTACGGCCACATGCTGCGACTGAACGTCTCCGTCGGCCAGCAGGTCACCGCGGGCCAGCAGATCGGCCTGTCGGGCTCCACGGGCAACTCCAGCGGCCCGCACCTGCACTTCGAGGCCCGCACCGGCGCCAAGTACGGCTCGGACATCAACCCCCTCGCCTACCTGCGCTCGCACGGCGTCGACCTCTGAGCGACTCCGCTCCGTCGCTCCGCCCGCTCCACCGAAGGCCCCGGCTCCCCGAGCCGGGGCCTTCGTGTTTTGGGGGGCTTCCCGGGGCTTCCCGAAGCTTCCCGTGGTTTCCCGAGGTTTCCCATTTCCGGACGCTCTCGGAAATCATCGTGTGTTGCAATAGAGTCGCAGCAGTGGTGGCACCAATGAGGGTGTGAGTCGGAAAAGGCGGAGGTTCGGTCTTGCGTATTCCTGCGCACGCGGTATGCACGGCAATTCGCGACGACATCGTCTCCGGGGTCTTCGGGCCGGGCGGCAGGCTGACCGAGGAGGTCCTGGCCCGCCGGTACGGAGTCTCCCGCGTCCCGGTCCGTGAGGCACTGAGGACCCTGGAGTCCGAGGGGTTCGTGACCACGCGGCGGCACGCGGGGGCCTGCGTGGCCGAGCCGACGGAGCAGGAGGCCGCCGATCTGCTGGAGCTGCGGATGCTGCTGGAGCCGCTCGCCGCGGCCAGGGCGGCCCGGCGGCGCACCGAGGCGCACCTCAAGGTGCTGCGGGGGCTGGTCAGGCTGGGCCAGGAGCGGGCCAGGCGGGGCCAGGGGGAGGATCTGCGGTCCCTGGGCGGCTGGTTCCACGAGACGCTCGCGCAGGCCTCGGGCAGCCCGGGACTGATCGCGCTGCTCACCCAGATGCGGTACAAGGTCGCGTGGATGTACGTGGTCGAGGCGCCGGCCCGGCCCGTGGAGTCCTGGGCGGAGCACGGCGCGGTGGTGGACGCCGTGGCCCGGGGCGACGCGGAGCGGGCGCGTGCGCTGGCGGCGGTCCACGCGGAGCGCGCGGCGGGGGCGCACCGGCTGCGGATCCGGTCGGCGGTGAGCACTTCGCAACCTGCCGTAAACATGTCGAGCGGCCGGCATTAACAGGGGCCGTATACAAAGGGTGGGCGCCGGTTTTCCGTGGGCGGAATTCGGGCTGTTTGTGAATTCGCTGCGCGCGGTGCGGATCGCTGCGCGATGCGGGCTGCTTTTGGTGCGGGTAATTCCGGCGAGTTCAATTCGGCTGCGCCGGTCCTTTGCGCCGGTCCTTTGCGCGGGTGCGGCCGGCTTCGGGTCGGGGGGTGGGGCGGGCCGGCGGATTCGGGTGCGGCTCCGCCGCCGGGGCTCCGCCCCGGACCCCGCTCCTCAAGCGCCGGAGGGGCTGGTTCGTCCCCGGCCTCGACTCGCAGGTGCGCGCGGGGGCCGGCCCCGACAACGGAGCCGCGCCGGACGGCGCTGCCGGTGGACGGCCGAAGCCGCGGCCCCCAGGAGGGGGCCGCGGCTTCGGTGGGTGTGGTGTGGCGAACCCGAAGGGTCAGACGGTCTCGGGGAGCTCCTCGAGACCCTCGGCGACCAGCTTCGCGAGGCGGTCCAGCGCGGCCTCCGCGCCATCGGCCTCGGAGGCGAGGACGATCTCCTCGCCGCCCTGGGCGCCCAGGCCCAGAACCGCCAGCATGGAACCGGCGTTGACGGGGTCGCCGCCGGCCTTCGCGATGGTCACCGGGACGCCGGAAGCGGTCGTCGCACGGACGAAGATCGAGGCGGGACGAGCGTGCAGGCCCTCGGCCCAACCGACGTTGACGCGGCGCTCTGCCATGGTGATGCCCTTCAGGTTCTTACGGTTGTCTAGACCAGTCTCTCACGAAGCCCGGACTGCTCGGGCCGACCTTCGTCCCGAATCTCCCGCCGTTCGGCCCTCCCCAGCTTGCACCGTTTTGTTCTGGATTGCCTATAGCGCCGCGCGAGCGCGACCCGCCCCGTCCAAGCGCCCGTCCGGCCCGTAAGGTATGGGCATGACCAACGAGTCGGACCCCTCGTACCCGGCCCACTGGGAAGCGGACGTCGTCCTGCGCGACGGCGGCACCGCCCGCATCAGGCCGATCACCACCGCGGACGCGGGCCGCCTGGTCAGCTTCTACGAGCAGGTCTCCGACGAGTCGAAGTACTACCGCTTCTTCGCGCCCTACCCCCGCCTCTCCGACCGCGACGTGCACCGCTTCACGCACCACGACTACGTGGACCGCGTCGGCCTCGCCGCGACCATCGGCGGGGAGTTCATCGGCACCGTCCGCTACGACCGCATCGGCCCCGACGGGCGGCCCTCCTCCGCCCCCGCCGACGAAGCCGAGGTCGCCTTCCTCGTCCAGGACGCCCACCAGGGCCGAGGGGTCGCCTCCGCCCTCCTCGAACACATCGGGGCGGTGGCAAGGGAGCGCGGCATCCGCCGGTTCGCCGCCGAGGTGCTGCCCGCCAACACCAAGATGATCAAGGTGTTCACGGACGTCGGCTACGAGCAGAGGCGCAGCTTCGAGGACGGCTCCGTCCACCTCACCCTCGACCTCGAACCCACCGCCGAGTCCCTCGCCGTGCAGCGCGCCCGCGAACAGCGCGCCGAGGCGCGCTCGGTGCAGCGCCTGCTCGCCCCCGGCTCGGTGGCGGTCGTCGGCGTCAGCCGCTCCGGAGCGGGCGTCGGCGCCGCCGCCCTGCGCAACCTGCGCGACAGCGGCTTCCACGGCCACCTCTACGCCGTCAACGAGGCCGTCACCCGCGACCTGCTCGACGGCGTCCGCGCCTACCGCACCGTCGAGGCCATCGGCGCGCCCGTCGACCTCGCCGTGATCGCCGTCCCCGCCGACCGGGTCCCGGAAGCGGTGGCCGCCTGCGGCGAGCACGGGGTGCAAGGCCTCGTCGTCCTGTCCGCCGGATACGGGGAGAGCGGCCCGGAGGGCCTCGCCCGCCAGCGCGAACTGGTGCGCCAGGTGCGCTCGTACGGGATGAGGCTGATCGGCCCGAACGCCTACGGGGTGATCAACACCGCCCCGGAGGTGGAGCTCAACGCCTCCCTCACCCCCGCGCCGATGCCCATGCGCGGCCGGATCGGCCTCTTCACCCAGTCCGGGGCGATCGGCATCGCCCTGCTCTCGGCCCTGCTCCGGCGGGGCGAGGGACTGTCCTCCTTCGTCTCGGCCGGGAACCGGGCCGACGTCTCCGGCAACGACATCCTCCAGTACTGGTACGACGACGAGGCGACCGACGTCGCCCTCATGTACCTGGAAACCCTCGGCAACCCGCGGAAGTTCACCCGCCTCGCCCGCCGTACGGCCGCCGTCAAGCCGGTGGTCGTCGCCAAGGGCGGCCGGCACACCCCGGCCGGCCACGTCGTCCCCGGCACCCGGCTGCCCGACGCCACCGTCTCCGCCCTGCTGCGGCAGGCGGGCGTCATCCGGGTCGACACCGTGACGGAGCTGGTGGACGTCGGCCTCCTGCTGGCCGCGCAGCCGCTGCCCGCCGGGCCCCGGATCGCGATCCTCGGCAACTCCGAGTCGCTCGGCGTGCTCACCTACGACGCCTGCCTGACCCAGGGGCTGAGCCCGCTGCCGCCGCTCGACCTGACGACCGCGGCCTCCCCGGCCGATTTCCGCGACGCGCTGGCCGCCGCGCTGGCCTCCCCGGACAACGACGCCGTCGTCGTCACCGCCATCCCCTGGGTGAGCGAGCACGCGCTCGCCGACGAACTCGCCGATGCCCTGCGGGACGCCGTGACCGAGGTACCGGGCAAGCCGGTCGCCGTCGTGCACGTGGAACTCGGCGAACTGGTGGCCGCCCTCTCCGCGGCCAGGGCCTCCGATCCCGAAGAGCCCCTCCCGGCCGGAGCGGCCCCCGAGGTACGGACCCCCGCCCCGCCGGCCGGGGCGAAGCCCGCACCGACGGCCGAGGCGCCCGCCCCCGCCGCGCTCCCGCCCTTCGCCATCGCCCCCGTCGAGCAGGCGGCCGGGTACCCGGACCGGATCCCCAGCTACCCCGCCGCCGAGCGGGCCGTACGGGCGCTGGCCGAGGCGGTCCGCTACGGCCAGTGGCGGCGGGCCGCCGCGGACACGGCCGGGCAGGTCCCCGAGTACGAGGACATCGACGAGGCCGGGGCCGCCGCCCAGCTGGCCGCCCTGCTGGTCGACCTCGACCCCGACGGCGGGGGCGTGCTCACCCTGCCCGACTGGGACGGCCGCGAGCTGCTCGCCCGCTACGGGATCCGCGTGCTCCCCGCCCTGCCCGCGCCCAGCTCCGACGCCGCGGTCCGGGCCGCCGGGGTCCTCGGCTACCCCGTGGCCCTCAAGACGACCGCCCCGCACCTGCGCCACCGCGCGGACCTGGGCGGCGTACGGCTCGACCTGGCCAACGAGACCGAGCTGCGACGTTCGTACGAGGAGCTCACCGAGGGGCTCGGCAAGCCCGCGGAGCTCCTGCCCGTGGTGCAGGCCATGGTGCCGCGCGGGGTCGACACCGTCGTCCGGTCCGTCGTGGACCCGGCCGTCGGCGCGGTCCTGTCCTTCGGGCTGGCCGGCGTCGCCTCGGAGCTGCTCGGTGACACAGCCCACAGACTCGTCCCCGCCACCGACCGGGACGCCGCGGGACTGATCCGGTCCATCCGGACCGCTCCCCTCCTCTTCGGCTGGCGCGGCAGCGACCCCGTCGACACCCCCGCCCTGGAGGAGCTGCTCCTGCGCGTGTCCCGCCTGGTGGACGACCACCCCGAGGTGGTCGGGGTCTCCCTGGAGCCGGTGGTGGTCGCGACCGAGGGGTTCTCCGTGCTCAACGCCACCGTGCGGATCGCGCACCCGCCGGTCCGCGGCGACCTCGGCCCGCGGACGCTTCCCAGCTACTGAGTGGGGTACAGGGAAAGGTCGGGGTGCCCCGAACGGGCCTTAGGATGGACCTCATGGCGAAATCCGGTACGACGACCCAGGGGCTGCGCACGGCGATCGAGCGCAGCGGCTACTACCCGGCCCTCGTGGCCGAGGCGGTGGAGGCCGCGGTGGGCGGCGAGCCGATTTCGTCGTACCTGGTCCACCAGGAGACGACCTTCGACTCCAACGAGGTGCGCCGTCACGTCACCGTCCTCGTCCTGACGGGCAACCGCTTCATCGTCAGCCACACCGACGAGCAGGCCGCCGACGCGGGGTCCCCCTCCCCGTACGCGACCACCTCCACCGAGTCGGTCAAGCTGTCCAGCATCTCCTCCGTGGTGCTCAGCCGGGTCGTCGCGAACCCGGAGTCCTACACCCCCGGCACCCTGCCCCGCGAGGTCGTCCTGACCATCGGCTGGGGCGCGGTCTCCCGGATCGACCTGGAGCCGGCCGCCTGCGGCGACCCGAACTGCGACTCCGACCACGGCTACACCGGCAACTCCACCGCCGACGACCTGAGCCTGCGCGTCAGCGAGGCCGGCGACGGCCCGGAGGCCGTGCGCCAGACGCTCGTCTTCGCGCAGGCACTCAGCGAGGCGACCGCGGCGACGTCCTCCTCCGCCCGCTGATGTCCTACTCCGCACCGCAGGGCTGGGACGAACCGGAGCTGCTGGACCTGGCGGGCGCCCCCGTCCCGCACTACGGCACCGGCTCGCTCGCCGACCTGCTGCCCACCCTCGTGGCGGGCCAGGGCGTCCCCGGTTTCACCGCGTCCATCGCCGAGCTGACACCGGCCGACCGGAACTGCGTGTTCCTGGTCGACGGCATGGGCTGGGAGCAGATCAAGGCCCACCCGGACGAGGCCCCGTACCTCACCTCCCTCCTCGGGAGCTCGCGCGGCGGCACCGGCCGCCCGATAACGGCGGGCTTCCCGGCGACCACCGCCACCTCGCTCGCCTCGGTCGGCACCGGCCTGCCGCCCGCCCGCCACGGCCTGCCCGGCTACGCCGTCCGCAACCCGGCCAGCGGCGAGCTGATGAACCAGCTCCGCTGGCACCCGTGGACACCGCCGAAGCCGTGGCAGCCGTACCCGACCGTCTTCCAGCTGGCCGACAAGGCCGGGGTGCACACCGCGCAGGTGTCCTCGCCCGCCTTCCAGACCACCCCGCTCACCAAGATCGCACTGTCCGGGGGCACCTTCCACGGCCGGATGACCGGCGAGGAGCGGATGGACCTCGCGGCGATCCAGCTCGCGCAGGGCGACCGCTCGCTCGTCTACACGTACTTCAGCGAGCTCGACGGGGCCGGCCACCGGCACGGCGTGGACTCCGACGCCTGGCGCGGCCAGCTGATGTACGTCGACCGGCTCGTGCAGCGCCTCGCCGAGCAGCTGCCGCCGCGCACCGCGCTGTACGTGACCGCCGACCACGGCATGGTCGACGTCCCCTTCGACGAGGACTCCCGCATCGACTTCGACGAGGACTGGGAGCTCGGCGCCGGTGTCGCCCTCCTCGGCGGCGAGGGCCGGGCCCGGCACGTGTACGCGGTACCGGGCGCCCAGGCCGACGTCCTGACCGTGTGGCGCGAGGTGCTCGGTGACCGCTTCTGGGTCGCGAGCCGCGAAGAGGCCCTCGAACTGGGCTGGTTCGGCGCGCCGGGGGAGTGCGACGAGCGCGTGCTCGGCCGCATCGGGGACGTGGTCGCGGCCGCCCAGGCCGACGTCGCGATCACCGCCTCCCGCAACGAGCCCAACGAGTCGGCCCTCGCCGGGATGCACGGCTCGATGACCGAGGCCGAGCAGCTGGTCCCGCTGCTCGAAGTCCGCTCCTGACCCGTCCCCCCCGGCCTCCTCCTCTTCCTCCTGCCGACGACCCGAAAGGTCCCGTACTCCCCATGCCCGAGCTGGTGTTCTTCTCCGGAACGATGGACTGCGGAAAGAGCACTCTGGCTCTCCAGATCGAACACAATCGATCGGCGCGGGGGCTACAGGGGCTGATCTTCACGCGCGATGACCGTGCGGGCGAGGGGAAGCTCTCGTCGCGTCTGGGTCTGGTGACCGATGCGGTGGAGGCGGGGCCGGCTCTGGATCTGTACGGGTACGTGGTGGAACAGCTGTCGCGGGGCGGCAAGGTCGACTACGTGATCGTGGACGAGGCCCAGTTCCTGGCCCCCGAACAGATCGACCAGCTGGCCCGGATCGTCGACGACCTGAACCTGGACGTCTTCGCGTTCGGCATCACCACCGACTTCCGCACGAAGCTGTTCCCCGGCTCCCAGCGCCTGATCGAGCTCGCCGACCGCGTGGAGACCCTCCAGGTAGAGGCGATGTGCTGGTGCGGCGCCCGGGCCACGCACAACGCCCGCACGGTGGGCGGGGAGATGGTCGTCGAGGGCGAGCAGGTCGTGGTGGGGGACGTGGCCCGGTCGGCGGCCGAGGTGGGGTACGAGGTGTTGTGCCGGCGCCATCACCGTCGGCGAATGACGAGCGCCGCGTCACAGACGGGAACGCTGTCCCCGGACGTACTGCCGGTCACGTCCGGCTGATTGCTGGTTCGAGCAGCCTGCTCCTGGGTTCACGGAGGGTGAGACGAAGCCGAGGGCTTCGAGGCCGCGGCCGAGCGTCTCTCCGTGTACGCCAACCACGCCGGCGGCGATGTCATGGACGAGCCCGCCACCGCCAAGGCCCTCAGCTCTTACCTGCTGCGCGGCATCGACACCGCCGAGGTCGACCCCTCACCGGGATGATCCGTACCGACCTCGACCGGTTTGCGGCCCCGCGCCGTGGCGACCTGACGACAACGGCCCAGTAGCGGCCGTCAGGGCCGTCATCCGTTCCCGTTTCCCCCTACGTACTCTGTACGCGTTCATCACACGCCACAGGGAACGGGGCATTCGGTGTTTTCGGGGGAGAACGGGCGGCTCGCGGGCCGCTACCGGGTCGTGCGGCAACTGGGTCGCGGCGGCATGGGCGTCGTCTGGCGGGCCGTCGACGAGGTCCTCGGCCGCGAGGTGGCGGTCAAGGAACTGCGGACGTACAACGACTCGTCGGGGCAGGAACTGGCCGACCTGCACGTGCGGATGCAGCGCGAGGCGCGGGCCGCCGCCCGGGTACGGCACCCCGGGGTCGTCGCCGTCCACGACGTGGCCGAGCACGAGGGCCGGCCGATCATCGTCATGGAGCTCGTCGACGGCCCGTCGCTGGCCGACGTGCTGGAGGAGCGCGGCACCCTGGACCCGGGGGAGGCCGCCAAGATCGGCGCGGTGGTCCTGGAGGCGCTGGACGCCGCCCACGAGGCCGGAGTGCTGCACCGCGACGTGAAGCCCGGGAACATTCTGCTGGACCGCACGGGCAGGGTCGTCCTCACCGACTTCGGCATCGCCGCGATGGACGACCCCGGCGACGGCGCTACCACGAACCTCACCCGCAGCGGCGAGATCGTCGGCTCCCTGGACTACCTCGCGCCCGAGCGTGCGCAGGGGCAGCAGCCCGGCCCCGCTTCGGACGTCTGGGCGCTCGGCGCCACACTGTATGCGGCGGTGGAGGGCTCCTCGCCGTTCCGCCGCACGTCGACCTGGTCGACGCTGGCCGCCATCGTCGGGGAACCGCTGCCGGAGCCGCACCGGGCGGGTGCGCTCGGGCCGGTGCTCCAGCAGCTCATGCACAAGGACCCGGCGCAGCGCCCCGACGCCCGCTCGGCGGCACGGCTGCTGGCCGCGGTGGCGGAGGGACGGGAGCCGGCAGACGGGCGCGCGCTGGAGCCTGTACCGGCTCAGGAGCACACCCCGACGCCGACCGCACTCGACATGGCTCCGCCGCAGCCCGCGGGCTTCGGCCCCGCGGTCCCTCCCGTGCCCTCGGCGTACGCCTTGGCCGCCGGCCTCCCGCCGGGCGGGCCGCCGCAACGCCGCACGAAGCGCGCCGCGATGCCGGTCGCCGCGGCCGTCGCCGCCGTGCTGCTGGCCGGTGGCGGACTGACGTATGCGCTCGTCGACCGTGGCTCCGGCGACCGGCAGGAGCAGGTGGCAGGTGACGAGGCGTCCCGGACCGGTCCCGGAGCGAGCCCGGGCCAGGCGCGCGACCCCGGCGCCGCCGAGCTGACCGGGAGCGCCGCACCGTCCGGCAAGCTCTCCAAGCCGGCTGCTGGAAAGAGCGCGTCTCCCGCGCCGTCGACGGCGTCCAAGGCCCCCGTGCCCGGTACGGGCGGCGGATCCGGCGGCGACGGCGGCGGCAGCGCCACTGGAGGCAGAGCCTCCGACGGCGGCACGACCACCACCGGCGGAAGCAGCACGACCGGCGGCGCCACGATGACGCCCGCCCCCTCCTGCACCTCCCGAGGCAGCGGAAAGTACGACTGCTACGTCTCGCGCACCGAGAAGACCTACCGCTACAACGGCGGCGAGATGGGCACCCTCAACTCGGGCACGCACTCCTTCTACTGCCAGGTGGACCTGGGCCGCCGCGAGACGTACGGCAAGTCGACGAGCGTCTGGTGGGCCCGCACCGACGACGACAGCGGCAACACCAACGTCTACTTCAGCACCATCTACATCAAGGGCGCCGACAACGACAAGCCCGTCCCGGGTCTGCCCATCTGCTGACCCGGCGCCGCCGGTGCCGTCCGTCGCGACGGCTCCGGTCGAATACGCGCTGTGTCGTGCCGGTGACGCTACCGACAAATGGTGGATGCCCCGGCAAAAGGACCCTCGCTCTTCAGATCACCCACAACCGCTCGGCGCGAGGCCTCCAGGGTGTGATCTTCACCCGCGACGACCGGGCGGGCGAGGGCAAGCTGTCGTCCCGCCCGGGCCTGGTCACGGACGCGGTGGAGGCAAGCGAGGGCATGGACCTGTACGCGTACCTGGTCGCCCAGCTGTCCAAGGGCGGCAAGGCGGACTACGTGATCGTGGACGAGGCCCAGTTCCTGGCCCCGGAGCAGATCGACCAGCTGGCCCGGATCGTGGACGACCTGGACATGGACGTCTTCGCCTTCGGGATCACGACCGACTTCCGCACCAAGCTGTTCCCGGGCTCGCAGCGGCTGATCGAGCTGGCGGACCGCCTCGAACAGCTCCAGGTCGAGGCCCTGTGCTGGTGCGGGGCGCGCGCCACGCACAACGCCCGTACGGTGGGCGGGGAGACGGTCGTCGAGGGCGCCCAGGTGGTCGTCGGTGACGTGAACCGCCCGGCGGAGGAGATCGGCTACGAGGTGCTCTGCCGACGCCACCACCGCAAGCTGATGACCTCCGCCTCGGCCCACGCGGGTGCGCTCTCCCCGGACGTCCTCCCGGTCAACCACGCCTGACGACACGGGACGTCACTTCTCCGCCTTCGGGGCCGTGGCGGGCGAGTAGAGGAACGAGAAGCGCTCCATCACGTTCCGGCGCTGCGTGTTGTGGAACGCGGCGATGCGCCAGGCGCCGTCGGTGTCGCGGACCAGGGTGTACGTCTGGACCTTGGTCAGCTCGGCGGGCGAGGGCCTGCTTCCGCTGTAGTCGTCGCCGCGGCCCGTGAGGACCGCGGCGTCCTTGCCGAGGAAGCGCAGGTCGAGGTAAGTGGCCGCGAGCTTGGTGTCCTTGACGAAGTCCGCGAAGAGCGCGCGGTGGCCTTCGGTGATGTCGGAGCGGCCCTCGTAGTGGCTTCCGACGTACGTGGTGTAGGTGGCGTCCTCGGTGAACTGGCGGCCGTACGCCTCCGCGTCGCCGTGCCCCCATGCGGCGGTGAGCGCGTCGAGGGTGGCGCAGACGGCCTCGCCGTCGGTCCGGTCCGCGTTCGCCGGGATGACTTCGGCGCAGGACCGCGTGCCGACGCGCTGTACGTCGGAGGTGGCGTCGAGGTACAGGTACCCGGCGCCGGCGCCGGCTCCGAGCGCGAGGGCGGCGGTGGTGACGAGGGCGGCGCGCTTGATGGTCCTGGTGTTCACGGGGTGCCTCTCCTGTTGCCGAATGCGGGCAGGTGACGGTTGCCGCCGCGTTGATTACACTGGCGCAGCAACTGCATGCATGCATTATCTGCACGCGTGCAGATAAATGGCAAGGGAGAGGTGTCGCGATGGCGGAAGAGGACGACCGGCGGGCGGTCTTCCGGGAGTACGTGGACGCCGTGGGCCTCCACGGCATGGCGGGCGCGGAGGCGGCCGGCCTGCAGGCGTCCGAGTGGTACGCGCTCAGCCGCATCACCCTGGCGGGCGGCCTGACGTCGGGCGAGCTGGCGACCGGGACGGGGCTCACCACGGGGGCGACCACGCGGCTGATCGACCGGCTGGAGCGTGCGGGGTACGTACGCCGGACCGCCGACCCCGCCGACCGCCGCAAGGTCGTGGTCGAGGCGGTCCCCGACGCGCTGGCCGAGGTCGAGGCCGCGGTGGGCCCGGCGCGGCGGCGGATCGCCGATGTGCTCGCCGGGTACACGCCGGACCAACTGGACCTGCTCTTCGACTACTTCGCGCGTGCGGCCCCCGCCTTCCGCGAGGCGACGGAGGAGATCCGGTCGGCGAAGCAGAATCGCAGGAGCCGGCTTGCCTGACGGGACGGATCGCCGCGAGCAGGCCGAGGCGGAACCGCGCCGGTGGGTGGCGGGGGCCGGCGCGCCCCCGCCGGAGATCTCGACGCCTCGTTGACGGAACCCGTCCGCTGGGCACTGCACGGAGGAGGGAGAATCCAGCCATGGGATTCGGATTCGGCCTCTACCTCGGCGTGCCGATCGCTGCCGCGGCGCTGCTCCTCGCCGCCTCGGGAACCGCCGTGCTCACCAAGGGCTGGATGCTGCCCCGGCAGCGCAAACACGTCGTCCGTACAAAGCTGTTCGGCTGGGCGCAGCTGCTGCTCGCGGCCGCTCTGGGCGTGCAGCTGGTCGGTCTGACGGTGGTCGGTCCCCCGTACCAGGGCCTCTTCGTCACGCCCGGGGTCATCGGGCTGCTCTTCGCCCTGGTGCTCGTCACGCGCGCCCAGCGTCCGGCGCGGCCCGGCCGGCGCGGCTGACGCCGCTGGGGCCGGGAGGCGCCGCACGGCCCGTCCTCACCGACTGTCGAGGATCCGCGCCTTCTCCGCCGTGAACTCCTGTTCCGTCAGCACGCCTTGTGCCTTGAGCTCCGCCAGCCGGGTGAGCCGGCCGATCCGGTCGCCATCGGCCGGCGCGGGGGGCGTCGCGGGCATCGCGGGCATCGCGGGCGGAGCCGCCGCCCGAGCGGCGGCCTCGTCCAGCAGCCGCTGCTGCCGGGCCTCCGCGGCCAGTTGCCGCTGTTCGTCGCGTTCGGCGGCCGAGCGCTGCATCCGGCCCGACACCGCGGTGGCCGTGCCCGCCACGACCGCCGTCCGGGCCATCGCGCCCAGGAGTCCCGGCCGTCCGATCCTCCGACGCATCATGGGCTCAACCCTCCTGGTCCAGGGCCGCGATCGCCCGTACGGTGACCTCGCGCGGGATCCGCTCCATGAGGAGGACCTGTCCACCGGCCCCCCGCAGCGCCGTGGCCAGCCGAGATGCCCAGGCGTTCTCCCAGGCCACGATCAGGGCCGACGAGTTCACCGGCAGGCCGTCGGCCACGAGGTCGAGGTCCTCGTCGCTGAGCAGGTCGAACCCTTCCCCGGTGACGCGCCGGAACGCCTCGTCCACCGCCTCGTCGTCGAGCTCCAGCACGGACACGGAGCCGTCGGGGCCCTTGCGCACGAAGGTGAGGTCGAGGATCCGCACGACCCCGCTGTTCTGCAACTCGCGCAGGGCCGGGGCGACGTCGCCGTTGAACCGGTTGCCTTCGAAGGCGACCACGGCGACATCCACCGGGCCGACCGTGTCGGGCGCAAGGCCTATGGGCATGGGTGAACCTCTTTCCGGAGTGACGAAAAGGAACAAAAGTCATCCTATGTGGCATTTTCCGGCTCGCATTGTGGCGACGTAAGACTCTCGTCATCCGTGCGGGCATGGCCTGTTCCGGGCCGGCCCGGGTTGAATGCGAAGGACGGATCGGCGAGGAAGAGGACATACGAGATGGCACGTACGAGGCTGCGCGGCCCGATCGCGGTGGTCGCGGCGATCGTGGCGGCAGTGGTGCTGGGCGCCGGGCTGTACTGGTTCCAGCCGTGGAAGCTCTGGCAGGACGACACGGTCCACGAGGCGCTGCCGTCGGCCCCGGCCGGAGCGCCGCTCCCCAGCCGGCCCGCCGCCGCGAGCCCGCGGACCGTCGCGCAGGGCAGCCTGATCAGCCACGAGCACACCACCACGGGCACGGTGAAACTCGTTCGCCTCGCCGACGGCTCCCACGTCCTGCGCCTGGAGAACCTGGACACCAGCAGCGGCCCGGACCTGAGGGTCTGGCTCACCGACGCCCCGGTCAAGGAGGGCGTGGCCGGCTGGTACGTCTTCGACGACGGGAAGCACGTCAGCCTGGGCAAGCTCAAGGGCAACAAGGGCGACCAGAACTACGAGGTCCCCGCCGACGTGAACGTCGGCGACTACAGCAGCGTCACCATCTGGTGCGACCGCTTCGACGTGTCCTTCGGCGCGGCGACCCTCGGCGCGGTCTGAGCGCCCGGCCGGAGGTCAGTCCCCGACTCGCGAGTGCACGAGCGTGAACACCGCGCCCTCCGGGTCCGCGACCGTGGCCACGCGTCCCTTGACGCCCTCACCGGGCGGTTCGACGACGCGCCCGCCGAGCTCGGCGACCCGGGCGGCGGCCGCGTCGGTGTCCTCCACCTCGAAGTACGCCATCCAGTGCGGCCCCCGGTCGTGCGGCAGCGAACGGCCGACGCCGTGCACGGCGGCCACCGGGCGGCCGCCCAGCTGGAGGGTCAGGTAGTCGAAGTCGTCGGCGCCCGGGTCGTGGGCCAGTACCTCGTGGCCGAATACGTGCTGGTAGAACTTGCCGACCGTCGACGTGTCCTGGGTGATCAACTCGTTCCACACCGGGGTGCCGGGCGGGCCGGGCAACCGGGTGCCCGGGTGGCTGAGCGCCTGCCAAAGCCCGAAGATCGCTCCCAGCGGGTCGGAGCAGATCGCCATCCGCCCCGCGCTGCCGCCGTCCAGCGGGCCCACCGCCACCGTCCCGCCGCACGAGCGGATCGCCTCGGCGCTCGCGTCGGCGTCGTCGGTGGCGAAGTACGTGGTCCAGGCCACCGGCAGGTGCCGGTCCGGCGGCATCTCGCCGATCCCCGCGACCTCCCGGCCGTTCAGTACGGCCCGGACGTACGGGCCCAGTTGCTCGGGGCCGGGCTCGTACTCCCAGCCGAACAGATCGGCGTAGAAGTCCTCGGTCGTCCCGAGACCGTGCACCATGAGACTCACCCAGCACGGGGTGCCGGGTGTGTGCCGGGTCGCTGCCGCTGCCTCGGTCATGTGAGCCGTCTCCTCCGTCGAGTTCGGGTCGCTCGCCGGTGCTGATGCTTCCACTCCCGGAGCCCCGGCGCGCCCCGACCGGGCCGCATGGACGAGCCCGGGGACATAGATGACCGGATCGGTGCGCCCGCGCGGTGACGCTTGTGTTACGCGGGGCTCGGGCGGGGAGGAAGATGGGCCGCATGACTGCGAACCCTGCGATCCTCTCCGCCGCCGAACTGCGGGCCGAGCTGGCCGGCTCCCGGCCGCCGGTACTGCTGGACGTCCGCTGGCAGCTCGGCGGCCCCGACCAGCTCCCCGCCTACGAAGCCGGGCACCTGCCCGGTGCGGTGTACGTCGACCTCGACCGCGAACTGGCAGGTCCGCCCGGTGCGGGCGGCCGCCACCCGCTTCCCGACACGGAGGCCTTCGGCGCGGTGATGCGGCGGGCCGGCGTCACCTCCGACGGGCCCGTGGTCGTGTACGACGGCGGCCAGGGCTGGGCCGCGGCCCGCGCGTGGTGGCTGCTGCGCTGGACGGGTCACCCGGACGTGCGGGTACTGGACGGGGGCCTGGCCGCCTGGGTGGCGGCCGGGGGCACCGTATCGGCCGACCGGGTGACTTCCGCGGAGGGCGATTTCAAGCCAACTCCGGCGGCTTCGGGGCTGCTGGACGCCGACGGCGCGGCCGCACGGGCGCGTGCGGGGCTGCTCCTGGACGCCCGGGCGGGGGAGCGGTACCGCGGCGAGGTCGAGCCGATCGACCCGGTCGGCGGCCACATTCCGGGTGCGGTCTCGGCCCCGACCACGGAGAACGTGACGGGGGACGGCCGGTTCCGTCCGGCGGACGAGCTGCGCGCCCGCTTCGAGGCGCTCGGCGTCTCGGACGGCACGGCGGTGGGCGTGTACTGCGGCTCGGGCGTGTCCGGCGCCCACGAGGTACTGGCCCTGGCCGTGGCCGGTATCGAGTCGGACCTGTACGCGGGCAGTTGGTCGGAGTGGTCCTCCGACCCGGCCCGCCCGGTGGCCACAGGCCCGGACCCGCAGTAGCCGCGCGTGGCGCCGGCCGGGCCGCCACCGGGAAGTCCCGGTGGCGGCCCGGCCGGCGCGAGTGACTCCCGCGCTATTCCTGCTTCTTGCGCCGCGTCCCGAAGACGATCTCGTCCCAGCTGGGCACCGCGGCGCGGCGGCCCGGACGGACCCCGTCGGCCTCGGCCTGGCGGTCGGTGGTGCCGGTCAGGCGGTCGCGATGGCCCGCCACCGTGCGGGGCATCAGGACGTCCGCGTACGCGGCGCCCGCGCCCGCCGAGGCGGCCGGGGCCGGGGGCTCCTCCACCTCCGCCTCCGTCGCCGGGGGCTCGGTGCGGTCGGGGACCACCAGGTCGCCGCGGAAGCTCGGGACGGCCTCCAGCAGGCTCGTCAGGGTGTCCCGCTCCTCCTCCGGCTCCGGCGCGGGGGCGGCCGCCCTGGCCTCGGCCCGCTCCAGCTGGCGGTCGAGAGCCCGGTCCAGCGGCCGGTCGAGGGTGCGGTCCAGCGGTCGGTCGCGCGGCAGCCGCGCGATCCTCGGCACGAACGGGAAGCTCGGCTCCGGCGCGGCCGGGATGTCCTCCGCCTCGCCGATGAGGGAGCGGGCCTCGTCGTCCACGGCCACCACCAGCCGGCGGGGCGGATCGTAGGTCCAGCTCGCCGAGTGCGGTTCGCCCGCGACCCGGTAGACGAGGAGGACCTCCCAGGTGCCGTCGTCGCGGCGCCACGAGTCCCACTGGACGGATTCCTTCTCGGCCCCGCGCAGGGTGAGCCGTTCCTGCACGGCCTCGCCGAGCTGCGGCCCGGTGTTCTCGCCGGGACGGCGCACGGGGGTCTTGCGGGCCCGCTCGGCCATGAACGCGCGCTCCGCGAGCACCGGCCCCTCGAAGCGGCGTACGCGGTCGACGGGGATGCCGGCGAGTTGAGCGACCTCCTCAGCGGAGGCACCGGCCCGTATGCGGGCCTGGATGTCGCGGGGGCGGAGGTGGCTCTCGACCTCGATCTCGATCTGGTTCAGGCGCGCTCGATCGTTGCGTACGGCGGCCCGAAGCCGCTCGTCGATCGGAAGCGTGTACTCCGTGCTGTCCGCAGCCTTGAGCACCAGTCGTGTGCCGTCATTGGAGACGGCCACGACACGCAGTTCGGGCATGGGGACCTCCCGGGTGGTGCCTGCCGACGTCACGTGCGTCGCTGCTTCCGCTAGTCGAGTGTGGCCTGCCCGGGTGCAGCCTGCCACAACCTTGCCGAGTTAAACCGGCGTGTCGGGCATGCGCCCTTGATCGCCGTTATGGCACGGTTACCTGTTGGGCACGCACAGTGACCGACTGGTTACTGTGCGCAGCAGGAGCCCGTGCGATTTCGCGGCATCACCGGTCTTCGAGTGCCGTTTTCCATCAATCGGCCCCCTCTCCCGAGTCCGGACATCCGTAAGGAAGGACAGCCCCAGGGATCGCCACAGTACTCCATTCGGGCCACCTGGGTGGACCGCCGCGCCGCCGAACTTCTCCCGGACGGCGGGAGTTGGCCTGCCCTCTGTCGGGTCCCACCTGCACCCGTGTCCGATTCGGGGTGTCTTGGTTCACAGAATCCACAGAAACGGAACTTTCCGTTTCGCTCGGCTGTCAGTAACTGCTGAGGGATTCGGATACGCGAGGGGTACGACGCGCAGGGGATGGCGATGGGTCAGAAGGCGGCGCACGACGCCGAACCGGAGATACGGCAGATACCGGATGTGCCGGAGAAGAAGAAGCTCGACCTGAGTGCGACCCAGGTGGCCGGCAGTTCCCTCGCCACCGTCGCGGCCGCGCTGCTGGCCTCCAAGATGGGGGTCTACGGAACGATCCTGGGCGCGGGCGTGGTGAGCGTGGTCGCGACCGCGGGCGGACCGGTCATCCAGCACCTCTTCCGGCGCACCGGCGACCAGCTGCGCGAGAGCGCCCGCCCCAAGTCCCGCCAGGTGCCGGTGGCCGCCCCCGCCGGGGAGTTCGGCGAGGCCACCGTGCACGGCACCCGCGTACGGGGCTGGAAGCGCACGGCGGTCGCGGCCGGTGCCGCCTTCGCCATCTCGCTCGGGGCCCTCGGGACGTACGAGGCCGTCGCCGGAACCTCCGTCAGCAGCGGCGGCGGGACCATCTTCTCCGGCGGTACGCGCAAGGCGGGCCAGGAGCGGCGGGACCCGGCCGGCGAGTCGGGCACCGGCGGTGGGAAGGAGGGCGGGGAGGGCCGGCAGGGCGAGGAGCCGAAGGGCGGGCAGAGCCCGGGCGCCGGATCCTCGCCGGCCCCCTCGGGCGGGGCGGGCGACGCCGGCCGGAGCCCGAGCCCGGACCCGGGCCGCTCGGAGTCCGGGCACCCCACGCCCAGCCCCACGCCCACCCCGTCCACCCCCGCCGCCACACCGACCCCCAGCCGGACCCCGGCCCCCGGCCCGTCGCCGCAGACCGATCAGGGGAAGCCGGACGCCACCCCCTGAGCCGGAAGGGGCGGCCCGGACGGCCCGGTCCGCGGCTCAGTCGCCCAGGACCCGCCGCAGGTAGTCGTTGCCGAACACCCGGTCCGGGTCCAGGCGGTCGCGCAGCGCGGTGAACTCGCCGAACCGCGGATAGGCCTGCGCGAAGTACTCCGCGTCGCGCGTGTGCACCTTGCCCCAGTGCGGACGGCCGCCGTGCGCGGTGAAGATGCGCTCGGCCGCCGTGAAGTACGCCTGGTACGGGGTGCCCTTGTACATGTGGACCGCGACGTACGCCGACTCGCGCCCGGAGGCCGTCGACAGGGTGATGTCGTCCGCCGGGGCCGTCCGCACCTCCACCGGGAAGCTGATCCGCAGGCGCGAGCGGTCGACCATGGCACGCAGCTCCCGCAGGGCCTCGACGAGCTGCTCGCGCGGGAGCGCGTACTCCATCTCCACGAACCGCACCCGGCGCGGGCTGGTGAACACCTTGTACGGGATGTCCGTGTAGGTGCGCGCCGAGAGGGCGCGGCTGGCGACGCGGGCGATGGAGGGGATCGTGGCCGGGACCGCGCGGCCCAGCGAGTTGACGGCCTGGAAGAGGCCGTTGGACAGCAGCTCGTCCTCGATCCAGGCGCTGACCGGTCCGGGCGGGGCGGCGGGGCCCTGGCTGCGGTTGTTCCGCTTGGTGTTGCAGTTGCCGGTGTGCGGGAACCAGTAGAACTCGAAGTGCTCGTTCTCCGCGAAGTGCTGCTCGAACTCGGCCGTCACCCGGTCGAAGCCCATGGGCTCCTCACGGGCGGTCAGGAAGAAGAGCGGCTCGACGGCGAAGGTGATCGCCGTGACGATGCCGAGCGCCCCGATGCCGACCCGGGCCGCGGCGAAGACGTCGGGGTGCTCCTTCTCGGAGCAGGTGAGCAGCTCGCCGTCCGCGGTGACCAGCTCCAGGCCGCGGATCTGGGCGGCGATGGAGGCCGAGTCGCGGCCGGTGCCGTGCGTTCCCGTGCTGGTGGCGCCGGAGACGGTCTGCTCCATGATGTCGCCCATGTTGGTGAGCGAGAGGCCCTCCCGGGCGAGGGCCTCGTTCAGGTCCTTCAGGACCGTGCCCGCCGCCACCGTCACCGTGCCCGCGGCCCGGTCGATCTCCCGGATCCCGGCCAGCGCCTGCGGCCGTACGAGCACCCCGTCGGTCGCGGCGGCCGCGGTGAAGGAGTGGCCGGTGCCGACCGCCTTCACCCGCAGACCCTCCTGGGCGGCCCGGCGGACCGCCTCCTGAAGCTCCCCGACCGAAGTCGGGGTCACGGTGCGGGCGGGCGTTGCGGTGACGTTCCCCGCCCAGTTACGCCACGCGGTCGGCCCGCTGTTCGCTGCTGTCGCCGTCGCCATCGCTGACGCGCTCCTCCCCTTGCGCCGGCCTCGTCAGCCGGCGGTATCCCGCGAACGCCACCGCCGCCGCGGCCACTCCCGCCGAGATGGAGACGACGTACCCGCTGCGCGCTCCGGCGGCGTCGATGACCAGACCGGTCACCGAGGAGCCGAGGGCGACGCCGACCGCGAGGCCGGTGCTGATCCAGGTCATGCCCTCGGTCAGCTTCGCGCGTGGTACGTGCGCCTCTATCAGGGCCATCGTGGTGATCATCGTGGGAGCGATGGCGAGGCCCGAGACGAAGAGCGCCACGGCCAGAAACGGCAAGTTCCCGGCCAGTAGGAGGGGGATCATACTCACGGCCATCGCACATATGCCCAGTACCCAGCGACGTTCGGTCCGGCCCTTGAGGTGCAGCAGGCCGAAGACGATTCCGGCGATACAGGACCCGAACGCCCAGATGGCCAGGACGATGCTGGCGGCGGACTTGTGGCCCTGCTCCTCGGCGAACGCCAGCGTGGAGACGTCGATGGAGCCGAAGATCGCTCCGGTCGCCACGAAGGTGGCCGTGAGTACCTGCAGGCCGGGGGAGCGCAGGGCCGAGGTGTGCTTCCCGGTCGTCTCGCGCGGGTGCGGTTCCGGTTCGGTGGAGCGCTGGGCTGTGAGCAGCCAGACGCCCACCATCAGGCAGACCGCGGCGATGAGCGGGCCGGCCTCGGGGAACCAGGTGGTGGACAGGCCGATGGCGATGATCGGGCCGAAGATGAAGCAGACCTCGTCCACCACGGACTCGAAGGAGTACGCGGTGTGCAGCTCGCGGGGGGAGTCCGCGTAGAGCACGGTCCAGCGGGCGCGGACCATCGAGCCCACGCTCGGCACGCAACCGGCGATCGCGGTGAGGACGAAGAGGGTCCAGTCCGGCAGCCCGTTCGCGGCGGCCAGCAGCAGTCCGGCGACCGCCGCCACCGATATCAGGGTGGCGGGCCGCAGGACCCTGCGCTGCCCGTACTGGTCCACCAGGCGGGAGACCTGCGGACCGATGACGGCGGCTGAGAGCGCCAGGGTGCCGGTGAGGGCGCTGGCCATGGCGTAGCGGCCGGTGATCTCGGAGATCATCGTCAGGATGCCGACGCCGACCATGGAGATCGGCAGTCGGCCGATCAGGCCGGCGGCGCTGAAGGCCTTGGTTCCGGGAGCCGCGAAGATGGCGCGGTAGGGACTGGGCAAGGGGACTCCGTAAGGGACGACATCGGCTCATACAGATTACGACCGGTGGCCGGACGCCCGCATGGCGAAATTCCGGATCATGGAACTTAGGTTTACCTTACCTGCTTTGTGGAGCGCGTCGAGGCCGGGCCGGTTCCCGCGCGAGGACGCCGGGTGGCAGGATTCGGGGCATGTCAGACCAGCTCCTCCCGCCCGCCGGCGGCCTCGCCGCCCCATACGACGCCCTCCTGCTGCTGTCCTTCGGCGGCCCCGAGGGACCCGACGACGTGGTGCCGTTCCTGGAGAACGTCACGCGCGGCCGGGGCATCCCGCGCGAGCGCCTCAAGGAGGTCGGGCAGCACTACTTCGGCTTCGGCGGCGTCAGCCCCATCAACGCCCAGAACCGCGAGCTGCTGGACGCGCTGCGCAAGGACTTCGCCCAGCACGGGCTGGACCTCCCGGTCTACTGGGGCAACCGCAACTGGGCCCCGTACCTGACCGACGTGATGCGGGAGATGGCCGCCGACGGGCGCCGCTGGATCGCGGTCCTCGCGACCAGCGCGTACGCCTCGTACTCGGGCTGCCGGCAGTACCGCGAGAACCTCGCCGACGCGCTCGCGACGCTCGCCGAGGAGGGCGTGACCGAGCTGCCGAAGGTGGACAAGCTGCGGCACTACTTCAACCACCCCGGCTTCGTGCAGCCCATGATCGACGGGGTGCTCGCCTCCCTGGAGTCCCTGCCGCGGGAGGTCCGGGCCGGCGCGCGCCTGGTCTTCACCACGCACTCCATCCCCACCGCGGCGGCCGACGCCTCCGGCCCGGTCGAGGAGCACACGGAAGGCGGCGAGGGCGGGGCCTACGTCAAGCAGCACCTGGACGTGGCCAAGGTGATCGCGGACGCGGTGCGGGCCGAGACGGGCACCGAACTGCCCTGGGACCTCGTCTACCAGTCGCGCAGCGGCGCCCCGCACATCCCGTGGCTGGAGCCGGACATCTGCGACCACCTGGAGGCCCTGCACGGGGCGGGCACCCCGGCGGTGGTCATGGTGCCGATCGGCTTCGTCTCGGACCACATGGAGGTCCTGTACGACCTCGACACCGAGGCCACGGCGAAGGCCGCGGAGCTCGGCCTGCCGATCGCCCGCTCGGCGACGGTCGGCGCCGACCCGCGGTTCGCGGCGGCGGTACGCGAGCTCGTGCTGGAGCGGGCCGCGGCCGAACGGGGCGAGAGCGTCGAGCGGTGCGCGCTCGGGCTGCTGGGAGCGAGCCACGACCTGTGCGCCGTGGGCTGCTGCCCGGCGCGGAGCCCCCGGCCGGCGGCCGCGGGCGTGGACAGTCCGTACGCGTAGGGAACGCAGAGGGGTAGCCGGACCGTGATCTCCGAAGAACTGAAGGCCGAACTGCTGGCCGTGGGCCTGGACGCCGCCCGGCAGGCCGGGGCGCTGCTGCGCGACGGCCGACCGGCCGACCTGGCGGTGGCCGCGACCAAGACCAGCCCGATCGACGTGGTGACCGAGATGGACATCGCGGCGGAGAAGCTGATCACCGGCATCCTCGCGGAGCGGCGGCCCGCGGACGGGCTGCTCGGCGAGGAGGGGGCCGACACCCCGGGCACGAGCGGGGTGCGGTGGGTCGTCGACCCGCTGGACGGCACGGTGAACTACCTCTACGGGCTGCCGAGCTGGGGCGTGTCCATCGCGGCCGAGTACGGGGGCGAGACGGTGGTCGGCGTCGTGGCCGCGCCGATGCGGGGGGAGACGTACCACGCGGTGCTGGGCGGCGGGGCGTGGCTGGACGGGGCGCGGCTCGCGTGCCGGGCGGCCGCGCCGCTGGACCAGGCGCTGGTGGGGACCGGCTTCGGGTACCTGCAGAGCCGGCGGGCCCACCAGGCGGAGGTCGCGGCGCGGATCATCCCGCTGGTCCGGGACATCCGGCGGGGCGGGTCGGCGGCGCTGGACCTGTGCGACGTGGCCGCCGGGCGGCTGGACGGGTACTACGAGCGCGGGCTGAACCCGTGGGACCTGGCCGCGGGTGACCTGATCGCCCGCGAGGCGGGAGCCCTCACGGGCGGCCGGCCGGGCGAGCGGGCGTCGGGGGAACTGGTCCTGGCGGCCACGCCCGCCGTCTTCGCCTCGCTGCAGCCGCTGCTGGACGAGGCGGGAGCCTGGCACGACTGACCCGCGCGGGGTCTGGGCGGAGCCCCGGCAGCGGCCCCGTAGGGGGCCGGACGTGGCGAACCCCCGGCCGCCCAGAGGGCGGCCGGGGGTTCGTCGGCTTACCGGACCGGAGGTCAGGCCGCGGAGACCGGGACTCCGTGTTCCGCGGCGAGGCGCTGGAGGTCCTCCAGCTCCGCCTGTTCCACTTCCGCGAGGAAGTCGTCGCCCGTCTCGCGGGCCTGCCTGAGGTCCGACTGCGTGGCCCTGATGCGCTGCAGGAGACCCGCGGTGAATGCGTCCATGATGGGGTTCGCCCCCTCTTCGTGGGTCGGCGGCGGCACGTGGCTCTCCGCCGTCAGGGAGTGGATGGGGTGTCCTGTCGTCCTCCCCAGCCCCCCGGGCCCGGAAACCTCACCATGTGAGCCAATCCTCACTCCCGCCCCGCAGGCCCCCGTCCGTGCGGCGCCTTACAGCCGGTTTACCGGCGAAACGGGCAGGATGGACGACGCAACAGACGCAATACACGTGTGCCCTGTGACGGGCTCGGAGGAAGGAAACGACGTGCGCGTACTCGTCGTCGAGGACGAGCAGCTGCTCGCCGATGCGGTGGCCACCGGGCTGCGCCGGGAGGCCATGGCCGTGGACGTCGTGTACGACGGCGCCGCCGCCCTGGAGCGGGTCGGCGTGAACGACTACGACGTGGTCGTGCTCGACCGGGACCTCCCGCTCGTGCACGGCGACGACGTGTGCCGGAAGATCGTCGAGCTCGGCATGCCCACGCGCGTGCTGATGCTGACCGCCTCCGGAGACGTCAGCGACCGTGTGGAGGGGCTGGAGCTCGGGGCGGACGACTACCTGCCCAAGCCCTTCGCCTTCACCGAGCTGACCGCCCGCGTCCGGGCGCTCGGGCGGCGCACCACCGTCGCCCTGCCGCCCGTGCTGGAGCGGGCCGGGATCAAGCTGGACCCGAACCGTCGCGAAGTGTTCCGCGAGGGCAAGGAGGTGCAGCTGGCGCCCAAGGAGTTCGCGGTGCTGGAGGTCCTCATGCGCAGCGAGGGGACCGTCGTTTCCGCCGAGCAGCTGCTGGAGAAGGCATGGGACGAGAACACCGATCCCTTCACGAACGTGGTGCGGGTGACGGTCATGACGCTGCGCCGCAAGCTGGGGGAGCCCCCGGTCATCGTGACCGTCCCTGGCTCCGGATACCGGATCTGACGAGGGTGGCGACGACTCCGGCGCCACCTCCGGCGCCGCCGAAACCGACCTGGGACCCCGGCCAGCCCGAGGGTCCCTTCCCATGGCTGAGGCCGACCATCCGGATAAGGCTCACGCTGCTGTACGGCGGGATGTTCCTGATCGCGGGCATCCTGCTGCTGTCGATCATCTACCTGCTGGCGGCACAGGCCCTGCGCGAGGGCAACACGATCCCGTACAACATCGTCGGCGGGCAGAGCGTACGGGTCACCAGTGACACGTGTCCCGGCGTTGCCAACATCACCCAGTGGGACCAGTTCACCGTGGCGGTCAACCAGTGCGTGACCGCTCAGCGCAGGCACGCGCTGGACGACCTGCTGAGCCGTTCGCTGATGGCCCTGCTGGGGCTGAGCATCATCGCCTTCGCCTTCGGCTACGCGATGGCCGGCCGGGTGCTCTCGCCGCTGGGCAGGATCACCCGCACCGCCCGCCGGGTCGTGGGCTCCGACCTGACCCGGCGGATCGAGCTGGACGGGCCGGACGACGAGCTCAAGGAGCTCGCCGACACCTTCGACGACATGCTCGACCGGCTGGAGCGGGCCTTCACGGCCCAGCAGAGGTTCGTGGCGAACGCCTCGCACGAGCTGCGCACCCCGCTCGCGATCAACCGGACCCTGCTGGAGGTGCACCTCTCCGACCCCGGGGCCCCGGTCGAGCTCCAGCAGCTCGGCAAGACCCTGCTCGCCACCAACGAGCGCAGCGAGCAGCTCGTCGAGGGCCTGCTGCTGCTGGCCCGCAGCGAGAACCAGATCGTCGAGCGCAAGCCCGTGGACCTGGCGGAGGTCGCCTCGCGCGCCGTCGACCAGGTGCACGCCGAGGCCGAGGCGAAGGGCGTGGAGATCCGCGGCGAGCGCGCGTTGGCCGTCGTCCAGGGCAACGGGGTCCTGCTGGAGCGGATCGCCCTCAACCTGGTGCAGAACGCCGTCCGGTACAACGTGCCGGAGGGCGGCTGGGTGGAGGTGACCACCGAGGTCCAGCACGGCCAGGCGGTGCTCCTGGTGTCGAACACGGGTCCCGTCGTTCCCGCGTACGAGGTGGACAACCTCTTCGAGCCCTTCAGACGGCTGCGTACGGAGCGAACGGGCAGCGACAAGGGTGTCGGGCTCGGCCTGTCGATCGCGCGCTCCGTGGCGCGCGCACACGGCGGGCGGATCCAGGCGGTGCCCCGGGAGGGCGGTGGCCTCGTGATGCGTGTCACTCTCCCCTTGTGAGAGCCCAACCCCGTGTTCGCTGTTGGCTGAATACTTGCCCTGTGCAGTCGCTTGCCTTTGTGTGATCGATCACAGTGTCCGGTGTCCGGCCATGTGCGTTCGGTGACCTTCAGGGGGCCGGAAAGCCCGGGAAGTCCGGGTTTCCGGCCCCCCTGATGGCGGGAAATAGACGGGGTGGCGTTTGTGCAAGACGGCCTCCGGACCGTGTACGGTCCCGGTCGTCATCCCAGCCAATCGGCTCTTCAGGCGTGAGGCTGGGTGTCGATTGAGTAACAGACCTTGATGTGAGGCAAAATCTCCGCCTCAGGTCGGGCACAAGTCCGGCCTCTCGCGCGTTACCTGCGCTGAGACACCGCTAACACCCAGAGGGGGAGAGCGAAAAATGGCAACGGACTACGACACCCCACGCAAGACCGACGACGACGTCGACAACGACAGCATCGAAGAGCTGAAGGCGCGGCGCAACGAGAAGTCTTCCTCGTCTTCGGACATGGACGAGTTCGACTCGGTCGAGAGCATGGACCTGCCCGGCGCGGACCTCTCCAACGAGGAACTGGCCGTCCGGGTCCTGCCCAAGCAGGCCGACGAGTTCACCTGCATGAGCTGCTTCCTGGTTCACCACCGCAGCCAGCTCGCACGAGAGAAGAACGGTCAGCCGATCTGCCGCGACTGCGACTGAGAGGCGTCGGCCGTGGCTGGCTCGACACCGTTTCGCAAGCTCGGCTTGCGCAAACGTGGTGAATCGGCGGAGACGCAGGTGGGAGCCACGGACCCGGAAACGGGTCCTGGAGCCCCCGGCGGACCCGCCGTGTCCTCAGGCGCCGCGATAGCGGTGCCGTCGGCCACAGGGGCCGACGAGGCGTCCGGACAGGGGTCCGGGGCCCGTCGGCTGCAAGCCGTCAAGAACGGTGTACGCAAGGGCGGCGCGGGCATCAGGGCCGCCGCCCTGTACATCGCCGACCGGATCATCGAGATCGCACCGCGCGTTCCGGTCCGGGACCTCGCGACCCTGCGCGGACAGTTTCCGGGCCTCGGCCCCGATCAGCTTGCCGACAAGCTGATCACGGGCGCCGCCAACGGCAGCTCCACCGTCGGCGCCGGCATCGGGGCGGCGGCCATGCTGCCCGTCCCGCCCGCCATGCCGATGGAACTGGCCGCCGAGATCACCGGGGTCGCGGCGATCGAGCTGAAGCTCATCGCCGAGCTCCACGAGGTCTACGGCCTGCGGGCCCCCGGCACGCTCGCGGAGCGCAGCTTCGCCTACCTCACCTCGTGGACCGAGGAGCGCGGGGTGGACCTGACCAAGCCGACGACGCTGAACGCGGCGCTCGGCGGTCAGATGAAGCGCGAACTGCGCCAGCAGATCATGAAGCGGATGTTCCGCAACCTGCCGAACCTCATGCCGTTCATGATCGGCGCGGCGGTGGGTGCGGTCATGAACCGCCGCGACACCCGCAAACTCGCCGAGAAGGTCCGTGGTGACCTCCGGAGCCGCGCCGTGCCCTGGGACGCCCTGCCGCAGCTTCCGCCCCTGGAACAGCCCTCCCAGCCCCTTCCCGAGGCCGCCAGGGCCGCACTCGAGGGGTCCACCGAGTACTAGGGGGTGTCCGCCGGGTCAGGGCCGGACAGGCCGGACGCCCCCTAGGCCGTCCGCTGGGCCGTCTTCGCGGCGAGGACGGCCGCCCGCAGGGCCTCCGGCTCGCGGGTGGAGACGTAGACGTACGGGGTCGGGTCCGCCGGATCCGTGACCTCGATGCGGAGCGCCGTCGGCACGTAGCTGCGCATCAGCATGAAGGCGCGGGTGTCGGCCTTGTACGTGCGCCAGGCGCGGGCCTCCTCGGCGTCGAGGACCTCGGGATCACCCAGGGCCGTCACCGGGATCCGCGCCTCACCGGCGGCCAGCGCCCCGTTCACCACGCGCACGCGCGCGGACCCGTACGAACTCACCAGCAGCCCGGCCAGCGCGGTGCCGCCGACCAGCCCGGCCAGCAGCGGCAGCGTGCCCAGCGGCAGCAGCATCAACGCGCAGGCCAGCCCGATGAGTACGGAGATGAACCACCAGGAGCGGGGGGCGGTCAGGCGTTCGTCGTGGTGCGCGGGGGAGAGCTGCATACCGCCAAGCCTCCCACGAGGCGACCGGTGGGTAGCCGCGCGGGTAAGGTCTGCGGCTGTGAGTGGACGAAACACAGCGTTGACGCCCCCGGCCGATGCCGTCGCACCGGTCCGGCACCCCGACGCCCCGGCACCCGGCGAGTTGCTCGGCGCGCACTACGAGCACTGCTTCGGCTGCGGTGGGGGCCAGCCGCACGGACTCCACCTGGAGGCCCGGGCGGGCGAGGGCGTGCGCGTCACCGCCGAGTTCACCGTCAAGCCCGCACACCAGGGTGCCCCGGGTCTCGCCCACGGCGGGGTGCTGGCCACCGCGCTCGACGAGACGCTGGGCTCCCTGAACTGGCTGCTGCGCGTCATCGCCGTGACGGGCAGGCTGGAGACCGACTTCGTACGGCCGGTGCCCGTGGACACCGTGCTGTACCTGGAGGCCGAGGTCACCGCCGTGGCCGGGCGCAAGATCTACTGCAGTGCGGTCGGCCGCATAGGCGGGCCCGAGGGCCCTGTCGCCGTGCGCGCGGACGCGCTGTTCATCGAGGTGAAGGTCGACCACTTCATCGACAACGGTCGGCCCGAGGAGATCCGGGCGGCCATGGCCGACCCGGACCAGGTCAGGCGCGCACGCGCCTTCGAGGTGAACCCCTGATGTCCCTGAACGACAGCTCTCCCGTCGACGTGCTGATCCGCCGCGTCGACCCCGAGGTGCCCATCCCGGCGTACGGCCACCCCGGCGACGCCGGCTGCGACCTGGTGACCACCCAGGCCGCCGAGCTCGCCCCCGGTGAGCGGACCGTCCTGCCCACCGGCGTGTCCATCGCGCTGCCCGACGGGTACGCCGCGTTCGTGCACCCGCGCTCCGGTCTCGCCGCCCGCTGCGGGCTCGCGCTCGTGAATGCCCCGGGGACGGTGGATGCCGGGTACCGTGGGGAGATCAAGGTGATCGTGGTCAATCTCGACCCTCGCGAGAGCGTCCGGTTCGAGCGTTTCGACCGCATTGCCCAGCTGGTTGTCCAGCGGGTCGAGAAGGTGCGCTTCCACGAGGTGGCGGAACTTCCCGGCTCGGCCCGGGCCGAGGGGGGTTTCGGCTCCACCGGCGGTCATGCGGCCGTGGCCGGATCAGGCGCTGGTCAGCAGGGTGGGAATGGCTACGCTTCGGTCGTAACCGACCGGGAAGGACAGTGACGTGTTCGGACGTCGCAAGAAGAACGACTCCGTCAAGGACGGCGGCGCGGCCGAGCAGGTCGTCGACAGCGTGGACGGCGCTGCGGCCGACGCCGATGAGCAGGACGCCGCACCGCGCCGTGTGAACCTGCCGCCGGCCCCGCGGCCGGACGGCCCCTGGGACGTCTCCGAGGTGCCCGGCAGCCCCGCCGAGGGCCGGGTCGACCTGGGCGGCATCCTCGTACCCGGTGTCGAGGGCATGGAGCTGCGCGTCGAGGTCGCCGGTGACGCGATCGTGGCCGCGACCGTGGTGCTGCGCGACAGCGCCGTACAGCTGCAGGCCTTCGCCGCGCCCAAGAAGGAAGGCATCTGGGGCGAGGTCCGCGAGGAGATCGCCGCGGGCATCACCCAGCAGGGCGGCATCATCGACGAGGTCGAGGGTCCGCTGGGCTGGGAGCTGCGCGCGCAGGTCCCCGTACCGCTCCCGGACGGGCAGACCGGCGCCCAGCTGGTCCGCTTCGTCGGCGTCGACGGCCCGCGCTGGTTCCTGCGCGGTGTGATCTCCGGCCAGGGCGCGGTGCGCCCCGAGTCGGCCGGTCTGCTGGAAACGATCTTCCGGGACACCGTCGTCGTCCGCGGCGACGGTCCGATGGCCCCGCGTGACCCGATCGTCCTGAAGCTGCCGAACGACGCCCAGATGGTGCCGGACGGCGTGCAGACGGAGGAGCAGGAAGGCTCCCGCTTCGGCGGTGGCATGGGTCAGCTGGAGCGCGGCCCGGAGATCACCGAGGTCCGCTGACCCCCGCCGACGCGAGGGACGCGATCGTTTCAGGCCGTGGGCCGTACTCCCTGGGGGTACGGCCCACGGTGCTTCGCGGCGCCCGCGTCAGGGATTCGTCAGGGATGGGCGCGGGCGTCGCCAAAGGTGCGTGAACGGGGCAAACGTCCTTGAGAATGGGCCCATGGGACGCGGCAGGCTAAGGATCTATCTCGGCGCGGCACCCGGTGTGGGCAAGACCTACGCGATGCTCTCCGAGGGCCACCGCAGGGTGGAGCGGGGTGCCGACTGCGTCGTCGGCTTCGTCGAGCACCACGGGCGGCCGCGGACCGAGGTGATGCTCCACGGGCTGGAGCGGGTCGAGCGCAAGGAGCTGGTCCACCGCGGCGCGACGTTCACCGAGATGGACGTGGACGCGCTGCTGGCCCGCGGGCCCGCGATAGCCCTCGTCGACGAACTCGCGCACACCAACGTCCCGGGCTCGCGCAACGCCAAGCGCTGGCAGGACGTCGAGGAGCTGCTGCGGGCCGGCATCGACGTCGTGACCACCGTCAACATCCAGCACCTGGAATCCCTCGGGGACGTGGTCGAATCGATCACCGGGGTCCGGCAGCGGGAGACGGTCCCGGACGAGGTGGTCCGGCGGGCCGACCAGATCGAACTGGTCGACATGGACCCGCAGGCGCTGCGGCGGCGGATGGCCCACGGCAACATATACAAGCCCGACAAGGTCGACGCGGCCCTGTCGAACTACTTCCGGCCCGGCAACCTCACCGCCCTGCGCGAGCTCGCGCTGCTGTGGGTGGCCGACCGGGCGGACGAGTACCTCCAGGAGTACCGGGGCGAGCACGGCATCCGCTCCACCTGGCAGGCGCGCGAACGGATCGTCGTCGGGCTCACCGGCGGCCCGGAGGGGCGCACGCTGATCCGGCGCGCCTCCCGGATGGCGGCCAAGGGCTCCGGCAGCGAGATCCTCGCCGTGTACATCGCCCGCAGCGACGGGCTGACCGCGGCCTCGCCGAAGGAGCTCGCGATCCAGCGCACGCTGGTCGAGGACCTCGGAGGAACGTTTCACCATGTGATCGGCGACGACGTCCCGGACGCGCTGCTCGAATTCGCCCGCGGGGTCAACGCCACCCAGATCGTCCTCGGCTCCAGCCGCCGCAAGACCTGGCAGTACGTCTTCGGGCCCGGCGTGGGCGCCACCGTCGCCCGGGACTCGGGCCCTGACCTCGACGTCCACATCGTCACGCACGAGGAGGTCGCCAAGGGGCGCGGGCTGCCCGTGGCCCGCTCGGGGGCCCGCCTCGGCCGGGCCCGGATCCTCGCCGGGTGGGCGGTCGGCGTGATCTTCCCCATGCTGCTGTGCCTGCTCCTCACACACGTCGAGGCGGACCCGGGGCTCGCCAACGACATGCTGCTCTTCCTGGCACTGACCGTGGCGGCGGCGCTGCTGGGCGGGCTCTGGCCGGCCCTGGCCTCGGCCGCCTTCGGCTCGCTGCTGCTCAACTACTACTTCGCCCCGCCCCTGCACCGGTTCACGATCTCCGACCCCAAGAACATCGTGGCGATCGCCATCTTCTTCGGGGTCGCCGTCTCGGTGGCGTCGGTGGTGGACCTGGCCGCCCGGCGCACCCACCAGGCCGCCCGGCTGCGCGCCGAGTCCGAGATCCTCTCCTTCCTGGCCGGCAGCGTGCTGCGCGGCGAGACGGCGCTGCCCGCGCTGCTGGAGAGGGTCCGGGAGACCTTCGCGATGGAGTCCGTGGCCCTGCTGGAGCGCGCGGGCGACACGGAGCCCTGGACCCGGGCCGGCAGCGTCGGCCCCGCTCCCGTGGACCGGCCCGAGGACGCCGATGTGGACATGCCCATCGGGGACCACATGGCGCTGGCCCTGTCGGGCCGGGTGCTGCCCGCCGAGGACCGCCGCGTCCTGGGCGCCTTCGCCGCTCAGGCGGCCGTGGTCCTGGACCGCCAGCGCCTCGTCGGGGAGGCCGAGGAAGCCCGCAGGCTCGCCGAGGGCAACCGGATCCGGACCGCCCTGCTGGCCGCCGTCAGCCATGACCTGCGTACGCCCCTCGCGTCCATCAAGGCCTCCGTGAGCTCCCTGCGCTCCGACGACGTCGAGTGGTCCGAGGAGGACCGGGCCGAGCTCCTCGAAGGCATCGAGGACGGCGCCGACCGGCTCGACCACCTCGTGGGCAACCTGCTGGACATGTCCCGGCTGCAGACCGGCACCGTGACCCCGCTGATCAGGGAGATCGACCTCGACGAGGTGGTCCCGATGGCGCTGGGCGGCGTACCGGAGGACAGCGTGCTGCTGGACGTGCCCGAGACGCTGCCGATGGTCGCGGTGGATCCGGGGCTGCTGGAGCGGACCGTGGCCAACGTGGTGGAGAACGCCGTCAAGTACAGCCCGGCGGGCGAGCCGGTGCTCGTGGCGGCCAGCTTCCTCGGCGACCGGGTCGAGGTGCGCGTGGTCGACCGCGGACCCGGTGTGCCCGACGAGGCCAAGGACCGGATCTTCGCCCCCTTCCAGCGGCACGGGGACGCCCCGCGCGGGGCCGGAGTGGGCCTCGGGCTCGCCGTGGCCCGCGGCTTCGCCGAGGCCATGGACGGCACCCTGGCGGCCGAGGACACACCCGGCGGCGGGCTGACCATGGTCCTCACGCTCAGGGCCGCGACGGCCGCGACGGCCGCGACGGCAATGACGGCCGAGACCCGGGCGGGCCCGCCGCCACGCGTCACGGTGTGCGGCGAAGCCCGCGCCACCGGACCGGTCGCAGACATGATCATGGAAGACCTCGACACGGAACGACAGAAGGCAGGACCTCAATGACCCGGGTGCTCGTGGTGGAAGACGAGCCGCAGATCGTCCGAGCCCTCGTGATCAACCTCAAGGCGCGCAGGTACGAGGTCGACGCGGCCGCCGACGGCGCGAGCGCGCTGGAACTCGCGGCCGCCCGCCATCCCGACGTGGTCCTGCTCGACCTGGGCCTGCCCGACATGGACGGGATCGAGGTGATCAAGGGCCTGCGGGGCTGGACCCGGGTGCCGATCCTGGTCCTCTCCGCCCGCCACACCTCCGACGAGAAGGTCGAGGCCCTCGACGCGGGCGCCGACGACTACGTCACCAAGCCCTTCGGCATGGACGAGCTGCTGGCCCGGCTGCGCGCGGCCGTCCGCCGGGCCGAGCCGTCCGCCGGCGCGGGCGAGGACGAGGTGGTCGTGGAGACCGCCGGCTTCACGGTGGACCTGGCCGCCAAGAAGGCCGTACGGGAGGGGCGCGACGTACGGCTGACGCCCACCGAGTGGCACCTGCTGGAGGTCCTCGTCCGCAACGGCGGCAAGCTCGTCAGCCAGAAGCAGCTCCTCCAGGAGGTGTGGGGGCCCTCGTACGGCACCGAGACGAACTATCTGCGGGTCTACATGGCGCAGCTGCGCCGCAAACTGGAGGCCGATCCCTCACACCCGCGGCACTTCATCACCGAGCCGGGCATGGGGTACCGCTTCGAGAGGTAGCTTCGATGGGCGGTCGGCACGCCGGTAGGCTTCCTGTTATGAGTGCTGAACCGCGTCCCGAGAAGTCCGTGAAGCCGGCCAAGGCGGCCAGGCCGGCGGGCCGGTTCCGCCGGATGATCGAGCGGCTGTCGTCCTCGCAGGAGGAGCTGCATTCGGCGGAGCTGCAGGAGGACGCAGAAGCCGCGGGTTGCACGCGGATCTGCGACTGCCACGACCGCCAGATAGTCAAGGTGACGGGCACTCTGCGCACCGTCACCCTGCGGCCCCGCGCGGGCGTGCCCGCCCTGGAGGCCGAGCTGTTCGACGGCTCGGCGGCGCTGGACGTGGTCTGGCTCGGGCGTCGCTCGATCGTGGGAATCGAGCCCGGCCGCCGGCTGATCGCCTCCGGGCGCATCTCCATGAGCCACGGCCGCCGGGTGCTCTTTAACCCCAAGTACGAACTCCGACCGCTCGGACAGGAGCACTGACCGGTGATGTCACTCGACGGACCGACCCCTCCGGAACCCGCCGCCGCGGCCGCCGCCGCGCCCACTGACGATCAGAAGGCGGTGACGCAGGCGGCGCTGTTCGACGCGTTCGGGGGCATCCGGGGCACCGTGGAGACGATGCTCCCCGGGCTCCTCTTCGTCATGATCTACACGATCAACAAGGACGTGAAGGTGTCCGCCATCGCCGCGGGCGCGGTCGCGGTGCTGCTGGTGATCGTGCGGCTGCTGCGCAAGGACACCGTCAAGCACGCGTTCAGCGGGGTCTTCGGCGTGGGCGTGGGCGTGGCCTTCGCCCTGTTCACGGGCGACGCCAAGGGCTTCTACCTGCCGGGCATGATCTACGGCGTCTGCCTGGGCGCCGCCTTCACGCTCTCGGCGCTGGTGGGCTTCCCGCTGCTGGGCGTGATCCTCGGGCCGGTCTTCAAGGAGAACCTGTCCTGGCGCACCCGCAACCCGGGGCGCAAGAAGGCGTACGTGAAGGCCAGCCTCGCGTGGGGGCTGATCTTCCTCGCCAAGTACGCGATCCTCTTCCCGCTGTACTGGTGGGGTGACGCGACGCAGCTCGGCTGGGTTCTGATCGCGCTGAAGCTGCCGCCGATGGTGCTCGCGGTGTACTTCACGTGGGTGTTCCTGGCGAAGGCGCCGCCGCCGATCGACGTGATCGCGGAGTGGGAGGCCAAGGAGGCCGCCGCCGGCAAGTCGGGGGCCTGAGCGGAACGCGCGAGGGGCGGGGGGGGCGCCCCGGGGCCCCCCCCCCCCCCCGGGGGGGGGGGGGGGCCCCGGGCCGGGGGGGGGCCCCCCCCCCCCCCCCCCAAAAACCCGCG